>NZ_JAGYGF010000003.1:0-295634 GCF_019947305.1 Pseudomonas sp. BF-RE-21 | reverse complement strand
GGGGATTGTGGGTTCACCCCAAACCTGTAGGAGTCCGGCTTGCCGGCGATGGCGATTTCATGGGCGCCATCGCCAGCAAGCCGGCTCCTACGGATCGCGTGGGTGTTGGGGATTGTGGGTTCACCCCAAACCTGTAGGAGTCCGGCTTGCCGGCGATGGCGATTTCATGGGCGCTATCGCCTACAAGCCAGGCGCCTACACGCGGAATTGTTTGAGCAACCCGTTCAACTGCTCACTCAGTTCCTTGAGGTGGACGCTGGCCACGCTCGACTGTTCCGCCGCCAGCGCCGTGCTGTGGGACAAACCGGCTGCCTGGGTCACGTTCTGGTTGATGTCTTCGACCACATGGGCCTGTTGCAGGGTGGCGCTGGCAATGGAAGCGTTCAACCCGTTGAGGTTGCGCAGTGCCTGGCCAATGGCATTCAGGCTTGCACCGGCGAGGCCGGCCTGTTCGATGGTCAGTTGCGAGGCGCGGCTGCTGTCGCCGATGACCTTGACCGCCGCTTCGGAATGGCTTTGCAGGCGTTCGATCATTGCCTGGATCTCGGCGGTGGACTTCTGCGTGCGCTGGGCCAGCAGGCGCACCTCATCGGCCACGACGGCAAACCCGCGACCTTGCTCACCGGCACGGGCGGCTTCGATGGCCGCGTTAAGGGCCAGCAGGTTGGTTTGCTCGGCGATTGAGCGGATCACTTCCAGCACGCTGCCGATCTGAGTGCTTTCGGCGGCGAGGGTGCGGATGACTTCCACGGCCTGATCAATCGTTGAAGACAGCTTGTCGATTTGTTGCAGGCTGCTGTCGATGTTGACCTGGCCCTGCTGCGCCTGAGACTCGGCATCGCGCATCTCGCTGGCGGCGTGCTCGGCGTTCTTCGCCACGTCCTGCACGCCATAGGTCACTTCATTGATGGCCGTGGCCACTAGTTCCATCTGTTGCGATTGCTGCTGGCTGCGTTGCTGGGCCTGGACGGCGTCGTTGCCCAGCTCGCTGGACGACTGGCCCAGGGCGCTGGCGGACACCTGCAATTCGCTGATCACCAGTCTTAGCTTGGCGGTGAACGCATTGAAGTGGTGTGCCAACTGCGTGACTTCGTCCTGACCGTGGGTGTCGAGGCTGCGAGTCAGATCGCTCTCGCCGCTGGCAATGTTGGCCATGGCGTTCACGGTGTCCTGCAGCGGACGGACGATGCTGCGGGCAATCAGGATCACCAGCAGCGCCATGAAGGCGGCGATCACCAACCCGACCACTGTCGCTTTCCAGACCTGGCCCATGAACTCGGCTTGCATGTCATCTATATACACGCCCGAGCCGATCACCCAGCCCCACGGTTCGAAGAGTTTGACGTAGGAGGTTTTTGCGACCGGCTCGCTGGCGCCCGGTTTCGGCCAGCGATAGTCGATCGGGCCGGCGCCCTTGGCCTTGGCGAGGGCAACCATTTCATTGAACACCGCAAACCCGTCCGGGTCGCGGATCGCCGAGAGGTTCTGGCCATCGAGTTTGGGGTTGGCCGGGTGCATGATCATCACCGGCGTCAGGTCGTTGATCCAGAAGTAGTCGTTCTGGTCATAGCGCAGGCCGCGAACGGCGGTCAGCGCCTGTTTCTGCGCAGCTTCGCGGGTCAGCGTGCCGGCGGTTTCGAGCCCGTGGTAATAGGTCAGAATGCCGCTGGCCGTCTGCACGACGTGCTGGGTTTTCTGCGCCTTGGCGTGATACAGGTCCTCGTGAATCTGCTTGAGCATCAACACGCCCAACGTCAAAAGCATCATGACGGCCACGATCAAAATCAACCACAAACGCCGGCTGATCGACATATTGCGCAAGCTGTTCATAACGCTGTCACTCCTGTTTCTTTTTCTTGTAATAAACGACCGCCAGCATCCAACCACATTTTGCCGATCGGGCATATCCGACCCAAGTCCAATAACGTGGCAGCGTTATTCAGCCTTGTCTGATAGGATTTCGGCCCCGCACGGAAAAACCTGAATCCAAGTTGATTTTTCACGGAATTTTTACGGTTTCGTCTGGATTCTGTGCGCGTCTGGCTGCAGCTGCGCTGATCGCAGTCAATGTTTTGAAAAATATTAACGGGGCATGCCGTGGCGCATCGCTTCTTGGGGGATTGATGGATCTTTGGACCGCCTTTCAGGCATTGATACTTGGCGTTATAGAAGGGCTGACGGAGTTTTTGCCCATTTCCAGTACCGGACACCAGATCATCGTGGCCGACTTGCTCAATTTCGGTGGTGAACGGGCCATTGCCTTCAACATCATTATTCAACTGGGTGCGATTCTGGCGGTGGTGTGGGAGTTTCGTCGCAAGATTCTCGATGTGGTGACCGGTTTGCCAACGCAGCCCGGCGCCCGACGCTTTACCGCCAACCTGTTGATTGCCTTCATGCCGGCCGTGGTGTTGGGGGTGATTTTTTCCGACTTGATTCACCACTACCTGTTCAACCCGATTACGGTCGCGTCGGCGTTGGTGGTGGGCGGGATCATCATGTTGTGGGCTGAAAAGCGTCAGCATGAAGTGCATGCTGAAACGGTCGATGAAATCACCTGGCAAGATGCGCTTAAAGTCGGTTTCGCCCAGTGCTTGGCAATGATTCCCGGTACATCGCGTTCCGGCTCGACCATCATTGGCGGGTTGCTGTTTGGCCTGTCGCGCAAGACCGCTACCGAGTTCTCCTTCTTCCTGGCAATGCCGACCATGGTCGCTGCGGCGGTGTACTCGGGCTACAAATACCGCGACCTGTTCGTCCCGGCCGATTTCCCGGTGTTCGCCATCGGCTTCGTCACCGCGTTCATTTTCGCAATGATTGCGGTCCGGGGCTTGCTCAAGTTCATCGCCAGCCACAGCTACGCGGTGTTCGCCTGGTACCGTATTGCATTTGGCCTGGTCATTCTCGCCACCTGGCAGTTTGGCTGGGTTGACTGGACAGCGGTCAAGCCATGAATGACACCCGCGCACGCAACAATCCCGGGCGCCAGTCCGGGGGCGGAATCCAGAACCCACGGCTGAAACTGCTGGTGTTCGCGATGGTGTGTGCGCTGCCGTTGTTCGGCTCGATGTCGTTCTGGCTGCGAGGGGTTTCGCTGATTCCCCTGGCGGCCTATGGCATCGTCAGCGTGCTGGCGTTCTTCCTTTATTGGAGCGACAAGCGCAAGGCCCGGACCGATAGCTGGCGCACGCCGGAAAACGTGTTGCATGCGGTGGAACTCGCCGGCGGCTGGCCGGGCGCGTTGCTGGCCCAGCAGGTGTTTCGGCACAAGACCCGCAAAGTGTCGTTTCAGTTGCTGTTCTGGGTGATCGTGCTGCTGCATCAAGTGTTCTGGATCGATCAACTGTTCCTGGGCGCCAATCTGGCGCTGCTTTAAAGCAGCAGCCCGACCTGCGTGCGTTTGGGCAGTTTGCTCACCACCAGTTGATGGGAGCGTTGCAGCAGCCCTTGCAGTTCTTCGCTGCCCAGCGGGTAGGGCGTTTGCATGATGATCCACTGGGCCCGGGCCAGATACGGCGCCGGATGAATGCCCGGACGGTCGCAATGCCCCAGAAACAAGTCCTTGTCGACCTTGAACGCCAAAGAGTCGCCCCGCAGGTTCTGCAGGGCGAACATCTTGTTCCCGGCAATCGAAAACACCCGCACGCCACCCCACTTGTAATCTTCCCGCGCACCCGGCAGCGCGAGACAGAATTGCGCGACATCCTCTTCGCTCATACGCCCAGCCTTCATATCAGTCGGTCCCCACAGGCATTGAATGATTCGATCAAATGGTCGAGCCAGG
The DNA here is from genome assembly GCF_019947305.1 of Pseudomonas sp. BF-RE-21. NCBI lineage: Bacteria > Pseudomonadati > Pseudomonadota > Gammaproteobacteria > Pseudomonadales > Pseudomonadaceae > Pseudomonas > Pseudomonas sp. BF-RE-21. The sequence goes on along the minus strand of NZ_JAGYGF010000003.1, from coordinate 291,850 downwards.
CGCGAACGGCCGGCATCACCCCGCGCCGATGAGGGTAGACCGCTTGCAGCCAGCCGCCAGGCAAAGACCAGTCGGGCAGTAACTGCACCAGCGCGCCGCTTTCCAGTTCCTGCTCGCAATACATCATCGGCAGCATGGTAAAACCCTGTCCGGCGAGGGTGCAGGCCCTGCGCACGATAAAGTCATCGATGCCCAGTCGCGCTTCGAGGGCGAGTTCATGACTTTTACCCTGTTGGTCGAGCATGCGGATGTGCACCATACGGTCCGCTTCCAGAGCGCCGAGCACCGGCAAGCCCTTGAGGTCTTCGGGATGATTGATTGCTCGTCCATGAAGAAAACCCGGACTGGCCACCATCAGCATCTGCGCCTGACGCAGGCGCCGGGTCACCAGCAGAGGGTCTTCATCGCCCGGTTCGCGAACCCGCAACGCGACGTCGACGCCCTCGGTCACCAGATCGACCCGGCGATTTACAAGCATGACCTCCAGCTGGACATGAGGGTATTTCTCGAGGAATTTACTGATCACCGTTGGCAACATTTCGTGAGCCAGCCCGACGGGGGCGGACACCCGCAAGCGTCCGCGAGGTTCGCTGGACATGCTGGCCACGGCCTCATCGGCCATCTCGGCTTCCAGCAGCATGGCCTGACAGTGGCGTAAATAGCGCTCGCCCACAGCGGTTAGCTTGAGCTGCCGGGTGGTGCGTTGCAGCAGGCGCGCACCCAGGCGTTCTTCCAGTTCGGCGATGCGGCGCGACAACCGTGATTTGGGAATCCCCAGCAAACGCCCGGCTGCCGCGAAACCGCCGGCTTCGACCACTTTGGCGAAGTAGTAGAGGTCATTGAGGTCTTGCATGGTGTTAACTCGATTGTTCTATCAGTGAGACGAACTATCGCATTGTTGCAGTCTAATCAGCTATTGGTTTCGTCTGTAGGATTGTCTCCATCAGATCGCCTCGTGGCGGTCCTCACCTGGAGATCCCATATGAAACTGCTGCATATCGATTCGAGCATTCTTGGTGACAACTCGGCTTCCCGTCAGCTGAGCCGCGAAGTCGTCAGCGCCTGGCAAGCTGCCGAGCCGACCGCCGTCGTGACCTACCGCGACCTGGCCAGCGATGCCATCAGCCACTTCTCCGCCACGACCCTGGTCGCCGCCGGCACCTCCGCTGAACTGCGCAACGCCGCCCAGCAGCACGAAGCCGAACTGAGCGCCTCGACACTGGCCGAATTCCTCGCCGCCGATGCCGTCGTCATCGCAGCACCGATGTACAACTTCACCATCCCGACCCAACTCAAGGCCTGGATCGACCGCATCGCCGTTGCCGGCCAGACTTTCCGCTACACCGAAGCCGGCCCTGAAGGCCTGTGCGGTGGCAAGAAAGTCGTGATCGTGTCGACTGCCGGCGGTTTGCACGCAGGTCAGGCGAGTGGCGTTGCGCACGAAGAGTATTTGAAGTTGCTGTTCGGTTTCCTCGGCATCACCGACATTGAATTCGTCCGTGCCGAAGGCCTTGCGTACGGTGATGAAGTCCGCACCAAAGCCATGAGCGCTGCTCGTACTCAGATCAGCGAGCAACTGTTCGCCGCCGCGTAAGGCTTGCGTAAAGTTGTAAATCAGCTCGGGCAACACCCCAAAAAACTCTGTATTCTGATCCCGCAAGGTCAGATACGGAGTTTTTTGTTTCTGATCATTGCGTAATCTTTCATGTTGTGGCCCAGGTTATGCAGTCGAGGGTTTAACGTCCCCGTTCTGTAACGACCTTGGTGGCCGCAATTGCTGGTACAAGGCCGCTTCCTCGGTAATCGATGGAGAACGGGCTTCCCGGTCAAGTAACAAAGGTGGGGCATCCCATGGTGCGTCTTTGGGCAACGTTACTGATTTGCCTGCTCAGCAGCCTGAATTCAGTGCACGCCGCGCCTGCGCCACATCCTCACTGGAGCGTCGGTTTCCATGAGATGAGTTTTCTCGACCCACTGGACCTGCAACCGATGCGCGCCATCGCGTTCTATCCCTCCAGCGACCGTGAACACTCCAGTAAACTCGAGGGCTACACGGTCGAAGCGGGCGAAGACACCCGCGTCGCCATTGGCCGCTTCCCGATGCTGATGCTGTCCCACGGCAACACCGGAACCCCGCTGGCCCTGCACGACCTCGCCACATCGCTGGCGCGTAAGGGTTTTGTGGTAGTGGCGGTGATTCATCCCGGCGACAACTCGAAAGACCACAGCCGCCTCGGCACCTTGAGCAACCTGTATGGGCGGCCGATCCAGATTTCCGAAGCCATTACTGCGACCCTGGGCGACCGTATGCTCGCGCCGTTCGTCAATGCCGATCAGGTGGGGGTTATCGGTTATTCGGCCGGTGGGGAGACGGCGCTGATTCTGTCGGGGGCGACGCCGGATCTGGATCGTCTGCGTCGCTATTGCCAGGAACGTCCGGACGACCACGATGCCTGCAACACCCAGGGTGAACTGATTGTCGACCGTGATGACCTGCAACCGGTGGCGGATCCACGGGTGCACGCGCTGCTGCTGATGGCGCCGTTGAGCCTGAAATTCGGTCGCCATACGCTGGCCGACGTGCATGTACCGGTGCTGTTATATAGTGGTGACGGCGACAAACTGGTGGCCTTCGACAAAAACGCCGCCGCGCTGGCGCGCAAACTGCCGACCGCACCGGACTTCAAGCTACTGGCGGGGGCAGGGCACTTCGTATTCATGGCCCCGTGCAACGAAGAACAGATCAAGGCGATGCCGGCGCTGTGCACCGATGCCGACGGCGTCGACCGCGAGGACATCCACCGCAACATGATCTCCGAAGCGGGGCGCTTCTTCTCCCACGCACTGGGCAAACCGACCCGCGCCGGCATGCAAACCGCCGATCAATAGGACCCACACACCACTGTAGGAGCCGGCTTGCCGGCGATGGCGCCCATGAAATCGCCATCGCCAGCAAGGTTTGCGTTGATCAGGCTGTGGCGCGGCGTTTCAGTAGCAGGGTCAGGGCCAGGCCGGTGATCGACAACATTGCCGCACTGAAGAAAATCCACGAGTACCCCATGTTCAACGCCACCGCGCCCATCAGCGGTCCGGCAATCGCCAGCGCCAGATCGAAAAACACCGCGTAAGCACTCAAACCCGCGCCGCGACTGGAGTTGGGCACCTGTTTAATGGCTTCTACCCCCAGCGCCGGGTACACCAGCGACAGGCCAAACCCGGCCAGACCCGCGCCAATCAGGGCGAAACCGGTCGACGGCGCGAGCCACAGCAGCACCAGGCCCACTGTTTCAATGCTCATGCAGACAATCGCCGAGGTGAATCCACCAAAACGACTGATGCTGGAAATGAACAGCAGTCGCGCCAGAATGAAGCAGACGCCAAACACCGTCAGGCAGTACGCGGCGCCGGTCCAGCCGCGGTTGACGTAATACAGGGTAATAAAGGTGGTCAACGTGCCGTAGCCGATTGACGCCAGGCTCAAACTCGCGCCGAACGGTGCAATGCGCCCGAACACCGCCCAGAACGGCAGGCGCTCACCGCGAACCACTGGCACCGAAGGTTTATTGCGGATCAGCAGCAGCGCCAACGCGGCCAGCAATGACAGCGCGATGCCCAGGCTGGCAAAACCATACGCGGCCACCATCACGACGCCCAATGGCGCACCGATCGCGATGGCGCCGTAGGACGCGATGCCATTCCACGAGATCGAGCGCGCGGTGTGTTCCGCGCCGACCTGGCCCATGCACCAACTGATGGTGCCGACACCAATCAAGCCCTGCGCGATGCCCAGCAACAAACGGCCGGCGATCAGGATCAACAGGCTCGTCAGCGGAAAGCTTTGCAGCAGCGTCGACAGCAAGGTCAGCGCGCCGCTCAAGACAATTCCCACCAACCCGTAAACAATCGATCGTTTCGTGCCGATGCTGTCCGACATGCGCCCGGCCATCGGGCGGCTGAGCAGGGTGGCGAGGTATTGCGAACCGATGGTCAGCCCTGCGACGACGGCGCTGAACCCGAGTTGTTCGTGGACATAACCTGGCAACACCGCAATCGGCAGGCCGATGCAGAGGAAGGCAATAAAGGTATAGAAAACGATGGAGACGATCTGCAGGGTGATCGCCATGGAGCTTTGCGGTGGCAGTTGCTGCGCAGACATGAGGGCTCGTTCGCGGGCGGCGGTGGGAGAACTGCATCATGGCGCGGGTGTGAGATAAAAGAAAGCAGGCTAACTATATTCGTTGAGCCCGAGGGCCTCTTCGCGGGCAAGCCTCGCTCCTACAGGATCGATGTCGCCACAACATTTTGGCACGACGCAAATCCTGTAGGAGCGAGGCTTGCCCGCGAAGAGGTCCTGAGCACCAGCGAATCACTGCCCCTGAAATGCAAAAAGCCCCGTCACATGGACAGGGCTCTTCATTTATAGCGAACGCTTAGAACACAACGCCCTGACTACGCAGGTAGTCATCGTAGGTACCGCTGAAGTCGATCACGCCGCTAGGGCTCAACTCGATGATGCGGGTGGCCAGCGACGATACGAACTCACGGTCGTGGCTGACGAAGATCAGCGTGCCCGGATAGTTCTCCAGCGCCAGGTTCAGCGCCTCGATGGATTCCATGTCCAAGTGGTTGGTCGGTTCGTCCATGATCAGCACGTTCGGTTTTTGCAGGATCAGCTTGCCGAACAGCATGCGACCTTGCTCACCACCGGAGATGACCTTGACCGACTTCAGAATCTCGTCGTTGGAGAACAGCATGCGGCCGAGGGTGCCGCGAACCAGTTGCTCGCCGCCCTGGGTCCACTGGCCCATCCAGTCGAACAGGTTGCAGTCGTCTTCGAAGTCGTGCGCGTGGTCCTGGGCGTAGTAGCCCAGTTCCGCGGCGTCGGTCCACTTCACGGTACCGGCATCCGGGGTCAATTCGTTGACCAGGGTGCGCAGCAGGGTGGTTTTACCGATACCGTTCGGGCCGATGATCGCAACGCGCTCGCCAGCTTCAACCTGGAAGCTGAAGTCCTTGAACAGTGTCTTGCCGTCGAAGCCTTTGGCCATGCCCTCGACGATGACCGCTTGACGGTGCAGCTTCTTGGTTTGTTCGAAGCGGATGAACGGGCTCACACGGCTCGAAGGCTTGACCTCGGCCAGCTGGATCTTGTCGATCGCCTTGGCGCGGGAAGTGGCCTGCTTGGCTTTCGAGGCGTTGGCCGAGAAGCGGCTGACGAACGATTGCAGCTCGGAAATCTGTGCTTTCTTCTTGGCGTTGTCCGACAGCAGTTGCTCGCGGGACTGGGTCGCCACGGTCATGTACTCGTCGTAGTTGCCCGGGAACAGGCGCAGCTCGCCGTAATCCAGGTCAGCCATGTGGGTGCACACGCTGTTCAGGAAGTGACGGTCGTGAGAGATGATGATCATCAGGCTGGAGCGCTGGGTCAGCACGTTTTCCAGCCAGCGGATGGTGTTGATGTCCAGGTGGTTGGTCGGTTCGTCGAGCAACAGCACTTCAGGATCGGAGAACAGCGCCTGCGCCAGCAATACACGGAGTTTCCAGCCTGGGGAAACCTCGCTCATCGGGCCAAAGTGCTGCTCGATGCCGATACCCAGGCCCAGCAACAGTTCGCCGGCGCGGGATTCGGCGGTGTAGCCGTCCATTTCGGCGAACTCGGTTTCCAGCTCGGCCACGGCCATGCCGTCTTCTTCGGTCATTTCCGGCAGCGAGTAGATGCGGTCGCGCTCGGCTTTAACCTTCCACAGTTCTTCGTGACCCATGATCACGGTGTCGATCACGGTGAATTCTTCGTAGGCGAACTGGTCCTGGCGCAATTTACCCAGACGCACGTTCGGCTCGAGCATGACCTGACCGCCGGAAGGCTCGAGGTCGCCACCGAGGATTTTCATGAAAGTCGACTTGCCGCAGCCGTTGGCGCCGATCAAGCCGTAGCGGTTGCCCGCGCCGAATTTGACCGAAACGTTTTCGAATAGCGGCTTGGCGCCGAACTGCATCGTGATGTTAGCTGTAGAGATCAAAGGTTTTTCCTGCGAAGCATTCAGAGTAGCTAGGGTTGCGGCAGTACCGATTCAGTACCCGTTTCCGGTATTCAAACCACGGGAAATACATCCCGATCAGAAGCGGAAGGTCCATCTGGCAATAAGTGGACAGCAGCAGTTGGAGCGCTTGGCCCGAGTCGAAGTGCGCTGAGACGGGGTTCATTCCCGTCATCAACCAAGGGGGGCGCGTAATGTTTGGCGGCGATTGTACTGGTCTGGCTCTTTAAACGATAGGGCGTTGAGGCCGCACCGGTGCTTTGGCGGTATAAGTGGACAGATTTTCACAGTTGAACGCTAACTATTTGTTACAACTCGTGGCTAAAATGCCATCTTTCAACCGGATGCCGACCGCCGGCATGCTCAAGGACGCGCCTCAGGGACGCTGTTTCGTATTCAGACGCTGCACAAGACCCTTGGGCCGTCGGGCCTGTCAGGGGACGCAGTTTGTTCACTTCTGACGTGTGACGATTTCCGTGAAACTCATCATTGCCGCTATTTATGTTCTATCGATTGCGTACGTCCACCTGCGCGGTCGGGTGCGCCACAAGCTGGGCCGCCAACTGAGCGATCACTCGACGTTTCTCGCGCCGATCAATTGCTTCCTGTACCTGTTCTCGAAAATTCCCAACAAACCGTATCTCGATCCGGCCGACTTCCCTGACCTGAGCCCGTTGCAGACCCATTGGGAAGAAATCCGCGCCGAAGGTCAGAACCTGCTCAAGGCGGGTGAGATCAAGCGCTCGAACCAGTACGACGACGTCGGCTTCAACTCGTTCTTCAAAACCGGCTGGAAGCGCTTCTACTTGAAGTGGTACGGCGACAGTCATCCTTCGGCAATGAAGCTTTGCCCGCGTACCACCGAACTGGTGCAGAGCATCGGTTCGATCAAGGCGGCGATGTTCGCCGAACTGCCGCCCGGTTCGAAACTGGTGCGTCACCGCGACCCGTATGCCGGTTCCTACCGTTATCACCTGGGCCTGGAGACGCCGAACGACACCGGTTGCTACATCAACGTCGATGGCGAGAACTATCACTGGCGTGACGGTGAAGCGGTGATGTTCGACGAAACCTTCATTCATTACGCCGAAAACACTACGCAGCAGAACCGCATCATTCTGTTCTGCGACATCGAGCGCCCCATGAAGTATCGCTGGGCAGCGGCGTTCAATGGCTGGTTCAGCCGCAACGTGATGTCAGCGGCGGGCGCACCGAACGAAGCGGGCGACAAGACGGGTGGCATCAATCGACTGTTCACCAGGATCTACAAGATTCGCCTGCGCGGCAAAGCGTTGAAGAAGCGCAACCGCACACTCTATTACCTGGAAAAGTGGGCGATTTTTGCCGGGTTGCTGGCGATTTTTGTCTGGATCTGATTGACGCGTCGCGGCTGCCCATGGCCCGGCGCAAAGTTTTCAGCGGCGTACCAGCCAGTCCTGGCAGGGGATCAACTTCGTGTTACATGGTTTTGGTTAACAAATCCGAACCCTCGGCGTAGCGTGCTATCGAAGGCTGTATCACCTGGAGGGGCTGGTCATGAACCGATTAGCGTTTGGCATCATCACGATGGCATTGACGGGCGTGCTGAACCAACTGGCCCAGGCCGACACCCGGTTACCCGCATTCCCGATGCTGTTGGCCCAGAGCCCGACGGGCGCCGCCAGCAATCCTTACAACAGCCCGATTCGCCGGGCCAACCCCAATAGCATGCAAGGCACACAACCCAGTGCGCCGGCCATCCGCGGGCCGAACACGGTTCCCGTTCCGCGGCCACCGACGCTGGACAACGGCGGCATTGGCAACCGCTATCCCCAGGATCGATCGGCGCCTGTCAGCCCACCGAAATTCATCCCCAATCCGCCCCATCGAGACGCAGGCACCAGCAACCGTTGAGCAGCAGGACGCACGTCTTGCCAGCCATTCAGACGACAAAAGGAATCGTGCATGTTGCGTAAAACCCTCCTGGCCACCGTGTTTGCCAGCGCCCTGATCAGCGCCGCCGCACCGGTTTTCGCGGCGTCCGTGCAAGCGCTGAAAAGTGAACAGGGCACCCTTGAGGTCACGGCCATCGCCAAGGGGCTGGATCATCCGTGGGCCTTGGCGTTTCTGCCGGATAGGCAAGGGATGCTGGTGACCGAACGGCCCGGCAACCTGCGCGTGGTCAGCGTCGACGGCAAACTTTCGGCACCGCTCAGTGGCGTGCCGAAGGTCTGGGCCAAAGGGCAGGGTGGTCTGCTCGATGTGGTGCTGTCGCCCGATTTCAAACAGGACCGCACGGTCTATCTGTCTTACGCAGAGGGAGGCGGTGAGGGGAACAAGGCCGGTACGGCGGTCGGTCGCGGGCAACTGTCGCAAGACCTGACGACGATCAGGAATTTCAAAGTGATCTTCCGTCAGGAGCCCAAACTCTCGGTCGGCAATCACTTTGGTTCGCGACTGGTGTTCGACCGTGACGGCTACCTGTTCATCACCCTCGGCGAGAACAATGACCGGCCAACCGCGCAGGATCTGGACAAGCTGCAAGGCAAGGTCGTGCGGATCTACCCGGACGGCACGGTGCCCGACGACAACCCCTTTGTCGGCCAGGCGGGTGTACGTCCGGAAATCTGGTCGTATGGCCAGCGCAATCCACAAGGCGCGGCGCTCAATCCCTGGACCGGCGTGCTCTGGGAAAACGAACACGGCCCGCGCGGCGGTGACGAGATCAACATCATCGAACGTGGCAAGAATTACGGCTGGCCGCTGGCGACCCATGGCATCAACTACTCCGGTCAACCGATCCCGGAAGCTACGGGCAAGACCGCCGTAGGCACTGTTGCACCGCGCCACGTCTGGGAAAAGTCTCCCGGCCTGAGCGGCATGGCGTTTTACGACGCTGACCGCTTCAAGGCGTGGCAGCACAACGTGTTCATCGGTGCGCTGGTCAGTCAGGAGTTGATACGCCTGCAGTTGGACGGCGACCGGGTGGTTCACGAAGAGCGCTTGATGGGCGAGCTGAACAAACGCATCCGCGACGTGCGGCAGGGGCCGGACGGGTATTTGTATGTGCTCACCGATGAGGATGATGGCGTGTTGTACAAGGTCGGGCTGAAATAAACACAATTCCTGTAGCCGCTGGCGAAAACTTGTGGGAGCGAGCCTGCTCGCGATAGCGGACTTATGGCCAACATCTATGTTGATTGGTAAGGCCCCATCGCGAGCAGGCTCGCTCCCACAGGTTCCGTCAACTGCTACAGGGAGCGGCGATAAAGAATCACCGCCGCCCGCAACTTGCCGCGCCCGAAACTGCACATCTTCTCGAACTCCCCATGGCTGACCGGCAAATGCTGGCAATCCATGGGCTGACGATGCTGGCTATGGTCGACATCCGGGTCGTGCAGGTACACAAATTCCTCATCGCAATCGGTGACGATCACCCAGTGCGGCGACTTGGAGCGGGTCAGCCGGTAACTGCTGATCAGCACCAGCGGCTGTCCGCCGTCGTTCAGTAACCGTGGCAGGTCCAGCGGACCACCGAGCACCTGTTCGACGTCGGTCGTTCCCAATTGAGCCATGAACTCCTCGTGCACCAGGCGCATGACGTCTTTTTTATGCTCATCGCGCACGCCATCGAGAAACAACGGCCCGGCCATGCTCACTTGCAGGCGCACACGAAACCCGCGTCGCGCCGCCGCCAATGCCAGGCCTTGAGGGCTGCACCCGCCGTGGCCAGAGGTCATGAACACGGTGGTCGCTTCGCGCCAGATCTGCAGTTCTTCGCGGCGCTCCAGCATGCGACCGGCTTGCAGTGCGCCCATGGCCATCAACAGGCACGCGGGGCCGCAGGTGAAATCGGTGGTCTGGGCGTACCAAGGCACGTTGATGTTGCGCGAGTCACGGTGCTGAAGGATGCGTTTTTCCAGGCGCAGCGCATCGGCATGGTCCTGGTAATAATCATGGATCAGCGCGAAGCGCCGGTAACCGTTGCGCTCATACAGGGCGATGGCGGCGGGGTTGTCGATGCGCACTTCCAGCCGCAGGTACGCGCAGTCGTGTTCCAGGGCGCAGGCCTCGATGCGTTCCAGCAATTGCTTGCCGAGCCCACTGCCGCGAGCCTGTTCGGCGATGGCAATCGAGTAGAGCCGCGCCAGCGATGTGCCCCGGTGAAACAACACCACCGCGTAACCCAGCAATTGCTCGCCACGCTGGGCCACCAGCAGTCGTCCGTGAGCGCGGGTGATCATCCATTGAAAGCTGCGGCTGGTGAGCCGGTCCGTGGTGAAACATTGCTGTTCAAGTGCCAGCAATGCAGGTAAGTCTTCAACTACCGCCAAGCGAAAGACAGGATTCATATGACCGCCGTAAAAGTTGCGTAACGAAACGGGACTTTCGAAAAAGTTCGTGCTTAATAGGAAAGGTCTTGTTCTCCAACGGATCAATCACTATGTCAGCGGTACAGGGTCATTGGCGCGAAGTATCCGAGCAAAGTTTGCCGGCAGCAACTTATTTAAATGACACGGTTAGAACTTCAAGTCAGTTGATTATCATCGTCGAACGCAAGGAAGACTGGGCGTCCTACTTTCCCAGCGAAGACATCGTCACGGCTCAGGAATACCTCGAGCAGACCCGCGACAACGAGCAGGGCAAACGGGTCCAGGTGATCAACCTGTGTCGCAGTTACAAGTACCTGGGGCACGGTTATTACTGCTCGCTGCTGGCCGAGGCGCGGGGGCACAAGGTTATTCCATCGGTGCGCACCATCAGCGAACTGACGCGCAAAGCCCTGTACGGCCTAGCGCTGGATGACCTGGATAAAACCCTGGAAAAAGCCCTCAGTCATCACCTTTACAGTGATACCGAAGGTTTTACCCTGACCCTGTATTTTGGCAAGACACATATAGAACCGTTGCAGGACTTGGCGCGACAGTTGTTTGAAGTGTTTCCGTGTCCGATATTGTTAGTTGAGTTTCGCCGAACTAACGGCTGGCACATCGAAGGAATAAAGTCTGGCGCCTTGCACAAGTTGCGCGAAGATCAGGAAGATCAGTTCGCCCACTCACTCGACACGTTCAGTCGCAAGATCTGGCGAGTGCCACGGTCGCGACGCCTGGCCCGTTATGACCTGGCGATCCTGCACGATCCGCAGGAAGCGTTGCCGCCGTCCAATCCCAAGGCGCTGGAAAATTTCGTACGTGTCGGCAAGACCTTGGGCATTGACGTGGAGCTGATCGAGCGCAAGGACTACGCACGCATCGCCGAATACGACGGGCTGTTGATCCGCGAGACCACAAGCGTCGACAACCACACCTACCGTTTCGCGAAAAAAGCCGAGAGCGAAGGGTTGGTGGTGATGGATGACCCGGCCTCGATCCTGCGCTGCACCAACAAGGTCTACCTGACCGACCTGCTCAATAGCCATCAATTGGGCATGCCCGCCACCGAAATCCTCTACAAGGAACGACCGGAAGATTTCGAACGGGTCGGCGAGCGCCTGGGCTTTCCGCTGGTGTTGAAGATTCCCGACGGTTGTTTCTCCCGTGGCGTGATCAAGGTCGAAAGCCAGCAAGCCTTGCTCGAAGCGACCGCCGAACTGTTCGAACACTCGGTGCTGTTGCTGGCTCAGGAGTTTTTCTACACCGAGTACGACTGGCGCATAGGCGTGCTCAACCGCAAACCGATTTTTGCCTGCCAGTACTTCATGTCCAAGGGCCATTGGCAGATCTACAACCACAAGGCCAAGGGGCAGGACATCAACGGCGAGTGCCGTACCCTGGCGGTTCACGAAGCACCGCGTGCGGTGGTGGAACTGGCGGTGAAAACCGCGAACCTCATCGGCGACGGCCTCTACGGCGTCGACCTCAAACAGTCCGGCGACAAGGTGGTAGTCATCGAGGTCAACGACAACCCGAACATGGATGCCGGCATCGAAGACGCGTATCTGCAGGACGATTTGTACTCGTTGGTGCTGGAAGAATTCGTCCGCCGACTGGAACTCAAACGCCGCGGCCAGGCCTGGTGAGCGGCCGATGATCAAGAGCTTTCAACTGACCCACGGCGTGCTGCATGCGGTCGAACGGCTGGACGCCGAAGTGATGCTGTTCAGCAACCCCGATGCGGCCGAGCGCGATTTGCTGCACAGCCATTTCAAACTCGATGAACACGCCCTGGCGTCGGCGCTGGACCCGGACGAGGTGTCGCGCATCGAGTTTCACCCCGACAACCTGTTCCTGATCTGGAAGCGCCCGGAGAACTACTCCGGCGCCGGAAGCCTGGCCTTTGAGGTGTCGTCCTGCGGCTTGCTGTTTTCTACCCAGCGTTTGCTGGTGATCGCCACCGACGATTCGCCGCTGCATGGGCTCGGCACCCGGCAGAAACTGAACACGCCGTTGGATGTGTTGCTGGATCTGCTGTTCAACAACATCCATCACTACCTGGGCCACCTCAAGGTGATCAAGCTGGTTGCGCGGGAGTTGCAGCAGAAATTCAACGCGTCGATGCAGAACCAGCACCTGATTCAGATGTTCAACCTCAGCGAAAGCCTGATCTATTACATCAATGCGATACACAGCAACGGCGCGGTCCTGACCCGGCTGCGCAACCACGCGGAAAAGGAGCACTTCGGCGCCGAGGCCATCGGCCTGATCGACGACCTGATCATTGAAAACAACCAGTGCTACAAACAGGCGGAAATCTATTCCACGGTGTTCTCCGGGCTGATCGACGCCCGGGGCAACTTGATGAACAACAGCATGAACAACTTGCTGCGCAAACTGACGCTGATCAACGTGGTGTTTCTGCCGCTGAACCTGATTGCGAGCATCGGCGGCATGTCCGAGTTCAGCATGATGACGGCGGGGACGCCGTGGTGGGTGTCGTATCCATTGTTTTTGACGGCGATGATGTTAGGGGCGGGAGTGATGGTGTTGGGGCTCAGGTGGTTGGCCAAATGATGTGGTGAATGTCAGGCCGCCATCGCCGGCAAGCCGGCTCCTACAGCGGCGCGCACAACTTGTAGGAGCCGGCTTGCCGGCGATGGCGGCCTCAATAACACCAAACACTTCGGATCAGACTTCTTGCGCGGCACCCACAGACCTCTTCCGATCCTGCAACCCGCGAACCACCAGATACAACAACGGCCCAATCGACACAAAAACCGCCGTAATCACCAGATAAGGCACCACCGACCACCCCGACTGCCCACGCTTGCGCGCATCGCTGTACATCCACACCCCGGCCAGCGTCGCCAGCAGGTAAAGATCAATCACCACCTGCGCCGTATCAGGTCGCGACATCAGGCTGATGCCGAATTCGATCAACGATTGTTCCGCCTGGAGCATCACCGCAACGGTGTAGCCAGCGAAGGCGAGCAGGGCAATCAGGGGCAGGGCGATGGACTTCATGGTTTCCTTCCTTGGACGATGAGCAGAACAGCGAGCCTACACAGGCCGGGAAAATTTGGCCATTGACTTGCCTGCCATGCCCGGCTAATTTCCAGCCATGACTTCCACCGTATTGCGCTGCCAGCCAAGCATTATTACCGCCATTCCTTATTTGGCGGGCTAGCTCACGACTGCAGCACCCAACCCGCCCTAGAGGCGGGTTTTTACTTTCTGTCTCTTGGGTTCTGATCAACGTCAGGAGACGACCATGACCAGCACACCCGCCCAGCAGACCTTGCTTGAGCATTACGTCAAAAAGATCCTCGCCGCGCCGGTGTACGAACTGGCGGTACGTACGCCGTTGCAAGCAGCGCCGGCGCTGTCCGAAGCCCTCGGCAACCAGATCCTGCTGAAACGCGAAGACTTGCAGCCAACCTTTTCCTTCAAGATCCGTGGCGCCTACAACAAGTTGGTACAGCTCAGCGATGAGCAGAAGGCGCGCGGCGTGATCACCGCCTCGGCAGGCAACCATGCCCAAGGCGTGGCGCTGGCGGCGCGTGAATTGGGGATTGCCGCGACCATCGTCATGCCCGCCACCACACCGGAATTGAAGGTGCTCGGAGTGCGCAGCCGCGGTGCCGATGCCGTGTTGCACGGGGAGAGTTTTCCATTTGCCCTGGCGTACGCCTTGAACCTGGCAGAACAAACCGGCCGCACCTTCGTTTCGCCCTTCGACGACCCGGACGTGATCGCGGGGCAGGGCACCGTCGCCATGGAAATCCTCCGTCAGCACCAAGGAGCGCTCGACGCGATCTTCGTGCCGGTGGGCGGTGGCGGCCTGATCGCGGGCATCGCCGCGTACGTCAAATACCTGCGGCCTGAAGTCCGCATCATTGGCGTCGAGTCGGAACATTCCGCATGCCTGCGCGCCGCCTTACAGGCAGACGAGCGTGTTGTCCTGCCCAACGTCGGCACATTCGCCGATGGCGTCGCTGTCGCGCAGATCGGCGCTTATGGTTTCGAGGTCTGCCGGTTTTGCGTGGATGAGGTGCTGACCGTCAGCAATGACGAACTCTGCGCGGCGATCAAGAACATCTACGACGATACCCGCTCGATCACCGAACCTTCCGGTGCGTTGGCCGTGGCGGGAATCAAGAAGTACGTGGCGCAGACTGGCGTGCGTGGTCAGACGCTGGTGGCCATCGACTCCGGCGCCAACATCAACTTCGACAGCTTGCGCCACGTCGCCGAGCGCGCCGCGCTGGGCGCCAATCGATCACCCGTTCCCCCCTGTGGGAGCGAGCCTGCTCGCGATGACGGTTGTACATTCAACACATCTGGTGGCTGAAAGTCCGCTATCGCGAGCAAGCTTGCTCCTACAGGTTTTGCATTTGGACGGGGATTATTCCTGAACAGCTTTTTCGACCGTGCTCGACGCCGTCCAGATCCGATAGCGCACTTCAACGTCCTTGGGCACATACAGCACGATCGGCAGCTTGCTGTTGTAACGCAACCTGAAGCCGTCACCGACTACCGGGACGAAGTCCTGTTTGCTTTTGCCATCCGGGCAGGCCATCAGCGTGCTCATCGGGCCGATCACTTTTTCCAGGCGGTAGAACGGGTAGCCCCAGCCTTCGAGGTTTTTCTCCTCGAGCATGCCGCCCAGGCGTTGGCGATTGCAGTCAACGGTCAAGGTCTTGCCGGCGAGAATTTCGACCTGGTAGTTGTCTTCACCGGCTTGCGGGGCGAGGTGAATGACCTGGCGGGTGAAGCCGTTTTCGGCTTTGGGAAACGGTGCAACGTCTTCGAGTTTGGCTGCGTGAACAACGGTCGATAGCCCGGCAACAATCAGGCCGACGGTAGTGATTCGGGTCAATGAACCCATGATGCCTCCTTGCGTGTGAGTAGGGTCAGCGGATGTGAAAGGGAGTGGCCGCATTTTTACTGCCATGGGCGGCCAATGCAAACCCGGACTCATCAGGTTGCAATTTGCAGGGGCGACAACCTGCGTTCATGCAGACTGCATGAGTCCATTTACTTGAAGACACATTAAACCTTTGAATTACCGATGAGCTGCACGGCGAAATCCGGGGCATGTTTTATGCTTCATCTGGTCCTGAAGCTGGCCGCGAATTCATTGAGTCGGCATTGATAGCTGATTGGCAATCTCACATAAGGAGAGGGTCGCCATGTTTCTTTCTGCCTTGGAACTTCGCAACATCATCGAAAGCAGTTTTCTGCCGAAACGTTGTCAATGCACGCTGACGCCCGACCTGTCGATGAGCATCAAGGTGTATGCCGACGGCCAGACCGACCAAGTGGATCTATTGGTCACTGGCATAGACGCCAGCACACTCAATGGCTGCCGGGAAATCAATGACCTGATTGCCGAGCTGCGCACCGAAATCCAGCATCGGGCAGAACTCCAGACGCTGCATCCCGACCGGCAAGCGCTTTAAGCCCACTCCTGTAGGAGCAAGCTTGCTCGCGATGGACGTAAACGATAACGCGTGTTTTCTGAATAAACGCGTTATCCGAACGTTTTTCGCGAGCAAGCTCGCTCCTACAGAAAAGCATGAGTGTCGCGTTATCAATTCTGATAACTGCACGCATCCGACCATTTGCGATACGAGATCTCTGCGGGTTTGCCCGACGTATCGATGTACTTCATCTCAGCCGTAATGACTTTGCAGTCCAGCGTCGTAGGTTCGGTCAGCGCAACCACCTTGGCCACGTGCAGCGGCATCCCGTATTCGTAGGGCACGGCTTGTGAGGAAGTGGTGTCGTCGGCCTGGGCAAGCCCGGTAAACCCGGTGCAGGCGAGGGCAGCGGTAACCAGCAAAATGCGCGTATTCATGAGCAATCTCCGGTGCGGACGGAACGAGAGTTCGACGTAGTGAACGTCGAACCTGCCGCACTGGGCGTCAGAGGAACCTGAGGGCGTGCGGTCCAGTAAAGTCTTGGACCGCAGGGTTAAGCAATGGTTAACCCGGCTGAATGCCGCCTGTCGTAAGGGACGATTCTGTCAGGCGTTTCGTTGGGGTGAAAATCTTCGGAAGCTTCGGCTTCGTCCTACAAGGATGGATGCTTTGTCGACTTTCGGCTGATGGGGCGTAGCGATTACTGTTTGGGCTCGCTGCAAAATCAGCGAACAGGTTTGGTCACCTGATAATGCCCCCACATGTGCCCTCATTCGCACTACGAACTTCTATGTCTCGTATTGCGTTGTAATGGCGGCTGTGTGCGGGACGCCTTCGGGCGAGCCGATTTGGGCGTTATCGGTTGACCAAGCCTGTACACAGCCGCCTCCCATCGTTTGGTCACGGTGCTGGCGATTACTAATTAATGTCCGAGTAATTACTATGCATACGTTAAATCCGTTCCCCGATCGCTACCGTTCAATCAAAAGCAGCGTCACCGACTCAACGCCTCTGGTCATCGACACCGAAGCCAACCCCCAAGACATCCTCGAAGCCGCCCTCCAGCGCATCCGCGCCTCCAGCGAGCTACTTGAAACACTCCACCTCCAATGTTTCAAAGACGGCGACGTGCAGGACATTCCGCACATCACGCACGCCCTTTACCTGCTGACGCAGGACGGTTGCGACTTGCTCAAGGTTGCGCAGCAACGGATGCTGGGCTGGAAGGCACCAGCCTGACGTTTGATCTGTACTGACAAATCCAGCGCCCGTAGACGCTGGATTTTTTATGGGGGCGACGCAACTTGAATGGCTTGTTGCGGCTTTCAAGTTGTCAGTGAACCGTCTTCGCCTGCACCACATTCCCCGCACGATCCTGATCGGCAGGCGTCGGCACCACCGGCGGCAACTGAGCAATCCCCGTGCCCGCACCCGGCGCACCGCCCGAGTTCGCCTTCACCTCAGCCCCACTAATCGTCACACCCCCCGCATCGACCTTGACGAAACTCCCGCCAGCCTTCGCCGTCAGTTCCATCCCGCCTTCAACCACGACCTTGTTCCCCGCGTGGTAGTGAATCTCTTCACCCGCCTCAACAAACTGCGCCGTCCCGACCTTCACGTGCTGGGTTACACCCACCGTAAGGTGATCATCCGCCCGCGCTTCAGTCTTGCGGTCCAGATGCGTGATCCGGTGCTCCTCAACCTTGAACTCGCTAAACACCTTCGCCTCAACCGTGTCGTGCCGCTCGTTGCCGATGCGGATTTTCTGGTCGTGTTCGATGTTTTCGTCCCAGTCGCGCTGGGCATGCAGGTAGATCTGTTCCGCGCCTTTTTTGTCTTCGATGCGGAATTCGTTGTAGCCCTTGCCGCCCGGTGAGCTGAGGGTCTTGAAGGTGCTGCGGGTTTTGTTCGCCGGCAGGTCGTAGGGGACGACGTTTTCCTTGTGGTACAGGCAGCCGGTGACCAGCGGTTGGTCGGGGTCGCCTTCGAGGAAGGTGACGAGCACTTCCATGCCGACACGCGGGATAGCGATGCCGCCATAGGCGCTGCCGGCCCAGCCGGTGGCGACGCGCAGCCAGCAACTGGTGTTGTCGTTGGCCTGGCCGTCGCGGTCCCAGTGGAATTGCACTTTGACGCGGCCGTACTCGTCGCAGTGGATTTCCGAGCCGGGTGGGCCGGTGACGATGGCGGTCTGGCTGCCGAGGACTTGCGGTTTCGGGTGTTCGAGGGCAGGGCGGTAGTGCGCGTCCCACGGCGTGGCGAGGAAGCGGTTGCGGTAGCCCTGGTGGAAATCGTCTTTGTTGTGGGTGACGTCGCTGGTGACGTTGGCGCCGAGCACTTGTGGTTGCTTGCCTTCGTGGACCACTTCCAGCAGCAGCCAGAGGTCGTTCCATTCGGCGCGCGGGTGTTCGCTCAGAGCCATGAAGTGACCGCTGACCAGCGTCGGCTGGTCGCCTTTGCCTTCCGCGAGTTTGTAGTCGCTGCGGTGGCGTTCGAGGGCGCGGGTTGCCAGTTGCTTGCCACGGGCACGGTCGGTGAAACGGCCGGGGTAGTCGTAGTCTTCCAGGTCCGGAGCGAACGCACTGGAAGCGGTGCCTTCAGGCAGGATGCGCGGTTTTTCGAAGTCGTAATCGCGGCGGCTGACGCGGCTGGTGCGGGTTTCCAGGCGCAGGTTGAAGCGCTTGATCACCGGTTTCTCGGCGGCCATGCCGGAGTCTTGCTGGTAGGCCACGGGTGCCAGTTTGCGGAACACCGTCTGGTCGTCGCCGAACACCAGTTTGTGGCCGCTGCTGCTGTGCTGGAAGTGGAAGTGAATGCCTTCTTCTTCGCACAGGCGCTGGATGAAATGCAGGTCGGATTCGTCGTACTGCACGCAGTAGACGCGCTCCGGATAGATCGCGCCGAGCTGGAAGTCATAGGCGTCGGCCAGAATGCCGCGGGCCTCAAGGACCTGGGCGATGATCTTCGGCACCGTCAAATGCTGGAAAATCTGCTGGTCATGGTTGTGGCGCAGGTAGGCCAGTTGCGGCACCAGGCTGATGCTGTAGCGGGTCAGGCTTTTGCCGGAGTCGCCTTGCTCGATGCGATAGACCAGGCCGTGAATGATGCCTTCGCCGGTGGCGCCGAAGGTCAGGCAGCCGGGCTTGTGCAGCAATTCTTCGAGTTTCAGGTCGGGGCGCGCGCTGACCAGTTCGATGTCAAAGCAGAAGGGCTGATTGAGGGCTTCGCGACCGACGAAACTGAGTACCTGAAGGTCAGCGGAAACGCCTTCCAGCGTGAGGGAAATATGGATTGCGTTTGCGTCCAGCATGCCTTGAATTCCGTCCTTTGGATAAGCAGGAGCGGATGGTGCAGGATTAAACCGCCTCGTTCAAGGCGCAAATGCCGTAGATGAGGGCGTGCCCCGGCATCGGGAAAACCCCTAATGGCACGGTTTCGACCAATAAACACGGGGGCTCTTTGCCTGCAGGCTCATCGATCAATTGCCCCCCGCTGGTCAGCGCCGTGCCAGAACAGGGAGTCATTTTCCGACTAAAGTCGTCTGTAGCCGGTAAAAGCCTTCTGCCATCATTGCTGCTCACCCCCGTGTGTCGCCTTCATCCTGGCCAGTTCCTGGTCCGGGGCGAAGCTATTTTCTGGCTTATTGCGCCTTGCGCAAACGCTGCACTGTTGGAGCTTTTTCATGCGTCCCCCTTTTCAACTCATCACCGCGCGCCAGTCACTCGGCTTCGGCGCTTTAGCCCTGTGCGCCGGTTTTACCGTCCAGGCTCAGGCGAGCGGTTTTCTCGATGACACCACGGCGAAGATCGAATCACGCACGGTGTATTTCAACCGTGACTTTCGTGATGGTCATACGTCCACCGAACAGGGCGCGTCCAAGCGCGAAGAGTCGGCACAGGGCTTCATTCTTAACCTGCAATCGGGTTACACCGAAGGCACCGTCGGCTTCGGTATCGATGCGCTGGGCATGCTTGGGTTCAAGCTCGATTCCCGCGCCGACAGCAGCAACAGCGGCTTGCTGCCATCGTCGGGTGAAAACCCGCGTGGCTCGAAAGACCAGTACGCCAAACTTGGCCTGACCGCCAAGGTGCGCGTCTCCGATAGCGTATTGAAGTACGGCGCGCTGCTGCCCGACGTGCCGCTGCTCAAGTACAACGACGGGCGTTTGCTGCCGACGATGTTCAACGGCGCGCAGCTCACTTCTAAAGAGATCAAGGACCTGACGTTCATGGCCGCGCGCCTGGACCGGTACACCGCCCGGGACTCGACCGACGCCCAGGACATCCGCGTGCACTGCAAGAACAAGCGCTACGCCTGCAACGTCACGGCCGATCACTTCGACATGTATGGCTTCGACTACAAGATCAATGAGCGCCTGACCGCGCAGTATCACTACGCCGAGCTGGAAGACATCTATCGCCAGCACTTCGTGGGTTTGCTGGCCAGTCAGCCGCTGGGTGAGGGCGTGCTCAAGGCTGATCTGCGCGTGCTCAAGAGTGCCGACAGCGGCGCGGAGCGTGCCGGCTCCATCGACAACCGCGCACTGAGCGGCATGCTCGCGTACGCCATCAGCGGCCACACCTTCAGCGCCGGTTGGCAGCGCATGAACGGCGACAACTCGATGCCGTACCTGGATGGCACCAATCCGTACCTGGTGAACTACGTGCAGGTCAATGACTTCGCCGCCGCGCAGGAGCGTTCGTGGCAACTGCGTTATGACTATGACTTCAAGTCGATCGGCATCAACGGCCTGAGTTTCCTGACCCGTTACGTCAACGGCGACCACATCAAAGTGTTGGGCAGCGATCAGGAAGGCAAGGAATGGGAACGCGACAGCGAGCTCAAGTACGTGGTGCAAAGCGGGACGTTCAAGGATGTCAGCCTGCGGCTGCGTAACGCGACATACCGGACCAACTACGAGAAGTTTGCGCGGGATGTGGATGAGACGCGGTTGATCATCAGCTACAACTTTTCAGTCTTGTAGCGCCTGACAGGCCGCCATCGCGAGCAGGCTCGCTCCCACAATGGATCTTTAGTGAACATGGATCTTGTGTTCGGCATCGAGCCAATGTGGGAGCGAGCCTGCTCGCGATGGGGCCCTCACATTCAGCCAAGATCCAACTGCTGCCGATACGGCAAATCCGGCCCGGTCTTGCTGCACGTCAGCGCCGCTGCCCGCACCGCAAACTTCAACATCCCGTCGATCTGCTCGCGCGCCAGCGATTGCACGCCCTCGACCGAATCCAGTTGCTGCTCGGTCAGCCAGGTAATCAACGCCGCCTGGAACGTATCGCCAGCCCCAACGGTATCGGCAATCTTCACCGGACAGGCCGGCACCGACCACGAACCGTGATTGCGGCTAAACACCGTCGCACCTTCGCCGCCACGGGTCAGGAACACCACCTGACAGCGATGCTGCAACCAGCCTTCAATCACCCGCTGCGGATCCTGCCCGGGATACAACAGGCTCAGGTCCTCATCGCTGACTTTGATCAGGTCGGCCAGCTCAACCAGCGTCGCAACCCGCGAACGCCAAAGCTCGATGTTCGGTTCAGGATTGAGCCGCACGTTCGGATCAAGGCTGATCAGGCGCTTGCCACTTTCCCGCTGTACCAGGGCCAGCAGCGTGTCGGCAATCGGCTGCACCACCAACGAGAACGAGCCGATTTGCAAGCCGCGCACCTCTGGCCCCAGTTCCGGCAAATGCTCCGGTTTCAACTGCCGATCTGCGCAACCTTCACCACGGAAACTGTACTGCGGTGAACCATTGGCACCGACCGCGACCATCGCCAGGGTGGTCGGTGCGGCGAAATCCACCAGGTAATCCGGGCGTACGCCTTCATCCTGCAGCACTTGCTGCAAACGCCGGCCCAGATAGTCCGTCGACAACCCGGCAAACAGCGCCGCGTTCACGCCCAAGCGGCGCAACCCGACCGCCACGTTGAAGGGCGAGCCGCCGGCAATCGCCTTGAAATTCACTTTTGAAGCCAGGCCGCTGGCGTCGTCTTCACTGAAGAAATCGAACAGCGCTTCGCCACACACCAGATACATAGTTGTTCACTCTTTAAAGGGTTGCGACATGCTGTTGATAGCGTTCATAGGCCTGCTGACAGGCCGTTACATTTTCTGCAATCGGCAGGGTTTCGCTCGCCGGATCGAGCTTCACGCAGCGCTCGCACAAGTCCGCGAGGCTGTCTTCGTGGCCGTTTGCCCAGGATTTGCACCATGCCGCCTGAATTGCCGCGCCGAGGGCGGCGGCTTCGCTTTGTTCGGTGCAGATCACCTTGGTGTTCATGATGTCGGCGACAATCTGGCGCCACACCGGGCTTTTCGAGCCGCCGCCGATCAGGCAGATGGTGCGGCTTTGTAAGCCATTCTGGCGCAGCAGGTCCAGCCCATAACGCAAACCGAAGGTCGTGCCTTCGACCACGGAGCGGCACAAATTGGCTTGCGTCAGGTTGGTCATGGTCAAGCCGAGCAAGCTGCCGGTGGCGTGGGGCAGGGCGGGGACGCGCTCGCCGTTGAGAAACGGCAGCATGCTCACACCTTCGGCGCCGATCGGTGCTTGCGCGACGAGGGTGTTGAACTGCTCGATATCCAGCTCGAACAGGTCGCGAATCACCCCGGTGGCATTGGTCAGGTTCATGGTGCAGATCAGCGGCAACCAGCCACCGCTGGAGGAACAGAACGTCGCGACCGACGCGTCAGCGCTGACGGTCGGTTGATCGGCATAGGCGTACACCGTGCCCGAGGTACCGAGGCTCATGGTGATCGCGCCGGGCCGGATATTGCCGGTGCCGATGGCGCCCATCATGTTGTCGCCACCGCCGCTGGACACCAGCGCCTTGGGGTTGATGCCCAGGTGCTCGGCGATGCCCGGCAGGATCGTGCCCACCGCTTGATGGGCGTCGATCAGCTCCGGCAGCGCTGCTTGCAAGCGACCGCTGGGGTCAATGTCGCGCAGCAGCTGCAAGTCCCACTGGCGGGTGCGCACGTTGAAATAACCGGTGCCCGAGGCATCGCCGTACTCGCTGCAACTGCGGCCGGTCAGCCAGTAGTTGAGGTAGTCGTGGGGCAGCAGGATGCGTGCGATCCGCGCAAAAACGTCGGGGTGTTGTTCTTTGGTCCAGAGCAGTTTTGAAACGGTGTAGCCCGGTGCGATGACCACGCCGAGGCGTTCGAGCGAGCCTTTTTCACCGCCAATGTGCGCCAGTAGACGGTCGTTCTCCGGAGTGGATTCGGTGTCACACCAGAGCTTGGCGGGACGCAGGACCTGGCCTTGATCGTCGAGCAGGACCAGGCCGTGTTGCTGACCGGAAACGCCGATGCCGAGGATGTCCTGGCCGTCGACGTTTGCCGCGATCAGCGCACGATGCGTGGCTGAAGTGAATGCTTCCAGCCATTGCGATGTGTCCTGCTCGCGACGGCCATTGGCGCCGCTGATCAACGTGTGCGCGGCGGCGCCTTGGCCGAGGACCTGACCGCTGTGGGCATCGAGGATGATGGCTTTGGTGCCTTGGGTGCCGCAGTCGATGCCGAGGAATAGTTGTTGGTTTGGCATGGTGGGTCCTTGGTGTGTCAGGTCGATCTCGGTGAAGCCATTCGCGGGCAAGCCTCGCTCCTACAGGGGGTCTTTAGTGGACGCGGATTTTGTGTACGACACCGATCCAATGTGGGAGCGAGCCTGCTCGCGATGACGGCGGTGATGTCACCGCCGCTTTTACGCCAACACCCGCTCCAACGTCCGCGAAACCCCAACCTCGCGCAAACTGTTGCAGCACCACTCAAACGCCGCGACAAACTCCGGCGAATGCGCAATCGCCGTACCAAAAATCTCCTCCACCCCCAGCAGCCGCTGGGCCATCAACGCATCATCCGCCACCAGCGCCTGACAAAACGCCGCCCGAGGATCGGGAATGGCATAGGTATCACCATTCTCGTCCACACCCTTCAAATACAACGCCCACGCCGCCACCACCAGCGCCGCACGCTTGGTCTCCCGGCCATCGGCAATCAAGCGGTTGATGGTCGGAATGGTGAACTTGGGAAACTTCGACGAACCGTCCGAGCACACACGCTCCAGTTGATCGGCAATCGCCTGATTGGAAAAGCGCTCCACCAGGGTGTTCTTGTAATCAGTCAGATCAATCCCCGGCACGGGCGACAGTTGCGGCGTCACGTCCAGGTCCATGTAGGCGCGCATGTAACGCACGAACAGCGGGTCGTTCATGGTCTCGTGAACGAAGCGGTAACCCTTCAAAAACCCCAGGTACGTCAGCGCCAGGTGACTGCCGTTGAGCAGTTTGATTTTCATCTCTTCGTACGGCGTGACGTCGTCGGTGAACTGTACGCCGACCTTTTCCCAGGCCGGGCGACCGTTGACGAACTTGTCCTCCAGTACCCACTGCACAAACGGTTCGCAGACCACCGGCCAGGCATCGTCGACCGCGTGTTTGTCGGCCAGTTGCAGGCGATGTTCGGTGCTGGTCATCGGCGTGATGCGGTCGACCATCGCATTCGGGAAGCTGACGTTTTCGGCGATCCAGTCGTGCAGGTCTGCATCGCGCAGCGCGGCAAAGGCCAGCAGCGCTTTGCGGGTGACCGCGCCGTTGTGCGGCAGGTTATCGCAGGACATCAAGGTGAACGCCGGCGTGCCCGCAGCCCGGCGTTTGGCCAGCGCGGCGCAGAGAAAACCGAATACGGTTTTCGGCGAATCCGGGTGCGCGAGGTCGTGCTGGATCTGCGGCAGGTGGGCCATGAATTCGCCGTTGCTGTCGTCGATGCAGTAACCGCCCTCGGTGATGGTCAACGAGACGATGCGGATCTCGGGGCTCGACAGTTTGTCGATCAACGCTTGCGCACCGTCCTCGGCCAGCAGCATGTCGCGGATCGCGCCGATGACCCGGACTTCGGTGTCATCGGTGTCGCCGAGTTCAAACAGGGTGAACAGGTAATCCTGCTCCTTCAGGTCGTCCCGGGCGCGGCGGTCTTCGGCGCGCAGGCCGACGCCGCAAATCGCCCAGTCCAGGCCTTCGCCAGTGTTCATCAAGGCGTCGGTGTAATACGCCTGATGGGCGCGGTGGAAGCCGCCGACGCCAATGTGCGCGATGCCTTGGCGGGCGTCGCTCAGGGCGTAGGCGGGCAGGACCACTTCGGGGGCGAGGTGGTGCAGGTTCTGTTTATTCAGTTTCATCACACGCTCTCTGAAATCAGGCCGCTGCGCGCAACGGGCGGGTCAGCGCCACGCCGTCGGCATCGAATAAATGGCAGTGTTCGGCGTCCAGGTGCAGGCTCAGCGCCTCGCCATAACGGCTGGCCAGATCGCCGCGAACCCGCATGGTCAGCGCTTCACCGGAGGAGGTCCGGACGTGGCAGAAGGTGTCGCTGCCCAGGCGTTCGCTGACGTCGGCGGTGACCTGCAAGGTGCAATCGCCGGTCTTTGCCAGTTCCAGATGTTCCGGGCGAATGCCCAGCGTCACCGCGCCACCGACGCTCAGGCTGGCGCCGCTCAGCGGCAACGTGATGCGGGTGCCGGCATCGAGCGCCACTTCGCAGCTTTGGCTGTCGACACGGGTGACTTTGCCTTTGAGGAAGCCCATCTTCGGTGTGCCGAGAAAGCCTGCGACAAACAGGTT
The DNA here is from genome assembly GCF_019947305.1 of Pseudomonas sp. BF-RE-21. NCBI lineage: Bacteria > Pseudomonadati > Pseudomonadota > Gammaproteobacteria > Pseudomonadales > Pseudomonadaceae > Pseudomonas > Pseudomonas sp. BF-RE-21. The sequence continues at coordinate 266,399 of NZ_JAGYGF010000003.1, read as the reverse complement.
GGCGGGCTGGTGATACAGGTCCAGCGGTGAGCCGACCTGTTCGATCTTGCCGCCATTGAGCACGACGACTTTGTCGGCCATGGTCATGGCTTCCACCTGGTCGTGGGTCACATAGATCATCGTCGCTTGCAGTTCTTTGTGCAGGCGCAACAGTTCCAGGCGCATCTGTACGCGCAGCGCCGCGTCGAGGTTGGACAGCGGTTCGTCGAACAGGAAAATTTTCGGGTTGCGCACGATGGCGCGGCCGATGGCCACGCGTTGACGCTGACCGCCCGACAGTTGCTTCGGCTTGCGCTCCAGCATCGGCCCGAGCTCAAGGATGCGCGCCGCCTCGCCGACTTTCTTCTCGACTTCGGCTTTCGGTACGCCGGCCAGATCGAGGGCAAACGACATGTTTTTGCGCACGCTCATGTGCGGGTACAGGGCGTAGGTCTGGAACACCATCGCCAGGTCACGCTTGGCCGGGCTGACTTCGGTGATGTCGCGGCCGTCGAGTTCGATGCTGCCGCCGCTGACTTCTTCCAGGCCGGCGATCAGGCGCAGCAGGGTGGACTTGCCGCAGCCGGACGGGCCGACGAAGACCACGAATTCCTTGTCGTTCACTTCCAGGTCGATGCCTTTGATGATGGAAAAGCCTTCGAAGCCTTTTTGCAGATTCTTGATTTTCAGGTTGGCCATGGTGATGGGCCTCCGCTTGTTTTTATTCAGTTGAGCCGAACGGGCTTTTTTGTAGGAGCCGGCTTGCCGGCGATGAGGCCCTGAAATTTTGCATCGCTCTTGAGGCCGTCATCGCCAGCAAGCTGGCTCCTACAGGGGATCGTGTCAGGCCGGAAATTCGTATCAGGCGTCGTTTCATTTCACCGCGCCAAACGACAGGCCGCGGACCAGTTGTTTCTGGCTGATCCAGCCGAAGATCAGGATCGGCGCGCAGGCCAGGGTCGACACCGCCGACAACTTGGCCCAGAACAACCCCTCGGGGCTTGAGTACGAAGCGATCAGCGCGGTCAGTGGCGCGGCTTTCGACGAGGTCAGGTTCAGCGACCAGAAGGCTTCGTTCCAGCACAGGATCAGCGACAGCAACACTGTGGAAGCCAGGCCGCCCTTGGCGATCGGCAGCAACACGCGAACCATTTCCTGCCACAGCGTGGCGCCGTCCAGACGCGCGGCTTCGAGGATGTCTTTGGGGATGTCCTTGAAGTAGGTGTAAATCATCCAGACCACGATGGGCAGGTTGATCAGCGTGTAGATCACGATCAGCGCGATGCGTGTGTCGAGCAGGCCAAAGCTCTTGGCCAGCAGGTAGATCGGCATCAGCACGCCCACTGGTGGCAGCATCTTGGTCGAGAGCATCCACAGCAGCGTGCCTTTGGTGCGCTGGGTTTCGTAGAACGCCATCGAGTAGGCCGCCGGCACCGCGATCAGCAGGCACAACGCCGTGGCGCTGAAGGAAATCACCACCGAGTTCCAGGCAAAACTGAAGTAATCGCTGCGCTCGTTGATGTGCAGGTAGTTCTCCAGCGTCGGTGTGAAGATGAATTGCGGCGGCGTGGCGAACGCGTCGATTTCGGTTTTGAAACTGGTCAGCACCATCCAGAAAATCGGGAAGAAGATCAGGATCGCGATGGCCCAGGCCAGCGTGCCGAGCAGCACACTTTGCAGACGACGGGATTGTTGAAGGGTCATGGCGCGGGCCTCAGGCTTTGTCTGTCAGGTTTTTGCCGATCATGCGCACCAGCACGATGGCCGCGATGTTGGCGATCACCACCGCAATCAAACCGCCGGCGGACGCCATGCCGACGTCGAACTGCACCAGCGCCTGGTTGTAGATCAGGTAGGCGAGGTTGGTCGAGGCGTAGCCGGGGCCGCCGTTGGTGGTGGTGAAAATTTCGGCGAACACCGAGAGCAGGAAGATCGTTTCGATCATCACCACGACGGCAATCGGTCGTGCCAGGTGCGGCAGGGTCAGGTGCCAGAAGATCGCAATCGGCCCGGCACCGTCGAGGCGCGCGGCTTCTTTCTGCTCCTGGTCTAGGGACTGCATGGCGGTCATCAGGATCAGGATCGCGAAGGGCAGCCATTGCCAGGACACAATGATGATGATCGACAGCAGCGGGTAGTGCGCCAGCCAGTCCACCGGTTGCGCGCCGAACAGTTTCCAGACGTAGGCGAGAATCCCCGACACAGGGTGGAAAATCAGGTTCTTCCAGATCAACGCACCGACGGTGGGCATGATGAAAAACGGCGAGATCAACATCACCCGCACGACGCCGCGACCGAGAAAATCACTGGCCTCCAGCAGCGCACTGATCAACACCCCGAGCACCACGCTGATCAGCAATACGCTGCCGACCAGCAACAACGTGTTGGTGGCGCCGGGCATGAACCCGGAGTCCGTCAGGAAGTAGGTGAAGTTCTCAAGCCCCACGAACTCGTTCTCGCCCGGGTTGAGCAGGTTGTAGCGGATCATCGAGAAGTAAACAGTCATGCCCAGCGGCACGATCATCCACAGCAGCAGCAAGGCCACCGAGGGGCTGACCAGAAACCAGCCGGGGTTGGCCAACCGGCTTTTACGCACCGGCTGGGGAATGTCCATGTGAGCTTTGGCAGTTGAAATATTCATGGCGTTAAACCGTTAAGAACAGACAAATGAAGATCAACTGTAGGAGCGAGCGGTGCGGCGATCCGACTTGCCCGCGAAAGCGATGGTTCTGGCGAAAGATATTTGTCGGATGTACCGACGCTTTCGCGGGCAAGCCTCGCTCCTACAGGGGGCTTTGCGGGGTTACTTGGGGTAACCCGCGCGCTTCATCTCACGCTCTGTGGTTTGCTGGGCGGCGGTCAGGGCCTGGTCGACCGTGGTCTGACCGATCAGTGCCGCCGAGAACGATTTGCCTACCTGAGTGCCAATGCCCTGGAACTCGGGGATGGTCACCAGCTGAATGCCGATGTAGGGCACAGGCTTGAGCGTCGGCTTGCTTGGGTCCGCCGTTTTCAGCGACTCAAGTGTGACCTTGGCAAATGGCGCGGCGCTCATGTACGCCTCGCTGTAAGTCGAGGCACGCGTGCCTGGCGGTACGTTGGCAATGCCGTCCTTTTCCGCGACCAGTGCGCCGTATTCCTTGGAGGTTGCCCAGGCACTGAAGGTCTTCGCCGCGTCCTTGGCTTTGGAGCTGGTCGGAATCGCCAGCGCCCAGGAATAGAGCCAGGCCGAGCCTTTGTCGGTGGTCTGGTGCGGCGCGTAGGTGAAGCCGACGTGCTCGCTGACCTTGCTCTGGGTTTTGTCGGTGACGAACGAGCCGGCGACGCTGGCATCGACCCAGATCGCGCATTTGCCGCTGTTGAACAGCGCCAGGTTTTCGTTGAAACCGTTGCTCGACGCGCCTGGCGGGCCTGACTTCTTCATGGTGTCGACGTAGAAATTCAGGGCGTTTTTCCACTCGGGGCCGGTGAATTCCGGTTGCCACTTCTCATCGAACCAGCGCGCGCCATAAGCATTGGCGACGGTGGTGATCAACGCCATGTTCTCGCCCCAGCCGGCCTTGCCGCGCAGGCAGATGCCGTACTGCTCTTTATCCTTGTTGGTGAGTTTGCTGGCGAATTCGCCGATCTGTTCCCAGGTCGGATGTTCCGGCATGGTCAGCCCGGCGTCCTTGAACAGGTCGGTGCGGTAATAGGTGATGGAGCTTTCGGCGTAGAACGGCAAGGCATACAGCGAACCCTTGACTGACAGGCCTTCACGCACCGAAGGGAACACGTCGTCGAGGTCATAAGTGGCCGGCAAATCCTTCATCGGTTCCAGCCAGCCCTTGGCGCCCCAGAGTGCAGCTTCGTACATGCCGATGGTCAGCACGTCGAACTGCCCGCCCTGAGTGGCGATGTCGGTGGTCAGGCGCTGACGCAGGACGTTTTCTTCGAGCACCACCCAATTGAGCTTGATGTCCGGGTGCTCGGCTTCGAAGGTTTTCGAGAGCTTTTGCATGCGGATCATGTCGCTGTTGTTGACGGTGGCGATGGTCAGGGTCTGAGCGCCGAGGCTGACGCTGCTGAGGGTCATGCAGGTGAGGGCTAGCAGAGCTTTTACAGAAGGTTGCATCGTGCACTCCTTTTCTGCACCCGGAGGGGGACAGAAGGACAGTTATTGTTTTTGTGTCTTCCGGGGCAGGAAGAATGTGCGCTGATTACAGCCTTCAATTGAGGATGAGACAAATCATCCATCGCACTTGAATTGATACTATTTTGCACTGCTGTTTGGGGTAGGGGGGGCAGGGACAGGCTTTTCAGCGGTGATCGGTCATCGAATTTGTACAGGTTTTACCGGCCCCATCGCCGGCAAGCCGGCTCCTACAAGGATTGCGCACGACCTGTAGGAGCCGGCTTGCCGGCGATTCGATTTAAAGATCAACGCATGACCCGAATGGATTAACCCAGATTCTGCTCAGTCAACCGCTGCACCGCCAACCGCCGATAGTGCGATGGCGTCATGCCTTTCAACTGCTGAAAACGCCGATTGAAGTTGGAGATATTGTTGAAGCCCGACTCGAAACACACATCGGTCACCGGCTTGTCGCCGTCGGCCAGCAGTTCACAGGATTTGCTGATGCGCAGCCGGTTGACGAACTCGATGAAGCAGCGCCCGGTGGCTTGCTTGAACACGCGACTGAAATAGGTCGGCTTCATGCCCAGGTGCTCGGCGACTTCCTCCAGCGGCAGTTCACGGGCGTAGTGGGCAAAGATGTAATCCACCGCGCGGTTGGTGCGATCGATATTGTGTTCATCCGCCAGTTGCGGCGTTGTGGCACCGGACAGCAGTTGGTAGTCGTCGGTGGCTGCGAGCAGCTCCAGCAAAATGAAAAAGTGCCCGAGGCGGGTCATGCCTTTGGTGTCGGCGATTCGCTGCATCAAGGTCATCGCCTGGCGGATGGTGTGTTTGCAGCGAAATTCGATGCCGTACTGCGCGCGCTCCAGCAAGGGCGCCAGTGTCTTGAGTTCGGCAAACACCTGGTGGCCGCTCTCGAACAGCTCGTCGGTGAAGTTGACCAGCATGTCCCGCTTGGGCACCACTTCGTCCTCGGCGACCTGGCTGATCCAGTTGTGGGGCAGGTTGGGGCCGGTGAGGAAGAGAGTTTCCGGATAGAAGTTGCCGATGTAGTCGCCAATGAACACCTTGCCGGAGCTGGCGACGATCAGGTGCAGTTCGTATTCCTTGTGAAAATGCCAGCGCACCAAGGGGCAGGGGAAACCGTGCTGGCGATAGATGATCGACAACCCGTTATGGTCGTCCATCAGTTCGTAGGAAGGATCGGTGACTCTGGCAGTCCGGGTCATATCAGGGCGCTTTTATTGTTATTGCGCCCTGATCATGCCTCTTTACCGGCCGGCATTGCCAGCCTGGGGCATGTCGACCGACGTCATGCGCCCGGTTACGGATGCAGGGCGCTGCCATAAACCGCCTTCATGCTCGACGCGCTCCAGCAGTAACGCACGATGTCTGACTCATCGAAGAAGTCGGTGCTGACAATGCTGCATCGCGTCACCCAGTCCCGGGTCGGGTTGAACCAGGCGTTGATCTGGTTCTTGATGTCCTGAGGCCCGCCCAGAAAGCCATAGCTGGTGGCCGATAACGACCAGAGAAAGCTCTCGAACGGTGCGTCTTGCAGCTCGTTGGCTATGTGGCGTTCCAGTTCCGCCGTGTCGGTGAAGGTTTCGCCGCTCCATTTGTGCGGGATGCGCGGCCAGAAGTAATCATCGTCCAGCCCCCGCACAACGTGCGCTGCCAGCACCAGCCTGCGGCGGGTGCTCATGCGTTTGAGTTGACCCACCGTTTTCGACGCGTCGTAGGACGGTATGACTCGGTGCCCGAGTCGACTCACCAGCAGGTCATTGAGTTTCTTGTGGTCAAAACGCTTGGTACCGTCGCCCATTTGGTGGAAGTCGAAGACGATGAACTCGTCCGGGTTTTGATCAAGGAACGCGGTTGTCGCGTCGATCAGCTCATCAAGGACACGATGAGACTGAAAGCCATTGTGATGAAAGTAGAAGATCGATTGATCGCGCCCCTCGGTGTAACCAAGTCGGATATCAAATGCCCGTGCACCATTGGCCAGTTGCCACGCAAATGAGTCGTTTTGGCACGTGGTCCAGTTACCAATGACAACATCATAGTTAGGGGCTTTTTTGTCCATGCCGCTGTTGTGAGTGCCTGGCCAGATCAAGTCGGTCAACTTCAGGCGGTCGACGTCGAGCACATTACTCATCCATTTCTTTTTGTCGAACGTACCTTGTAAAGATTGGGTCATTGTCATTCCTGATAGTGGCTTCAGCCCATCCGTGGGATGAAGTGGATATATGTAATTTCAAGCATAGAGGTGCGTTCCAGCATTGCCAGTGACGGAAACATCTGCACAAATTAATAGTGTCAGGCGTTGGCTTTGATCTGATTGGCCACCCGGCAATGGCTGACCAGATTCGATGTTTCAAAAAAGTCCGCGTTGATAATGCTGCACCTTAGAATCCACTCGCTGACGGCCGGGTCAAACCATTGATCAAGCTGCTCGCCGATGTTCACCGGACCGCCCACGGCATGGTAACTGGTGGCGGAGAGTGACCATGGCATGTCGCTGGTTGGCGGGTATCGCATGACCTGCGTGATATGCGCGTTCAGCTCACTGATGCTGGTCGTCCCGATTCCGCTCCATTCGTGCGGAATGTACCGGCAAAACAAGGTGGCATCGAAGCTCGGGTGATATTCGGCGGCAACCAGCACGCGCCGGGCATGACTGGCCCGTTTCAATTGACCGAGTGTCAGGTCCGCATTCCTGTAGGGAATTATCCGGTCACCCAAATGAGTCATCAGCAGGCGGTTGAACTCCCGATGGTCAAAGGCCTGGTTGCCTGCATTCAACTGATGAAAATCCAGCACGATGAACTCATCGGGGTTTTCCTGCAGAAACCGGATCACGCTCGTGATCAGGTCTTCCAGGGAGCGGGAGGAGCGAAAACCGTTGTGCTGGCACCAGAAGGTTCCGACGCCATTGCTGCCGATTACATACTCCAGCCTGACATCGAGCGCGCGGGCGCCTTGGGTCAATTGATAGTAGAACGTATGGGTCTGGCAGGCGGCCCAGTGACTGATGCCCGGCGCCGCATACGAGGCCTTTTTGTCCACGCCGGCATTATGCGCGCCAGGTAAAACAAGTTCCGCAAGCGAGAGTGAATCAATGGCCGGAAGCTGGGTCATCCAGCGATGGGTTGTAAATGATTGGTTGTTGTAGAGGAAATTAGGCTTAGTTGCTGTTAGATCGTTATTCATTGTGCGTCCTTGCACAGTAGGTTAATCGTCAGAGAAGACGATTCTAACGATCAAGTGTCATCTTTAGTTCGGTTTTTCGCTTCAATCCATTGCGCCATGTATTGAGTGCTTTTATGTTGATGGTGGCGCAACATGCTGCCGGTAAAGTTGTCCCGTCTTAGTGTCCGCAAGTGCTGTTGGCAATACTCTAGTTTTGCAATCAGTGCCGGGCCGTGGGTGTGCAGCTGATAACGTTCGGCCAGCAGTTCCAGGCCAACTGCCTGGGCGTTCGACCATTGGGCCTGGTCTTTATAGAGTTGCACCGCGCTATCGGCAAACTCGCGTGCCGTGCGGGTCACGGCGCCCGGCCAGGGGCCTTGGCCATACATCGCTTCGGCACCGATCGGCGTGGTGACATTCGGTGTACCGCAAATCATCGCATCGACGATTTTGCCCTTGATGCCCGCACCGAAACGCAACGGCGCCAGGCACACGCGAGCGGCCGACATCACTTGCAACGCGTCTTCTGCCCAGTTCATTACATGGAAACCTTGCGCCGCATTGTGCAGCGCGGTCGCCTTGGGTGGCGTGTAGGCTCCGTAGATGAGCAAACGAGCGGTGGGCAATTGCTCGCGAATCAGTGGCCAAATGGTGGTTTTCATCCAGAGCACCGCATCCCAGTTGGGCGCGTGACGGAAGTTGCCAATACTGAGGAAGTCCGCGCGCTCCTCAAAACCCGCCAGCGGCGCGCTCGGTGGATCGACCATCAACGGGCACCAGTGCAGCAGGCTGCGTGGCACCTTGAACTGCTCGACCAGCAACTCGATTTCCGTTTCGGAAATCATCAGGTTCAAGTCGCAGCGATACAACGCAGCGATTTCCCGTTTCGCCAGGTCGGTGTCGGCCATCAGTTCGAACTCTTCACGCAAGGCCGGTGCGAAAAGCCCGCTGAAGTCATTGTCGTCGTCGCTGGCCTTCAACCGGTCCTTGAGCCGTTGATGCCGGGCATGGCGCAGGCTTTGCAAATCCTGCGTTCCGAGCACGCGCAAGGCATCAGGGCAGTGCTTCTCGACACGCCAGCCGAACTGTTCTTCCATCATGAATTGCTCGAACAGCACGATGTCCGGCGCCAGTTCGCGGACAAACACATCGAAACTGCTGTTGTTCAGTTCGATCGGCACTTCACGAATGCCCAGCGCCGTCAGGTCTTCCTGATGTTCGCCAGCACCGGCGGGGCTGCTGAAGGTCACGTCCCAGCCTTGTTGCAGAAACGTCCCGAGCAGTTGCATCACATACCCACCCGCCGCGGAAGAGCGTGGCTCGGGCCAGACGTAGCCGATAACCAGGACTTTGGTGGCGCGGGGCAGACTCATGCAGGGAGATTCCTTGAAGCGGGCAGGGGAATAAAAGCGGGGCGCAATTAAACCACAGCCGAGGACGATTCCTCAGCCCGCTCAACGAAGGCTAGGTAATAGCGAGAATGCCTTTGACCTTGTCGCGCAATTGATCAATGGAAAACGGTTTGCCGATCACATGCATTCCGGCGGGCACCTCAATATTTTCTGCGTAGCCGCTGGCAAACAGGACGGGCAGTTCCGGGCGTACCATGCGCGCCTGCGTGGCCAGTTCGCGGCCATCCATGACCGGCAAACCGACGTCGGTCATCATCAGATCGATGTATTGATCTTCATCATTGAGAAATTCCAGCGCCTGCTCGCATCCGTTCGCCTCCAGAACCTTGAATTCCAGCTCCTCCAGCACATCGACGATCAGCATGCGCACAATGTCGTCGTCTTCAACGACCAGGATGATGGATGTTTCAGCGGACATAATGGGGGTTCTCAACAGTTGAATTCGCAGTGACCGGCCGATCAAAAACGCCGGGCTCTAGCATGAGTAAGTAACGGACCCCGACAAGTTCCCGACCCCACTGGAAAAAGAATAGCCGTACCAGGGCGGACAAGGATAACCGCTCCTTTGCGCTGGGGCAGTTGAATGTAGGATTTAGCGCACAATCACGTCAGAAAATTGGATCAATGCGGCAGATTTGAGGCAGACTCCCTGGATTCCAACAGTTCGACAAGGCCCTCCCATGACCACTGCGTCTTCGGTTGACGAGCAACGATTTCGTAAACTCCTGAGCCGCAACGTCAGCCTGCCGTTGGGTGTCGGTGTGCTCAGTGCGGTGTTCTTTGTCTCGCTGATCACCTATCTGCTGTCGGTGATCCAGTGGGTCCAGCACACCGACCGGGTGATCAATAACGCCAATGAAGCGGTCAAGCTGACCGTCGATCTGGAGACCGGCATGCGCGGTTTCCTGCTCAGTGGCGACGAGAGATTTCTTGAACCCTACGAAACCGCCAAGCCGAGAGTCGCGGTAGCGGTCAAGACCTTGCTCGAACTGACGGCGGACAACCCGGTGCAAACCGACCGCCTGCAACGGCTCCAGGCCCTGCAGGATGAATGGGCGACTTACGCGCAGAACATGATCGACTTGCAGCATGCGGGCGGTGACTACCGCAGCGCCATCAAGGCCGGGCGCGGCAAACGCCTGACTGATGAAATCCGCAAGCAATTCGAAGACGTGATCGACATGGAGCAGCAGTTACGCGCCACGCGTAACGAAGAAGTGCGCCGCAGCACGATCTGGAGCATCAGCCTTTATCTGCTGTTCATTGTCGGCATCAGCGGGTTGCTCGCCTACATTGGCCGTCGGGATCTGCTCAACCTTTCGCAGAGCTACAGCGCCAACCTGGCCGCGCAACAGGCCAGTGCCCATCGTCTGGAACAGCAAGCCTGGCTGCGCAACGGCCAGACCGAGCTGGCCGAGCAAGTGTTGGGGCAACTGTCGCTCAATCTGCTGGGGCGCAACATTCTGCAGTTTTGCGCGCAATACCTCGGCACGGCGGTGGCGGCTATTTATGTACGTGAAGAACATGGCGGCCTCAAGCGCATTGCCTCTTACGGTTTTTCCCGTGAGCAGGAAGCCCTTGAACAACAGATTTACAGCGACGAAGGGATTGTCGGGCAAGTGGCGCAACAGGCGAAGCTGATACGCCTCGACAACGTGCCAAGCAACTATTTCAAGGTCAGTTCCGGCCTTGGTGAAGGCTTGCCGCACAGCGTGCTGGTGGTGCCGACCAGCGATGACGATCGGGTCAACGGGGTCATCGAACTCGGCTTCCTGCGCCCGTTGAACGACCGCGACATCGAACTGCTCGAACTGATTGCCGGCAACATCGGCACTTCCATCGAGGCCGCGCGCTATCGTCAACGCTTGCAGGAAGTGCTGGCCGAAACCCAGCAACTCAACGAAGAACTGCAAGTTCAGCAAGAAGAACTCAAGACCGCCAACGAAGAGCTTGAAGAGCAATCAAGGGTTCTCAAGGAATCCCAGGCGCACCTGGAAACCCAGCAGGTCGAACTGGAGCAGACCAACGAACAGCTTGCCGAACAGGCCCAGACTCTGGCCGAGCAACGCGATGCCATGGACCTGAAGAACACCGAACTCAATCAGGCCCAGGCCCAGCTCGAAGAGCGCGCAGAAGAGTTGCAGCGCTCTAGCAAGTACAAGTCCGAATTCCTCGCCAATATGTCCCACGAATTGCGCACGCCGCTGAACAGTTCGTTGATCCTGGCCAAGTTACTGGCGGAAAACCCGCAGGAAAACCTCAGCGCCGAACAGGTCAAATTCGCCGAGTCGATCTATTCGGCCGGCAATGATTTGCTGAACTTGATCAACGACATTCTCGACATCTCCAAGGTCGAGGCCGGCAAGCTGGATATGCGTCCGGAAAACACCAGCGTCGCCCGCCTGGTGGACGGTTTGCGCGGGATGTTCCAGCCACTGGCGACGGACAAGCAGCTGGATTTCCAGGTCGATGTGCAGCCCGGCGCACCGATGATGATTTTCACCGACCGCCAGCGTCTGGAGCAGGTGGTGAAGAATCTGCTGTCCAACGCGGTGAAATTCACCGAGAAAGGCACGGTCAGCCTGACCGTCGCCAGCCAGCCCGGCGACGGCATTGCCTTTATCGTCCGCGATTCCGGGATCGGTATCGCACAAGAGCAGCAGGAAAGCATTTTCGAAGCGTTCCGCCAGGCCGACGGCACCACCAATCGCCGTTACGGCGGCACCGGGCTGGGCCTGTCGATTTCCCGTGATCTGGCGGCATTGCTCGGCGGTTCCATCAGCGTCACCAGCGAACCGGGGCAGGGCAGTGTGTTCACCCTGGTCTTGCCGCAGCAATACGTTGAACCGGGCGAGACGCCGGTCGAGCCGATGCAGGCCTCACCGGTTGCGCTGACGCCGAGAGCACCGGCACCTGCCCTGGTGCCGCTGATCGCCGAAGTCGATATCCCGCGTTTCGACGACGATCGAGGCAAGGCACCTTTCACCACTCGCTGCATTCTGGTGGTGGAAGATGAGTCAAACTTCGCGCACATCCTCTACGATCTGGCCCACGAATTGGGTTATCAGTGCCTGGTGGCCCACGGCGCCGACGAAGGTTATGACCTGGCGAAGGAATACATTCCCGACGCCATCCTGCTGGACATGCGCCTGCCGGACCACTCTGGCCTGACCGTGTTGCAGCGCCTGAAGGAACACGCGGAAACCCGACACATCCCGGTGCACGTCATCTCGGTCGAAGACCGGGTCGAAGCCGCGATGCACATGGGCGCCATTGGTTACGCGGTCAAGCCGACCACCCGTGAAGAGCTCAAGGACGTGTTTGCCCGCCTCGAAGCGAAGCTGACCCAGAAGGTCAAACGCGTGCTGTTGGTGGAAGACGACGACTTGCAGCGCGACAGCATTGCCCGGTTGATCGGCGACGATGACATCGAGATCACTGCGGTCGGCCTCGCGCAGGATGCACTGGACCTGCTGCGCACCACCGTTTTCGACTGCATGATCATCGACCTGAAACTGCCAGACATGTTGGGCAATGATCTGCTCAAGCGCATGTCCACCGAGGACATCTGTTCGTTCCCGCCGGTGATCGTCTACACCGGGCGCAACCTCACTCGCGATGAAGAGACCGAACTACGCAAGTATTCGCGCTCGATCATCATCAAGGGTGCGCGCTCGCCGGAGCGTCTGCTGGATGAGGTCACACTCTTTTTGCACAAAGTCGAATCGCGGTTGTCCCATGAACGGCAAACGATGCTCAAGACCGCGCGCAGCCGCGACAAAGTCTTCGAGGGTCGCAAAGTGCTGTTGGTGGACGACGATGTGCGCAACATCTTCGCCCTCACCAGCGCGCTGGAGCAAAAGGGCGCAATCGTGGTCATTGGCCGGAACGGTCGTGAGGCGATTGAAAGACTGAATGAAGTGGAGGACATCGATCTGGTGTTGATGGATGTGATGATGCCGGAGATGGACGGTTTCGAGGCGACGAGCCTGATTCGTCAGGACCCGCGCTGGCGCAAGCTGCCGATCATTGCGGTGACGGCCAAGGCCATGAAGGACGATCAGGAGCGCTGCCTGCAGGCCGGCTCCAACGATTACCTGGCCAAGCCCATCGACCTGGATCGCCTGTTCTCGCTGATTCGCGTGTGGTTACCGAAGATGGAACGCATTTAGTGGAACGCAATTATTCAGTGGAGCGAAGTAGCGAAATCGAATTGCGGTTGTTGATCGAGGCGATCTACCTCAAATACAGCTACGACTTTCGTGATTATTCCGGCGCGTCGATCAAACGCCGCGTCCAGCATGCGTTGAGCCAGTTCGAGTGCGCGACCATTTCGGCGCTGCAGGAAAAGGTGCTGCACGATCCAACCGCGTTCATGCAGTTGCTGCAATTGCTGACGATCCCGGTCAGCGAGATGTTCCGCGACCCTTCGCACTTCCTCGCCATTCGCCAGGAAGTGGTGCCGCTGCTCAAGACCTACCCCTCGATCAAGATCTGGATCGCCGGTTGCAGCACCGGAGAAGAGGTGTACTCGATGGCGATTCTGCTGCGCGAGGAAGGTTTGCTCGATCGCACCATCATCTATGCCACCGACATCAATCCGCGCTCGCTGGACAAGGCCAAGCAGGGGATTTTCTCCATGGAGAATGTCCGGGCCTACACTCATAACTACCAGCAGGCAGGTGGCCAGCGTTCATTCGCCGACTACTACACGGCGGCGTATGGCTACGCGATTTTCGACAAGAGTTTGTGTGAGAACGTGACCTTCGCCGACCACAGCCTGGCGACCGATAGTGTCTTTTCAGAAACTCAGTTAATTTCGTGCCGTAATGTTTTGATTTATTTCAATAAAAAACTTCAGGACAGGGCGTTCGGGTTGTTCCACGAATCCCTTTGTCATCGCGGTTTTCTGGTGCTGGGCAGCAAGGAAACCCCGGATTTTTCGGCCTTCGGCAACCAGTTCGAGCCGTTGGTCAAACAAGAACGGATTTACCGTAAATCATGAACAGTGCAGCGAAATTGCCTTCTGTGGAGGCTATCGTGATCGGGGCTTCGGCCGGTGGCGTGGAGGCGTTGCTGAGCATCCTCAGCCCTCTGCGCGAAGGCTTCGTGCTGCCGATCATCGTGGTGCTGCACCTGCCGGACGAGCGTCGCAGCCATCTCGCCGACGTGTTTTCCCGAAGAGTCGCCATGCGCGTTGTCGAGGCGCATGACAAGACGCTGATTGAAGCGGGCACGCTGTATTTCGCCACGCCGGGCTATCACTTGTCGGTGGAGCAGGACCGCAGCTTTTCCCTGAGCCTGGAAGACCGCGTGCATTATTCGCGGCCCGCCATCGACTTTCTGTTCTCGTCGGCGGCGGATGCCTACGGTCCCGCCCTGGCCGCCGTGCTGTTGACCGGCGCCAACCGCGATGGCGCCAGCGGCCTGGCCGAGGTCAAACAGCGTGGCGGTCTGACCATCGTCCAGGATCCGAAAGAAGCCCAAGTCGCGACCATGCCCCTGGCGGCGCTGGATGTTCACCAGCCAGACCATGTTCTCCCTATCAACGACATCGGCCGTCTGCTTGTCGAGCTGGAACGAATAGCATGCTAAGTAACATCCAAGCCAAACTGCTGATTGTCGACGATCTGCCGGAGAACCTGTTGGCGCTCGAAGCGCTGATCAAACGCGAAGACCGCATCGTCTACAAAGCCTTGTCCGCCGACGAAGCCTTGTCGCTGCTGCTGCAACACGAATTCGCCATGGCCATTCTCGACGTGCAGATGCCTGGCATGAACGGCTTCGAACTGGCCGAGTTGATGCGCGGCACGGAAAAAACCAAGAACATCCCGATTGTGTTTGTCAGCGCCGCCGGTCGCGAGCTGAACTATGCGTTCAAGGGCTACGAAAGCGGCGCCGTGGACTTCCTGCACAAGCCGCTGGATATCCACGCGGTCAAGAGCAAGGTCAATGTGTTCGTCGATCTGTTCCGCCAGAGCAAGGCCATGAAGCAGCAGGTCGAAGCGCTGGAGCAGAGTCGCCGCGAGCAGGAAGCGCTGCTTAAACAGTTGCAGAGCACCCAGCAGGAACTGGAGCAGGCGGTGCGCATGCGCGATGACTTCATGTCCATCGTCGCCCACGAAGTGCGTACGCCGCTCAACGGCCTGATCCTCGAAACCCAGCTGCGCAAGATGCACCTGGCGCGTGACAACGCCGCAGCGTTCACCCTGGAAAAGATGCACGCGATGGTCGACCGCGACGAGCGGCAGATCAAAAGCCTGATTCGCCTGATCGAAGACATGCTCGATGTGTCGCGCATTCGCACTGGCAAGCTGTCGATCCGACCGACACGTTTCGATCTGTCGGCGCTGGTGCGCAACTTGTTACAAAATTTCGCCCCGCAGATCGATGCCGCCGAATCCTCGGTCACCCTGGACGCCGAGCATCCTGTGGAGGGCAATTGGGACGAATTTCGTATAGAACAGGTGATTTCCAACCTGCTGACCAACGCCTTGCGATACGGCGCGAAGAGCCCGATCACCGTGAAGGTGTACAGTGAGAGCGGTCAGGCGCGGGTGGACGTACGCGATCAGGGGATCGGCATTGGTGAAGAAAACCAGAAGCGTATTTTCCAGCAGTTCGAACGGGTTTCGGCCAAACACGCCGTCGCCGGGCTGGGCCTGGGGTTGTTTATTTCAGAACAGATTGTGACCGCCCATGGCGGTACCATTACCGTCGAGAGCCGGATTGGCGAAGGCGCCCTGTTTCGCGTTTGTCTGCCGCTGTAGGAAAACAGCCATTTAAACGCAACCTCTGATCGACCTCACGGTCGTATCAGCAGCTATTGACCGAACAAAGGCTACCCATGAGTGAAGATGCACAAGATGTCGTACTGATCGTCGAGGATGACCCTTCGATCCTGATGGTGCTGTCGGCCTACCTGTCGGGTGAGGGTTACCGGGTATTGCAGGCCGAAAACGGCGAGCAGGCCTTCGAGATTCTGGCGAGCAAGCCGCATCTGGACATGATGATCACCGACTTCCGACTGCCGGGCGGGATCTCCGGCGTGCAGATCGCCGAACCCGCCGTGAAACTGCGACCGGAGCTCAAGGTGATTTTCATCAGCGGCTACCCGCAGGAAATCCGCGAGACCGACAGTCCGATCACGCGCACGGCGCCGATTCTGGGTAAGCCGTTTGATCTGGATGTGTTGCAGGAAATAATGCAGGACATGCTGTCCTGAGCATGGCTCGACAGGTTGCCCCAGACCTGTAGGAGCCGGCTTGCTGGCGATGGCGTAAGTTCTGACACTGCGCGTTATCGTTCTTCGCGGGCGAGCCTCGCTCCTACAATGCTGCGTCGTGTTGCCCCGATCCTGTAGGAGCCAGCTTGCTGGCGATGGCGACCGCAAGATCAGCGATGATTTAAAGCCCTTGCTGCAGGGCCGGATCGTCCGGATTGAGCTGTTCGAGTTGCGCCAACAGAATTTGCACGTTTTGCAGTTGCCCGCTTTCTTTCCAGTAGTTGATCAACAACACCCGTGCCTTGCGGTCGGCCGGATGGCGCTGGACGATTTCCTGCAACTGTTTCTGCGCCGCTTCCAGCTCTTGTTCGCCGTGTAGCGTGGTGGCGAGGTCATAGCGGTAATCCTTGTTGTCCGGTTCCAGCTCCACGGCTTTGGACAGGCCGAGCAGGGCGAACTCACTCTGTCCGTGATGCAGCAACCAGAGCCCCAGGGCATGTTGCAGGTAGGCGGACTCGGGTTGAGCCTTCAATTGTTTGGCCAATAGCAATCGGGCGGCTTCGCCTTGGCCCTGTTTGTCCAGCACCTCGATCTGCATCACCAGTGCCGGAAGATTGTCAGGCGCCAGGCGCAAAGTGTTCTCGAGCGCCTGTTGCGCCGCCTTGAATTCGCCGTTGTGCAGGTGCAGCCGGGCCAGTTGGTACTGGTTGTCCGCGCTGTCGGGCGCACTCGTGAGCACTTGCTCCCACGCGTCGATCGCCTGCTGCAACGGCCCAAAGTACAAGCCAAGGTCGTCCGGCGAGAGCCCAAGCAATGCGTTCACGGCGGCAAACCGCACGCTTTGTTCACTGTCATCGAGCAACGGACCCAACAGCAGACTGCGCTGCCCGCTGGGGACTAAACCGCTGATGCTTTTGATCGCAGCGATGCGCACCTCGGCCGCTGGGTGTTGCAGGTCTGCGTCTGCCAGTTTCAGGGCGAGCGGGCTGGGATAATTGGGCAGTTCGGCATGCAGCCAGACGCGGCGTTTGGGCGAAATGTCAGGGCGCCCCAATTGCTGGTACAAAACCCGCGCTGCGCCCGGTTGCCCGGCCCGCGCCTGGGCCAGGGCTTCGCTGAAACCGCGCTTGATCGCCTCCGGCACCACGGGCGTTGTGCTGCGCAGCAACAGCCACGCAAGGCCGATGGCAAACAGGACACAGAGGCTGATGATCAGGTAACGGCGGGACTGGGGCATGCAGGAATCCGGTAGCAGGCAAGCTTTTGCAAGGTTGCCAGCTTCGGTCAGGCCGGGCTGTGAGTCAAACCCTGAGGCCATTGCGCGGCGAATAGTCAGTATTTTTCCTACAAGTGCTGTCGACACTGAAACCCTGTCGAGCCGCCGAAGCAGTGACTACGCTTGCTGGAGATGACTCGATGAGCGCTCCCATGCAACCGCTGCTTCAATACTTCCAGGCAATACTCAACCCTGGCCCAGGGGTGGTGTTGTTCGCCTTGAGAACCATTGCGGCCGGGCTGTTGACGCTGTACCTGGCGTTCCTGTTCGACCTCGACCAACCCAAGTGGTCGATCATGGCGGTGGTCATCGTCAGTCAGCCATTGGGCGGAATGGCCCTGGCCCGCAGTTTCGGTCAGGTCATCGGCACCACACTCGGGGCCGTCGTCGCGGTGGTGATCATGGCCATTTTTCCCCAGGCGCCGTTGCCTTTCATCGTGACCCTGGCCTTGTGGCTGGCGTTGTGTACCGCCGGCGGCACCTTGTTGCGCTACACCAGTTCCCAGGCATTTGTCTTGAGCGGCTACACGGCCGTGGTCGTGGCACTGTTGGCAGTACCTGATCAGGACGGCACGTTCCTGTTGGCCGTGACCCGCGTCACCGAAACCTTGTTGGCGGTGGCCTGCGTGTGTGTGGTCAGCCTGCTCACCGCGCGCCCGGAAACCGTGGCCCGGGACTATTTCGCCAAAATCGATCAAGTCATCAAGCTGCTGGCAACCCATGCCGCTGCGGTCATTCGCACCGAAGAAAGCGAGGCTGACTTTCACCGCCGGCAGATGCAACTGTTGGGGGAAATCAGCGCGCTTGAAGGCGTGCGCAGGCATTTGTATTTCGACGCGCCACGGTTACGCAGCGCCAATGGTCTCGTGCAGTTACTGGGCAATCAGCTCGTATTACTGACCTCGCGCCTGACTGCGCTGCGTCACCAGCGAGAACTGCTGACCGAGCGTTGGCAAGGGGCATTACCCGAGGAAATCCAGCGTTTACGCGCCGAAGAGCTGGCCTTCCTCGATCAACTGGCCCTGCAAGGGCGCTCGCTGTCGAGCGAGGCGCGGCACCATTTCGCGGCGCTGCAACAGCGTTTCGATGATCAGGCTTATAAGGCCGAACAACTCACCGAAACAATGCCTGCCACGTTGCGCTCCCTGGCCTGGGCACTGCGCTGGGAACAGGCCCGGATGTTGGAGCAACTGGGACAGATGCTGGAGCTGAGCGACGCAATCCAGGAAGAGCGGGCGGCCAGTAGCGTATTCCGCGGCCAGGAAAATCCGTTGCATCTGGACTATACGCTGGCGGCAATGAACGCAATCCGCGCCTTTACTGCATTGGTGGTGGCCGGGTTCATCTGGATCGAGACCGGTTGGGACGGGGCTCGGGGCGGGATGATTGTGGTGGGGATTCTCTGTTCGCTGATGGCGACTTTCCCTCGGCCATTACTGGCCAGCCAAAGCTTTGCCAGGGGGTTGGGTCTGTCGTTGGTGGTGTCGGCGCTCTACCTGTTCTTGCTGATTCCGATGATCAATAGCTTCGAGCTGCTGGCCTTGCTGCTCGCTCCGTTGCTGTATGCCGTCGCGGTGGGGCTGTCGAGCCCGCCAACCACGGGCACCGGCATCGGCCTCGGATTGACGACGATGCTGTTGCTGGGCCCGCAAAACGTCGGCGTCGGGCAAAACACCGCGATTCAGTGGTTCGAGTTTGCCGGCGCCTACATCAGTGCCACCGCACTTGCACTCAGTGTCTATGCCTTGATCTTCCCGTTCCGACCCGTCTTGCGGATGCGTCGGCTGTTCAATGAGAACTGCCAGCAGGTCTACGCTTTGCTGAAGACCCCGGCCACCGACGAGCAACAATTTGCGTTTGAAAGCCGCATGGTCGACCGCTTGACCATGATGTTGGGGTTGTTGCCGGCGATCAGTGACAAGCATTCCAGAGACCTGTTTGAAGTCAGCCTCGGGTGCATGGCACTGGGCGTGGCGTTGAATCAGCTCAGGCAACAGGCGCGAGACAACACGTTGCTCAGTACCGATCAATTGAACCGTTTGCTGGCGGCGGTCCGCGAGACAGGGCGATTGATTGCCGGGCGCGCCGGGATCGACCTTGAACGGTTGCTGGAGAACCTGCATGTCCTGGGTGATGAAATGGACGACTTGCATCTGGACGTTCATGAACACCTGTGGTCGGTCTTCAGGATGCGCGTGGCGCTGCTGATTGTGGTGTCGTTTCTGGAGCGATATCGCGCCTGGTTTCAACCCGCCGAACAGGAAGGAGACCCCATCCTTGCCCATTGACCTGGAAGTAGGCGGCGTCTATTTGCCGCCGATCGCGCAGGCGCTGTTGCTGGCCTTGCCGATTTTCCTGCTACTGGACTGGACCTTGCGCCGCCTCGGTGTATTGCGGTTCGTCTGGCACGAAGCCTTGTTTGAAGGTGCGTTGTACGCCTGCGTTTGCGCGACGCTGATTCTGGTGATGGGAGCCTGATGCCTTGAAGAAGATCCTTGCCCGGCTCACAACAGTGGCGGTGGTGCTGCTGGCCTTTGTGCTCGGCTGGTTCGCCTGGGAGCATTACACCCGCGCCCCCTGGACTCGCGATGCACGGGTGCGGGCTGATGTGGTGACCTTGTCCGCCGATGTCTCGGGGCGCATTGTCACGTTGAGGGTTCAGGACAATCAGCATGTCGACAAGGGCCAGTTACTGCTGGAGATCGACCCGGCTCGCTACGTCCTCGCAGTGGAGCATGCCAAGCGTTCGGTGGAGGTTTCGAAGGCCACTCTCGGCCAATCCGAAGCAACGATTGTCGCCAGCGAAGCGCTGCTGCGCCAGCGTCAGAGTGAAGAGCGCCGGCGGCGAACACTCAAGCAACGCTTCGCGATTTCGGGCGAAGAATGGGAAAAGTCCAGCACAGAGGTGGCGGTAGCACAGGCCGAGTTGCTGCGTAACCAGGCCAACCTGGGGCTGGCGCAGGCCAATGTGCAATTGGCTGTCGCGGCCTTGACCCAGGCGGAACTGGATCTGCAGCGTACCCGGGTCGAAGCGCCCGTCAGCGGCTACGTCACCAACCTGCTGACCCGACAGGGCGACTATGCCGCGGCCGGGGGCGCATTGTTGGCGTTGGTGGACAGCGATTCGTTTTATGTCAGCGGTTATTTCGAAGAAACCAAGCTGCCGAGAATCGGGGAGGGTGATCGGGTCAGGATCGAATTGATGAGCGGCGAAACCTTCGGCGGCACGGTGGAAAGCATTGCCTTCGCCATCGCCGACCGCGAGAACCTGCCCGGTGGGCGCCTGCTGGCCAACATCAACCCCAGTTACACCTGGGTCAAACTGGCGCAACGGGTGCCGGTGCGGATAAAAATCGACGCCGACTATGCCGGCAAGGACAAACTGCGGGCGGGGACAACGGCCACCGTGACCGTGCAGGAAACCCGCACTTCCCAAAACCACCCCTGATCCCCCGTAGGAGCCGGCTTGCTGGCGATGGTCGTTAACGATAATGCGTACGGATTGTTTCACTGCGGCGCACTTGAGACCATCGCCAGCAAGCCGGCTCCTACAATGGACTGTGTTGAGGCTGAAAATGAAGTAATCCTTAAGACCCCCCAAAAAAAGCCCCGCGACCGAATGAGGCGCAGGGCTAAAAAAGTGGTTGGTTGCGACCAGCCAAAAGAGCTCTATAACGTGTTACTTGCTGGCGACCGTCTCTGGTTGCCAACCGCCACCCAGGGCCTTGTAGATCGCGACGATGCCGCGATACAGATCGACTTCGGCCTGGGCCTGAGTGTCTTCCGCCGCCAGACGTTCGCGTTGGGCATCGAGCAGGACAAGGAAGTCCGCCGTGCCTTCGCGGTAGCGAATTTCAGCCAGGTCGGCTGCCGCGCGGCTTGATTCACTCTGACGAATCAGCGAAATCAGGCGTTGCTGGCGTTTGCCGTAATCACTGAAGGCGTTTTCCGATTCTTCCAGCGCCAGCAGCACTTGTTGCTCGTAGGTCGCCAAGGCGCCTTCGGCATCCGCGTCGGCGCCGCGGATACGGGCTCGAACACTGCCCAGGTCAAACGCCGCCCAAGTGATACTTGGGCCCAGCGCCCAGGCGTTGGCCGCCGAGGATCCGATCTGCGAACCACGTCCGGCGGTCCAGCCGAGGAAGCCGCTGAGGCTGACCCGCGGGAACAGATCCGCCTTGGCCACGCCAATACGCGCCGTGGCCGAAGCCAGTTTGCGCTCGGCGCTGAGAACGTCCGGACGACGTTGCAGCAGTTCTCCCGGATTACCGATCGGCAGTGCCTTGGCAATCGCCGGCAAGTCTTTCGGGCTCAAGTCGACGGTCAGTTTGTCCGGACGTTCACCCAACAAGGTGGCGATACGGTTTTTCTGCCGAACCTGTTCGGCCTGCAATTGCGGCACGCTGGCTTCGACAGACGCCAGGCGTGCGTCGGCGCGGACCACATCGAGCTGATCGCCGACGCCGGCATCGCGCAGGCTTTCGGTGATCTTGCGCGACTCCTGCTGGTTGTTCAGGTTGGCCAGGGCGATTTTTTCCCGCAGTTGCGCACCGCGCAGCTGACCGTAGGCGTCCACCAGTTCGGCAATCATGGTGACTTGCAGTTGGTACAGATCCGCTTCGGCCGCTTGCTGTTCGGCGTCGCTGGATTCCAGGTTGCGCTGGATGCGACCAAACAGGTCCAGTTCCCAGGCCATGTCCAGACCCAGGTCATAGCGTTCGCTATTGACCCGTTTGGTGGTCTCGCCCGGAATCTGGCCTTTGCCCAGATCACTGCTGACGCGGCTGGTGATGGTCGGCATGGCGTCATTGCTGACGTCATCGCGGATCGCCCGGGCCGCCTTCCAGCGAGCGAAGGCGACGCGCAAGTCACGGTTGCCTTGCAGCGATTGCGTCACCAACTGGTTGAGGGTCGGGTCTTCAAACTGCTGCCACCAGATGCCTTCGAAACGTGAGCGGTCGAAGTTTTTCTGACCCGCAGCGCCATCGGTGGCGGTGGTGATGTTGGCCGGTTCAGTGGCCGGGGTCTTGTAGTCCGGGCCGACGGCACAGGCGCTCAGGGCCAGTACCAGCAGGCTCGGCAGGAAGGCTTTCAGGCTCATTGTTGCGCCTCCAGTTTCAGGGCTTTGGCCGCTTTGCGCTGCTCGCCGCGTTCCACGAAATTACGGATCAACACGTAGAACACTGGCGTCAGCAACAGGCCGAAGAAAGTCACCCCGAGCATCCCGGAGAACACCGCCACACCCATGGCGTGACGCATCTCGGCACCGGCACCGCTGGAGAACACCAGTGGCACCACACCCATGATGAACGCGAAGGAGGTCATCAGGATCGGCCGCAGACGCAGGCGGCAGGCTTCAAGCACCGCAGCCAGCGGGTTCATGCCTTCTTCCTGTTTGTCCTTGGCGAACTCGACGATCAGAATCGCGTTCTTACAGGCAAGTCCCACCAGTACGATCAAGCCGATCTGGGTGAAGATGTTGTTGTCGCCTCCTGAAGCAATCACACCGGTGATGGCCGACAGCAGGGTCATCGGTACGATCAGGATCACCGCCAATGGCAGGCTCCAGCTTTCGTACTGCGCCGCGAGTACCAGGAACGCCAGCAATACGCAGAGCGGGAACACGAACAGTGCGGTGTTGCCGGACAGAATCTGCTGGTAAGTCAGGTCGGTCCATTCGTAGGTCATGCCGTTCGGAAGTTCTTCCTTGAGCAGTTTCTCGATGGCTTTTTCGGCCTGGCCGGAGCTGTAGCCTGGGGCTGCCGCACCGTTGATTTCAGCGGTGATAAAGCCGTTGTAGTGCATGACGCGGTCCGGGCCCGAGGTGTCGCTGACCTTGATGAAGGTCGCCAGCGGGATCATCTCGCCTTTGTTGTTACGCACTTTCAGCTGACCGATCTGGTCCGGTTCGAGGCGGAACTGCTGCTCGGCCTGGACGTTGACCTGATAGGTACGGCCGAAGCGGTTGAAGTCGTTGGCATACAGCGAACCCAGGTAGATCTGCAGGGTGTCGAAGATGTCGCTGACGGCCACGCCGTGAGTCTTGGCTTTTTCCCGGTCGATGGCGGCATCGACTTGCGGCACGTTCACCGTGTAGCTGGTGAACAGGCCTGCCAGTTCCGGCACACCGTGGCTCTTGGTGATGATGTTCATGGTTTCTTTGTACAGCTCGTCATAGCCCAGGTTGCCCCGGTCTTCGATCTGCAGGCGGAAACCACCGATGGTGCCAAGGCCTTGTACCGGCGGCGGCGGGAAGATCGCCATGTAGGCTTCCTGAATCCCGGCGAACTGGCCGTTCAATGCACCGGCAATCGCACCGGCGGACATGCTCGGGTCTTTACGCTCGTCGAACGGCTTCAGGGTCACGAACACGATGCCGGCGTTAGGGCTGTTGGTGAAACCGTTGATGGACAGGCCCGGGAACGCTACCGCACTTTCCACGCCAGGCTGTTTCAGGGCCAGGTCGGACATGCGTTTGATCACGTCTTCGGTACGGTCCAGGCTGGAAGCGTCCGGCAATTGCGCGAAAGCCACCAGGTATTGCTTGTCCTGGCCGGGTACGAAACCGGTCGGGGTGTGGGCGAAACCGAAGAAGGTCAGCACCATCAGGCCTGCGTACAACAGCAGGGCAATACCGCTGCTGCGGATAACCCGGGCTACGGTGCCGACATAACCATGGCTGGCGCGTTCGAAGAACCGGTTGAACGGACGGAACAGCCAGCCGCCCAATAGTTTATCAAGCACTTTGGTAAAGCGATCTTTCGGCGCACTGTGGCTCTTGAGCAGCACGGCGGCCAGGGCAGGGGACAGTGTCAGCGAGTTGAACGCCGAGATCACGGTCGAGATGGCAATGGTCAGGGCAAACTGTTTGTAGAACTGGCCGGTGAGTCCGGAAATGAACGCCGCCGGGATAAATACCGCACACAGCACCAGCGCCGTCGCGATGATCGGCCCGGTCACCTCTCGCATGGCTTTCTTGGTGGCTTCTACGGGCGTTTCTCCCAGCTCGATGTGCCTTTCCACGTTCTCCACCACCACGATGGCGTCGTCCACCACGATACCGATGGCCAATACCAGGCCGAACAGCGACAAGGCGTTCAGCGAGAAGCCGAACAAGTGCATCACCGCAAACGTACCGATCAGCGAAACCGGCACCGCCACCAACGGAATGATCGAGGCACGCCAGGTTTGCAGGAACAGGATCACGACCAAAACCACAAGGATCAGTGCTTCGAAGAGGGTGTGAACCACCGCTTCGATGGAGCCGCGCACGAAGATCGTCGGGTCATAAACGATGCTGAAGTCCATGCCTTCCGGGAAGCTCTTCTTCAGCTCCGCCATCTTGTCGCGCACTTCGTTGGAGATTTCGATCGCGTTGGAACCAGGACGCTGGAAGATCGGGATCGCCACCGCCGGCTGGTTGTTCAGCAAGGAACGCAGGGCGTATTGGCTGGAACCCAGCTCGACGCGCGCGATGTCTTTCAGTCGGGTGATTTCACCGTTGTCGCCGGAGCGAATGATGATGTTCTCGAACTCTTCTTCGGAAACCAGACGACCCTGAGTGTTGACCGACAGCTGGAACGCGGTGGCATTCGGCGCAGGCGGGGCACCCAATGCACCGGCAGCGACTTGACGGTTTTGTTCGCGGATCGCGGTTACGACATCGGTCGCGGTCAGATTGCGCGAAGCGGTCTTGTTCGGATCGAGCCATACCCGCAACGAGTAGTCGCCCATACCAAACAGCTGCACATCACCGACACCGCCCAGACGCGCCAGCTCATCCTTGATATTGAGCAACGCGTAGTTGGACAGGTAGAGCATGTCGTAGCGTTTGTCCGGCGAGGTCAAGTGCACGACCATCGTCAGGTCGGGCGACGCCTTGTCCACGGTGATACCGATGCGCGTCACTTCTTCTGGAAGTTTTGGCTCGGTCCGGGTCACGCGGTTCTGCACCTGCACCTGTGCGTTGTCCAGGTCGGTGCCCAGCGCGAAGGTGATGGTCAGGGTGATCTTGCCGTCAGCGGTGGACTGCGAGGACATGTACAGCATGTTCTCGACGCCGGTGATGGCTTGCTCCAGAGGAGCGGCCACGGTTTCACCGATGACTTTTGGGTTGGCACCCGGGAAGTTGGCACGGACCACAACGGTCGGTGGCACGACTTCCGGGTATTCGCTGATCGGCAACTGGAACAGCGAGATGGCACCGGCGATCAGGATCAGCAGCGACAGCACCGCTGCAAAGATCGGCCGTGAAATGAAGAATTGGGAAAAATTCATCGGAGTCGTTATCCCTTAACCGCGTGGGGTTGCAGCAGCCAGTTTCACAACCGAACCCGGCGCGACCTTGGCAGGTGCGACTTGGGGCAGGTTGCTGGCTTCCAGCGCTTGTCGTTGTTGTGCGAGTGCCGCGAGGGTTTGTTCGCTGGCCATCGGGATCACTTCAGGGGTGACTGGCGAACCGGGACGTACCCGTTGCAGGCCCTTGACGATAATCGTGTCGTCCTTGTTCAGGCCGTTGCGCACGATGCGCAGCCCTTCGATTTTCGGACCCAGCTCGACCGCGCGGTAGGCGGTTTTGTTATCCGCATCCATCACCAGCACGAACTTTTTACCGAGGTCGGTACCGACCGCTTCATCGTTGATCAACACGGCGGAGTAGGTGCCGCTGCCGACCAGTTTCAGACGCGCATAAAGGCCCGGGGTGTAAGCGCCGTCGCTGTTGTCGAACACGGCGCGGCCACGGATGGTGCCGGTTTTCGGGTTGACCTGGTTGTCGACGAAGTTCATCACGCCCTGGTGCGGGTTGCCGTCTTCGTTGGACAGGCCGAGGTAAACCGGAGTGGTTGCACCACGTTTGCCCTGGCGAGCGAGTTGGGTGTATTTGAGGAACACACGCTCGTCAGCGTCGAAGTAGGCGTAGACCTTGTCGGTAGATACGACACTGGTCAGCGCAGTGGTATCGGCGGTCACCAGGTTGCCGGCGGTGATTTCGGCACGGCTGACACGGCCGCTGATCGGTGCGGTGACGCGGGTGAAGCTCAGGTTCAGTTTCGCCAGGTCCAGTTGTGCCTGAAGGGCACCGACCGCAGCGCGGGCTTCTTGTGAGGCACTCGTGCGCGAATCGGCCAGCTCGGCGGAAATCGCGTTGCTGGTACGCAGACGCTCACCGCGCTGGGCTTCGTTTTCGCTGCGGGTCGCATTGGCGCGCGACTGAGCGACCAGCGCTTCGAGACGGCGGACCTCGGCCTGGAAGGGACGCGGGTCGATCTGGAACAGCAAGTCGCCTTTCTTGACCAGCGCGCCTTCGGTGAAGGCAACGTCATCGATCTGACCGGAGACCCGTGGACGAATCTCTACCGTTTCCGGCGCTTCGAGGCGCCCGGTGAATTCGTCCCACTCATTGACCGGTTGTTCCAGCACCTTGGCGACGCTGACTTTCGCCGCAGGCATGGTCGCGGCAGACTCCGGAGCCTTGCCGCAAGCGCTCATCACCACTACGGCCAGCAGGGCCAACGGGAAGCGCAAATGTTTGAGTGACTGTTCCATGGATGCATCCGCCAATGTATTGAGATGGGCGGATGATGCTCGGCGGGGGTGGTATCGCACGAATCGAATGAAGCGAAGGTAACTATCATTCGGAATGATATAAGCGCCGTGCGAGCCCTCTAGCATGCACCTCGGGTTGGAACGCGATCAATGTGTTTGACGGCAATTCTGTGTTGCGGGGAATGCAAGGAATCGGCGTGAGACCGAGTCGCTCCCTTCGCGGGCAAGCCACGCTCCTACAGGAATACGCAACTGCCTGTAGGAGCGAGGCTTGCCCGCGAAGAGGCCATCAGCGCCAACAGAAGATCAGGATCAGGCCAAACTATCCGGATCCCCAAAGAACATCTGAATCCGCGACCTTAACCAACGCTCGCCCGGGTCATTGTCCTGCGACCCACGCCAGGCCATGTGCAATTCAAAGCTACGCACCGGCAACGGCGGATCTTCCGCCCGCACGCCGCCCGCTGCCGTCAACGCGTCAGCCGTGTAATCAGGCACCGTCGCGACGATATCCGTCCCGCTGAGGAGCGTGCTGAGTCCGTTGAATTGCGGCACCGCGAGTACCACGTGACGTTTGCGCCCGAGCTTTTCCAGTTCCTCGTCGATAAAGCCGCTCAAGTCACCGGCGAACGACACCAGCGCATGGGGGCGGGCGCAGAAATCATCCAGGCTCAACGGGCCCGGCACTGTATCGGCACGCAACAGTTTGGGCATGCTGCGGCGCAGCACTTTACGCTTGGCGTTGGCCGGCAGGTCGGCGGTGTAGCTGACGCCGATTGAAATCTCGCCCGAGGCCAGCAGGCTTGGCATCAGGATGTAGTTGGCCCGCCGCACCACCAGCACAATCCCGGGCGATTCGGCGCGCAGGCGTTTGAGCAGCATCGGCAACAAAGCGAACTCGACATCGTCCGACAGGCCGATGCGGAACACCGCCGTACTGGTCGCCGGGTCGAACTCCGCTGCGCGGCTGACAGCCGTGGAAATCGAGTCCAGGGCCGGGGAGAGCAGTGCGAAGATCTCCACCGCCCGCGCGGACGGTTCCATGCTGCGCCCGGTTCGCACGAACAATGGATCATCGAACAGCCCGCGCAGGCGCGAGAGCGCCGCACTGATCGCCGGCTGGCCGAGGAACAATTTCTCCGCAGCGCGGGTCACACTGCGTTCGTGCATCAGTGTTTCGAAAACGATCAACAGGTTCAGGTCGACACGACGCAGGTCATTACGATTCATCTGGAGTCCTGGCAGAGTCATCAAGCTTGACGGGAGCAGCCATATGAGAACAATGGCCGGCATGAATATTACGGGGAAAGGCTGCTACTCTGCACCGAGTAATTCAGTTTTCCTACAAAGGCTGCTTCGGTTTCTTACGACATTTGAAGATGTCGCCGGCGCTGCGGAATCAATGACAGGCATGTCGACTATTAATAGCCACTGATAGTCTTGGGTAGAAAGCCCAGATAGAGTTCAGGGCATTAGAGGTTTCTTTGACGAGGTTTGCGATGTCCCGCACGATCCGTTTTCACAAGTTTGGTCCAGCCGAGGTGCTCAAATGCGAAGAGCATGCGGCCGCTCTCCCTGCACCGGGCGAAGTGCAGGTGCGCGTCGAGGCGATTGGCATCAGCTGGTACGACATACTCTGGCGCCAGAACCTGGCGTCGTCCCATGCTCGTTTGCCTTCAGGCCTTGGCCATGAAATGTCCGGCGTCGTGACGGCGGTTGGCGATGGTGTTGATGACCTGGCGGTTGGCGACAAGGTCGCCAGTTTCCCGGCTGAAAGTCCGAACGACTATCCCGTCTATGGCGAGCAAATAGTTCTGCCGCGCTCGGCACTGACCCGTTATCCGGACGTGCTGAGCCCGATTGAAGCGGCGGTGCATTACACGCCGCTGTTGATTGCTTACTTTGGTTATGCCGATCTGGCACGGGTCAAGCCTGGGCAATTTGCCCTGGTGACTGACGCGAGCCACTGCGCCGGGCCTTCATTCGTCCAATTGGGTAAAGCCTTGGGTGTACGGGTGATTGCCGCCACGAAAACGGCCGAAGAGCGTGAATACCTGCTGTCGCTGGGTGCCGAGAAAGTCATCGTCACCGAGGAAGAAGATCTGCTTATGCGGATCAACAAGATCACCGATAACCGCGGTGTCGATGTGGTGTTCGATGGCCTGGGCGGCCCGCAGATGTCGCTGCTCGGCGATGTGCTCGCGCCTCGCGGCAGCCTGGTGCTGTATGGCCTGCAAGGGGGTAACCAGACGCCATTCCCGGCCTGCGCAGCGTTCCAGAAGAACATTCAGTTCTTTGTACACTGCATCGGCAATTTCACCGGCAAGCCGGAGTTGGGCATCATTCAGGACCAGGTTGCACTGCAACGAGCCTTGCGCGACATCAACCAGATGACCGCCGATCGTGTGCTGCTGCCGCTCAAGACTCGGGTCTTCCCGTTTTCCGAGTTTGTCGAAGCACACCGCTACATGGACGAATGCCCATGCCGCGAGCGGGTCGCCCTTCAGGTCGAACCTGCGTAACAGCCCCTGAAAAAGTCCGTGCCTGCACGGACTTTTTTATTGCCCCTCGCAAAACATTGAGACGTCTCATCGATCTGTCGATGGGTCAGTTCAGCAACTGAACTGGTTTTTGCTCTCGATCTGTATCTTCTAATCAGCATCTAAGCCTTGATAATTGAATGATTACTTTCATCTCAAGGAATGAGTCATGTCTGGGTGTCAGGCTGATACTTTTCAACGCACATTGTTAATAGATATCCGACCAACAGTAATTCTTTGCGCAGCTTTCAAAAAGACATGTGCGGCTTCTATCTTTATTTCTTGTACTACCTATATGTGGGACGTTGTCGGACATTTCCTAGGATGTTCTGTTAAGTCGCCAGATGCCGGTGGCACGGGGCTTTTGCGCCATCCGGCTTCGACGGATACAGCGTCGGCGATCAACCATTTCAAATAATTACCAAAAGTATAAGTGCTAGCCTTTGACAATAATGTCCAGCACTTCATCCGTGTCAGACAATCCGCTGTGCAGTGCATATCGCTGTTTATGCAGTACTGAACTTACGAGCATCAGGTAAATAAAGATGACCCATATCCATGATCAGGCGATGAACTATGTCTATCAGCAAATGCTGCAACGCTTGCTGAGTTTTTTCTCTCGGGCCGAACGCACGGCATTGCAACTGATGATCCAGCGTCTGGTGGTCGCCGCGGGGGGCATGGAGCGCATTGGTGATTACAAGGTGCTGGCGATCCAGTCCGGCTCGCGGGACAGTTGCTACACCCTGGCGCTGCTGCGCGCCGCACAACTGAGCATTGCCGGTCGGGCGCCCGCCACGTTCCAGTTGCGCGTGGCCTCCCTGCGAATGAACGGTGCCAGCTCGATGGCCCAGGAAAACATCCATCGCAGCTACAGTTCGTTGTTTCTCTACGACGATCCACGGGTCGAAGTGATGATGGTGGATAACCGCGAAGTGTTGCCGTTCAGCCACCCGGCACCGATCTCCGATGCCGGTCGAGAAGCCAATCGGCTCAATGTGCTGATGGTGGGCCACCGTCGAACCTGGAACGGGCCAATCGATCTGTGGGACGACGGCTATCTGGCGACCGGCGAGTTCTATGGGCAGATCGCGCGCTGGGACGGTGGCGTCGATGCCTTGGTCAGCAGTGACACGTCACGTCAGCAAAAGCAGTTTCTCGAAGGCTTGAAGCGGGCGGCGGCCAAGGCCGGGCTCAAGACCTCAAGTCCGGTTGAAACAGGCTTTGATGAACTGTTCGCCTTGCTCGATGAGATCGGCAGTGACTGCTATCGCGCGTTTTATGCCGAACAGGGGCAGGCGGCATGGCGGCCGGCCGAGCGCTTCGAGGCCTGTCGCCGTACCACGTTCATCGACATTCAAGACATGCTGGTCAGCAACCTCGAAGAGCGCTGGCCGCTGCTCACCGAGTTTCTCGGTTTTCAACCTGACGAACTGGCGGCTCAGATCAGCGACAACGAATTCGTCAGCCTTTCGATATCCGCACACGTGCGGGGGCTGCAAGCGTGCTTTGTGCACGGTCGCAGCTATGAGGCGGGTGTCGCCGAATACTTGCAACGGGCATTGGTGATGATGCGCCGCAAGCGACTCCCGGAGCGTTTGTGCGAGCAAGCAGTGGCGGTTTTCGGTAACCCGGCAAGGCTGTCCGAGCAGCGTGGGCTGGCCGCGGCCGAGGCGCAAAAAAACCTCGGTTTGACCGAGGCTCAGCTGGTGTGCCTGCTCTTCGCACCCTTTGTCGAAAACGGTGCTGCCCTTGAGCGCTTTCTGCGTCAGTGTCATCCCGGAATGCTGGTGGCGATGCCTGATCTGCACCGGGCAATGCAGGGCAATCCGGTGTCGGAGCAGATTCTGCAATGGATGGTCGACGTCAGCGGGCTGCCCGTCGGCCTGCTCGGCACACTTTACCGGATGGGGCCGGTGCCAGGGGCCGAGGGCAGGGTGGCTGACCCGAATGCTGATGGCGTGGACCTGCCATCGGAAGCCGCCGACTTTGGCGATGATGCCGCGGTGGCGGGTGAAGGGTCAGCGGGACATTGAAAGGACCACGCGAGACCGACTTTGCTTATCAGGCGGTGTACCGATACCTGACGCACCTGATCAATGAGCCGGTCAGCGACACGCGTGTGCGCCTGCCGTCGTTGCGTCAGTTGGCGGATCGTTTGAGCGTGTCGATTTCGACGATTCAGTACGCGTATTCGTTGCTGGAGAAAGAAGGGCGCGTGTATTCGGTCGCCAAGTCCGGCTATTACGCGTTGCCGGTGTCCGCCATCAATGCGCCCGGCAATGGCAATGACCTGCTCGAAAGCGTTTATTTCAGTGCCAGGTGCCCAGGCATGCTGGTGTTGAGCGCCGATGAACCGGCATTGTTGCAGCCCCTCGACAGTCCGTTATTGCTGCTGGAACGGGAACTGCTGCGCCAGTATCCGCGCCAGCCGCAACCGCCTTCGCAGCCCTGCGGCGAACTGGAACTGCGTACCGCCCTGGCCGCGCGTTACACCACAACGCCGGTACGCTGCTGGCATGCCGATGACGTTTACATTGGCGCCGACTTGCGCGGTGTCCTGGAAATACTGATCGCCGTGTTGAGCCTCAAAGACGCCGCGGTGGTCCTTGAGTCTCCGTGTGACTGGGCGATTCTGCGCTTGCTCCAGGCCGCCGATGTCCAGGTGATCGAATTGCCGCTGCAAACCGATGGCGGGCTAGACGTCGAACAGCTCAAGAAGCTGCTGGAGACCCACCCGGTGCGGTTGGTCGTGCTGTCCTCTGCTTTGAACATGCCGCAAGGCAGCCTCGCAGATGACGACAACCGACGAGCCATTGCGCAGCTCCTCGAACGGCATGGCAGCTGGGCGCTGGAAAACG
Source organism: Pseudomonas sp. BF-RE-21 (assembly GCF_019947305.1). Lineage (NCBI taxonomy): Bacteria > Pseudomonadati > Pseudomonadota > Gammaproteobacteria > Pseudomonadales > Pseudomonadaceae > Pseudomonas > Pseudomonas sp. BF-RE-21. Next base: position 234,251 of record NZ_JAGYGF010000003.1, on the reverse strand, counting down.
ATTGCTACGGCGAACTCGAATTCGAACCGGGCGGCTTGCGGTTTCGTGACCTGCTCGACCCTGACCGGCTGATCGTGTTTTCCACGTTCGAAAAAATCATCGGCCCGGAAGCGCCCTACGGCTTTCTGTTGTCACGGCATTTCAGCGCCGAATTGCAGCGGCACTTTTTACTGCGTGCCTTTCGCCTGTCGCCGATTCGCCAGAAAGCCATTGCCCGTTTGTACGGTAACGGACGGATCGACCAGCACCTGCATGTGCTGCGCAGGTTGCTCAAGGACCGCAAGGTGCAGATGACGCAGTTGTTGCAGGAGCGCCTGGGCGATGCCTTGCATTTTGTCGAGCCTCAGGGTGGGGCAACGATTTGGGTGCGCTCCCTGCGACAGGTCGATGTGCGGCGGGTGTTTCAGCGCCTGCTCAAGCATCAGGTGGTGATTGCGCCGGGCGAGCTGTTCAGTTTGCAGGGCCTGCACACGCAACACTTTCGCCTCAGTCATAGCTTTGGCGGTGATCATGATCTTGCCGCTGCACTGAGTCTGCTCGGCGATGCCTTGCGTCTGGAATCGGTAGACTGAGCATGTTCGCAAAACATCCTTTGCGTCCGTGGATCGATCCCATCGCGTTGCGGTCAAACTGCCAGTAAACTGCGTCCCTATTCCTGAACCACTCTATTCAGAGGTTTTGCATGACACTCAGTCCTTTTGCGGGCAAACCGGCACCGGCAGAGTTGTTGGTCGACATCCCGCGACTGGTAACGGCTTATTACACCGGCCAGCCCGATGCCGCGATCTCCACCCAGCGTGTCGCTTTCGGCACGTCCGGGCACCGAGGTAGCTCGTTCGACTTGAGTTTCAACGAATGGCACGTTCTGGCGATCAGCCAGGCGATCTGCCTGTACCGCGAAGCCCAGGGCATCGATGGTCCGCTGTTCGTCGGCATCGACACCCACGCGCTGTCCACCCCGGCGGGCGCCAGCGCCCTCGAAGTGCTGGCCGCCAACGGCGTGACGGTGATGATTGCCGAGGGTGACGAGTACACCCCGACACCAGCGATTTCCCACGCGATTCTCTGTTACAACCGTGGCCGCACCTCGGGCCTGGCAGACGGCATCGTCATCACGCCGTCCCATAACCCGCCGCAAAGCGGGGGCTATAAATACAACCCCACCAACGGTGGCCCGGCCGACACCCACATCACCAAGTGGATCGAAGCCAAGGCCAACGAGCTGCTGGGCAACAAGCTCGCCGGCGTCAAGCGCATCAGCTACGAGCAGGCGCTGAAGGCCAGCACCACGCACCGTCACGATTACCTCAACACCTATGTCGCCGACCTGATCAACGTGATCGACTTTGACGCCATCCGCGATGCCAAGCTGCGTCTGGGCGTCGATCCGCTGGGCGGAGCAGGGGTGCGTTACTGGTCGGCGATTGCCGAGCATTACAAGCTGGATCTGGACGTGGTGAACACGCAGGTCGATCCGACCTTCCGCTTCATGACGGTCGACTGGGACGGCCAGATCCGCATGGACCCTTCGTCCAGCCACGCCATGCAAGGCCTGATCGGCCTGAAAGAGCGTTTTGACGTCGCGTTCGCCTGCGACCCGGATCACGATCGCCATGGCATCGTGACGCCGTCCGGTGGTTTGCTCGCGCCGAACAGCTACCTGGCAGTGTCCATCGACTACCTGTTCCAGAACCGCCCGCAATGGCGCGCCGATGCAGCCGTGGGTAAAACCGTGGTCAGCAGTGGCTTGATCGATCGCGTGGCCAAGCGTTTGGGCCGTCGTTTGTACGAAGTGCCGGTCGGTTTCAAATGGTTTGCGGACGGTCTGTTCGACGGCTCGCTGGGTTTTGGCGGCGAAGAAAGCGCCGGCGCCTCGTTCCTGCGCAAGGACGGTGGCGTGTGGAGCACTGACAAGGACGGTTTGATCCCGGCGCTGCTGGCCGCGGAAATGACCGCCCGCACCGGCCGCGACCCGAGCCAGGCGTATCGCGCGTTGACCGATGAACTGGGCGAGCCGTTCTCGGTGCGGGTCGATGCCAAGGCCAATCCGCAACAGAAAGCCTTGCTGAGCAAGTTGTCACCGGAGCAGGTCACCTCGACCCAGCTTGCGGGCGAAGCGATCCAGAACATCCTCAGTCATGCGCCGGGTAATGACCAGGCGATCGGCGGTTTGAAAGTCATGACCGAAAACGGCTGGTTCGCGGCGCGTCCGTCGGGTACCGAAGACATCTACAAGATCTACGCCGAGAGTTTCGTCAGTGACGAACACCTCAAGCAGTTGGTTGCCGAAGCTCAAACATTGGTGGATGGCGCTATCTCTGCGAAATAGTTGAGGGCCCCATCGCTGGCAAGCCAGCTCCTACAAAGGATTGCGCTGGCCCTGTAGGAGCCGGCTTGCCGGCGATGGCGGCATCAGACACGCCGCAAATCCCGAAGCAAAAAAAAGGGCGACTATGACAGTCGCCCCTTTTTTTGCCCGGCATTTACCCAATCAAGCCAGGTCCACCAAAACAATCTCACTGTCTTCAATGGCCGTCACGCGCAACACCTGCTCATCAGCCACCGCAACACCATCTCGAGCTTGTGCTCGCAAGCCATTGACTTCAATCGCGCCCGTCGCCGGAACCAGGTAAGCACGGCGGCCATTGTCCAGACGATACTCCGCAGACTCGCCAGCCTTCAGGTTTGCCGCAACCAGGCGTGCATCCGCACGGATCCGCAGGCTTTGGTCGTCACCGGCCTTGCCGCTGGCCAGGGTCACAAAGCCTTCGCGCTGGCCTTTAGGGAACGGTTTCGCACCCCAGGACGGTGCCAGGCCTGTTTCGTTCGGGATGATCCAGATCTGGAAGATCCTGGTTTCAGTCGCTTCCAGGTTGTACTCACTGTGAGCGATCCCGGTGCCGGCGCTCATGACCTGCACGTCGCCTGCTTCGGTGCGGCCCTTGTTGCCGAGGTTGTCCTCGTGGGTAATCGCACCTTCACGGACATACGTGATGATTTCCATGTCCCGGTGCGGGTGTTTCGGGAAACCGGTACCCGAGGCGATCACGTCGTCGTTCCACACCCGAAGGTTGCCCCAGTTCATGCGTTTAGGGTCGTAGTATTCGGCGAACGAAAAGTGGTGATGAGCATCCAGCCAGCCATGGTGGGCGCCGCCCAGGGAGTTGAAGGGTCTGAGTTCGAGCATGATCGTCTCCTGAAAGGGGTGGTGAATGGCGAGCATCATCTATCAGGCACTGATCGATAAAAAGCGTAAAAAATGCCTCAATACAATCGAATAAATTGATATCAAATCACCTCGAAACATTCTCATCCAGCCTTCACTTCATCGCATAAGCCAATGACCTGTAAGCATTTCACTAGAACTGAACGGCAAATGCAGACACCATAGCCCTCAACAGCCTCACACCCTGGAGTCAGCCCGCGTGCCGCAACACACCCCCGATCCTCCTCCTGAACTTCGTCCCCTGGCCGAGATGCCGCTGCTCAAGCGCCTGGCCGCCCGATTCTTTGGCCACGGGCTGACGCGTCTGCGTGCACAACATCGGGCGTCATGGCTGCATGGCCAGGCCGACGGTTTTCGCAGCGGTCACAGCGCCGGGGTGGATTACGGCTATAAGGAAGGCAAGCTCGAAGGGTTGGAGGAAGGTCGGCAGGTGTTGCTGATTCGTGACTCGCGCTCCACCGAACACCGGCCCCCCAACGTCGATGACAACCTGTTCGACGACTGGCGCCTGCCATTGAGCGCCGAGCTGAAGAAGCGCATGAAGGCCGATGTCGCTCGTTTGCTCGCGCCGCACGCTCAACCCAGCGCCGCGCAGTGGAAAATGATCTTCAGCGATACGCCATCGACGTCGGTCATCGCCGGCGCGGGGGCGGGCAAGTCGACCACCCTGGTGCTGCGTATTTTGCTGCTGACCCACTATCTGGGCTTCGAGCTGAGCTCAATGACCGTCGTGACCTTTACACGGGAGTCACGCAAGGACTTCATCAACAAACTGATCGAGATGTTTGCGCTCTGGGGGCGGCCGCTCGGTTTCAAGGAGGCGCGGGACCTGGTGCGCACCTTCCATTCGCGAATCCTGCCCATGGTGCGCAGCCTGCCGGGCTTCGAGCGGCTGCAAGCGTTCGAAAACCTCAGCAACCGTGTGCAAGGCGCTGATGATGAGGCCGATAGCAATCCTTTCGACTTGCGCATCAACGACGCCCAGCGTCAGCAGCTCAACGCCTGCTATCACAACCTGCACACGCGTGATGAGCGCTTTCGCGAACTGATCAAACCTTTGTCGCGCCATGCCTTGCAGCTCAAGGAGCTGGAGCGCGATCACCCGGACGTGCAAAAGCGCATGGCCGTGACCGAACTGGCCGCCAAGCGTGATGAAGAACTGTGCGACTTGATTGAAGATTTGTGGTTTCGCGCGGGTGCCTGGCCCATCAAAGGCATCGAGCCCAATCGCCAGTCGTTTGATATCAACGGCTCGACCTTTCATTGTCATGGCTATATCCCGAGCCTGGACGCGTGGGTCGTGCTGGGTTTCGATCCTCGGGAAAACCCGCAGGTCAGCCGCCCGAATGCCAAGCTCAGCGTCCGTGCGGAATGGGCGGTAAAGCGAACCCTGTTTCAAGTTTTCTGCCGTAAGCCTTTGATATGGCTAGATAGTTATGAAACTTCAAAGCGTGTTTTGGCCTCCCTTGCGGGCGATGCCAGCGCCGGGCCGGGGTTTGATTACAAGGTCAAGGGCGAGCTCGGTTCCGCGCCGTTGCTGGACTGTTTTGTCGCGGCGGCCGGGTTTATCGAAAACCTTGGCCTGGATGTTCCGAATGCCGTGGGCCAGATGAGCTTCGCCAAGGACGACCCGGACCGGTTTTTCTTCGAGGCCTTGAGCCTGTTCTGGCGAGCCCTGGAAGATCATCTGCTGGATCAGAAGCCTCCGGTGATGACCTACAACCGCATGTTCGCCTTGTTCAGCGAGCATTCCCCGGAAAACCAGAAGCTGTTGAGCGATGAACTGCTGCGACCGTTGTCGCACCTGATGATCGACGAGTTTCAGGACGTCTCGCCGCAGATTGTTTCCTGGATTCGCGCCAGCCTCGCCGAGATTCGCAGTCGCGGCCCGGCCATGCACGTGGGACGCGGCGCTCAGCGTTCGTCGCTGCTGTGCGTGGGTGATGACTGGCAGTCCATTTATGGATGGCGCGGCAGTTCGCCGACGTATTTTATGGAGTTCAACAAGGAGTTCCCGTCGCCGAGCACGACCAAGGTCATGCTCAGCGACAACTATCGCAGCCATCAACACATCATCGATGCCGCCGAACACATCGTACGCGCCGCGCCGGCCATCGCCGGCAAGAAGGCCAAAGCCAGTGGCGAGTCGAAGGCTTTGTTGCCAGTCAACGTGCTCGATCGGGATGATCAAGGCTTGGCCAAGCGGTTGATGGAACACTACAGGCAGGGCGATACAATCTTGATGCTTTATCGAAAAAGCAGCGATAAGTCATTGATAGAAGAGCATATTCAGCCTGTAGTTAATGTTGATTCTAGCTTGCCGTACGAGTCACGACGACTGAAGCAGTTGACCTATCACAGCGCCAAGGGCCTTCAGGCCGACGCGGTGTTTCTGCTGGGAGACTGCCAGCACCTGACCAGTTCGCCCTACAAGAATCAGGTCTACTGCATGGCGGGTCTGGGCAAGGCTGGCGACAACGAAGCTTACGATAACGCGCAAAAAGACGAGATTCTGCGACTGGCCTATGTCGGCATCACCCGGGCGGTCAGCCATTGCTACTGGTATGTCGATGGCCAGGACACCCAAGCGGCGAACATGCCCAAGGCCTCCGACCGGATCGGCAAGGGCAAGGCGTTTTTTGCCGATCACCGGGGCAAGACATCGGCGTAAACCCGTACTCATAAAAAAGCCCACAAGATGTGGGCTTTTTTATGGCAGCTGCGCTTCAACCTTCAGGCATAACTCTTGAGGGCCACCGGAGGAATGAAAGACTCAAGCTCATCCTCCACCGCTTCAATGATTCGTTCTACGTCCGCTGCGTTCATGACAGTGGCGCATGGAATGCCGGCAATGGCGATCATGGTCTCGCCTGTTGCACGGTCAAAAAGACGGGCAATCATGCTGCCCGGTGCGTCCATGCTCGCCTCAAAACCCATGGGATGAAAATGCCAGCGCATCAGCTGGCAGGCGTTTGGAAAGGTGACTTTACTGAACCCTTTATTCATATGTTGCCCGCCTGATTCATCGAGCGCTTCCGTTAGCTCATGTTAGGAGGGAAGAGCCTTCATTGGCTCAACCGTTGACTGTCTTTAAAAGTAGCACCCGCATGTGAAAATAATGTGGATTTTTCAGGCCGATTGGCAATTGGTTGCTTTTTTTTGATTCGGCTCACAGCGCTGTGACCTTTCAGCAAAAGGCCGGTACTGCTTGCTCATTGAAGCCGGTGCGGAATTTCGGCAAGCTCGCCTTTTTCTCGTCGAGTCCTTTATGCATGCCGATGATGATGGTCCGCTGCAAACCCAGGCCACGAGCGAGACGGTCATGCGCTATCACCTGCGCTGGAAGCACCGCGACCTGGACGGTGTCATGGCGTTGTATCACCCGGACATCCAGTACAGCGACTTCTTCCAGAACCGCGTGATGGGGCTGGACGAGTTGCGCGAGTACGTGCGCAGCAGCATGCCGCGCGATCCGGATGAAGCGCTGGAGCACTCGGACCGCATCCGTCTGGACGGCAACACCGCGTTCATTCAGTACCGCATTACTCTGCGCGGTGGTGAAGGGTTGGTGTCATTTCGGGCCAGCGAGGCGATTACCGTCCGCGACGGTCTGATCTGGCGTGTCAACGAATACGCCTCGCTGGTGCATGAGCAGCCCGTCAGCAAAACCACAAACAGTGCACGCCCGGCCGTCAGCCGGCTCGGGTTGTCGCCGCGTCAATTGAGTTTCATGGCGCAGGACCTGCAACAGTACTTCCAGCACCAGCAACCCTATCTGGACCCGGAGCTCGATTTGCAACGGGTGGCGAAGGCGTGCGGGTACAGCCGCAATCAGATGTCCTATCTGCTCAACCAGGTGCTGGGCCAGAGTTTCTACCGCTACGTTAACCAGGCGCGCTTGCAACATGTGCTCGCCGCACTGGAAAACGCCGCGCCGCCACTGCGTATCGACGATCTGGCGTTTGCTGCCGGCTTCAATTCGCTCTCGGCGTTCTACAGCTGTTTCCGCCAGCACACTGGTCTGTCGCCCAAGGCCTACGTCAAACAAATTTCTTTGCGTGCACGCGCGCAAGACAGCCTCTAAGCCCACGCACTAGGATCAACGCCATCGAAGTTTGAGTGGCGGAGTCTTGCATGCCGGCGTGGCGCACTATCAGTTTGTGGATGGATCAACTCGACGAGCCGTTGTTGGCGCGTCCGGCGCTGGAACACGATCTTGACGTCGACGTCGCCATCATCGGCGCGGGGTACACCGGGCTCTGGACCGCGTACTACCTCAAGCGCCTGGCGCCGGGCCTGAACATTGCCATCGTTGAAGCGCAGACCGCCGGTTTTGGCGCCTCCGGGCGTAATGGCGGCTGGTTGATGGGCAACCTCCTGGGGGAAGACCGCTTGCTCGCCGATTTACCGGCCGGGCAGCGGCGGGCGTCGTATGACCTGCTGCATAGCATTCCCGATGAAGTTGAAGTTGTCCTCGAACGAGAAGGCATCGCCTGCGATTACCGTAAAGGCGGGGCGCTGTATTGCGCGGCGCGGTATCCGGAACAGGAAACCAGCCTGCGACAGTATCTGGACAAACTGTATGGCCAGGGCCTGACGGAAAGCCATTACCGCTGGCTCAGCCCCGAGCAGTTGGCGCAACAGATCAGAATCGCCAAGCCTTATGGCGGTATCTATGCACCGCACGTGGCGACCCTGCACCCGGCAAAGTTGGTGCGAGGTCTGGCCCGGACGGTCGAACGCATGGGCGTCAGGATTTACGAAAACAGTCCGGTCACCCACTGGCAATCGGGCAGCCTGCGCACGGCGAAGGCCATGGTGCGCAGCCGCTGGATCGTTCCGGCGGTAGAAGGGTACGCGACCACGCTGCCTCCGCTGGGGCGTTATCAGTTGCCGGTGCAAAGCCTGATCGTCGCCACCGAACCGCTGTCCGCCGCCACTTGGGACGAAATCGGCCTGAGCCACGGGCAGGCGTTCGGCGAAAACAGTCGCCAGGTGACTTACGGTCAGCGTACGGCGGACAACCGCCTGGTGTTCGGCGCGCGGGGTGGCTATCAGTTTGCCGGCAAGCTGCGCCATGACTTCGACCTGACCGCCAGTGAAGTCGACTTGCGGCGTTACCTGTTCGGCGAACTTTTCCCGCAACTCAAGAACGTACGTATTACCCATGGCTGGGGCGGCAACCTCGGCATGTCCCGGCGGTTCAAGCCGCACATGCTGTGCGATCAAGCGAGCGGCATTGCGATTTCCGGCGGTTATGGCGGGGAGGGCGTTGGTGCCAGCAACCTGGGTGGACGGACCTTGGCCGACTTGATCCTGCAACGCGATACCGAGCTGGTTCGCCAGCCATGGGTCATCCCTCAGGGCGGTCTCGATGCACTGAAGCCCTGGGAACCGGAGCCCTGCCGCTGGCTCGGCTACAACGCGATCATCCGCAGCTTCGTCCATGAAGACCAGACCCTGGCCAACCCGGCTACCGCGCCTTGGCGACGCAAGCTGGCCAGCGGGGTCGCCGGGTTCATGGAAGGTTTCATGCAGTAATCGGCGCTTTCTCCATAGACAGGTACTCCCATGGGCATCACGCAGTTCAAGAACACCGCAACCCTGAAACTGGACGAATCAAACCCGGTCGCCGTGCCGTTGGGAACTCCCGTGGCGGTGGCGTCCACCACCAGCGTCGAACGCGACGACGGTGTCGAAACCGGCGTCTGGGAATGCACCCCTGGCCGTTGGCGTCGGCAGATCGTGGCCCAGGAATTCTGTCATTTCATCCAGGGGCGCTGCACCTTCACCCCGGATGACGGTGAAACCCTCCACATAGAAGCCGGCGACGCACTGATGTTGCCAGCCAACAGCCTCGGTATCTGGGACATCCAGGAAACCGTACGCAAGACCTACGTTTTGATTTTTTGATCCTCTGATTGCCTGCCAACAAAAACTCACACAGGAATCCACTCATGATCCGAAAGACCCTGGCACTCGCTCCCCTGGCGCTCGTAGTGAGCCTCAGTCACGCCGCCGACACCGTGAAGATCTACAACTGGTCGGACTACATCGCCCCGGACACCACCAAAGACTTTCAGAAAGAAACCGGCATCGGCTTCAGCTATGACGTGTACGACAGCAACGAAACCCTCGACGGCAAGTTGATGACCGGCAAATCCGGTTACGACGTGGTGTTCCCGTCCAACCACTTCATGGCGCGGCAGATTGAGGGCGGGGCGCTGAAGAAGCTCGACAAGAGCCAGTTGCCGAACTGGAAGAACCTCAACCCGGTACTGCTCAAAACCCTGCAAACCAACGACCCGGGCAACGAGCATGGCTTTCCGTACCTGTGGGGCAGCACCGGCATCGGCTACAACATTGCCAAGGTCAAAGCGGTGCTGGGCGATAACGCGCCCGTGGATTCCTGGGACCTGATCTTCAAACCCGAAAACATGGCAAAACTGCAGAAGTGCGGCGTGGCTATCCTCGACAACGGGCCCGAGCTGCTGCCGGCCGCGCTGAACTACCTGGGCTTGCCGCATCACAGCAAAAACCCGGAAGACTACAAGAAGGCTGAAGCGCTGCTGATGAAAGTCCGGCCTTACGTCAGCTATTTCCACTCGTCCAAATACACCAGCGACCTCGCCAACGGCGACATCTGCGTGGCGGTCGGTTTCTCCGGCGACATCCTGCAGGCCGAAAACCGCGCCAGGGAAGCCAAGAACGGCGTGGACATCGGCTATGCGATTCCCAAGGAAGGCGCCGCCATCTGGTTCGACATGGTCGCCATGCCCGCCGACGCCCCGGACGAGAAAGCCGGCTACGCCTTCATGGACTACCTGTTGCGCCCGGCCGTCATGGCCAGCATCAGCAACTACGTGCACTACGCCAATGGCAACGAACAGGCTGACAGCCTGATCGACCCGGCAATCAAGAACGACACCAAGGTTTATCCGAGCCCGGAAATGATGGGAAAACTGTTCGCGCTGGAAGCGATGCCGCTGAACATCGACCGGATACGGACACGGGTGTGGAACAAGATTCGCACGGGCAGCTGACAGGTTGCACCAACGCATCGGGACAGGATGTCCCGTTGCGCAATCAGCCGACCGGCTCGACCGTGCAACTCATTTGCCCCGAGCCGGGTATCTGGAACAAGGCATCGCTGCCGTTCTGCAAGAAGCTGTAGCTCCCCCGGTAATCCTTGCCGTTGAATTGGGTTGCGGAATCATTTGGCACCTGGATAAGGGTGGCAGAGGTATTCGCCCATTTCAGGTACACGACACGCGGCTCGACATTGAAGTAAGTGACGGCGATCAACGCGTTGAGTCCGGTGCAACGAAAGGCTACCGGGCCGTCAGTGAGCCTGCTTGGATCCTTGGTTCGTGCAATCACTGAGCCCTGCCGTAGCTGATGCGCACGCTCGGCATAACTGCGGATCGTGCAGGCCTTGGGCTCCGCCTCGGCAGAGCAGCGATTGCGGGCGTCCACCCAGAACCGTTGTTCGATCTCGACTTTGTCAGGCCGCGGTACGGAATGATCGTCTGTGAGCGCGAGGCGATAGAGGCGCGTCAGTTCAATGTCCATCTGCTTCAGTTGTGGGGTGCGGCAGATCAGCTTCTCGATTGCAGCGCTGGCCCTGGCGCAGTCGAAGCTGGTTGCCAGGACCGTAGTAGTCCCGGCATTCGCGCACAGGCTCGTTGCCGCACAGGCACTGGCGGTAATGAGCGCGACCCACAAGGGCGTGACCCTTTTCATCTCGACTTCACCCGGATCATTTCATGAGGTCCGCGAAGAAAGTTAACCCGGTATTCAGTGTGGTCTCATTCTTCGAAAAGTCTAATTTTTACCCATGGAAGTGCGCGAATCAAAACGCCAATAGTCGGACGATTTTGATCCCGGCAACTTACTTTTATTTAATATTTAAATTGTAGATTGTCCGACAATAACGCTGGCTCACTATTTTAGATACGCCGACTTCTAATCACGCCTATTGTTTTCGGGCATATTCTGAAGTGCGCAAACTTGACGCCAAAAAAGTAGTGGACGATTGATTTCAAATTGTGTCAGTTTTCTTTCGCCTTCATTGGGCGAGTGATAGGACGATCTCGCCAGAGATTGTTGCTATCTAAAAAAACTGTTCCATAGCAAAACAAGGAAGTGTGTTTATGTCGAAAGTAAAAGACAGCGCTATTGATTCCGCTGAACAGGCATTCCAGCCATTTCAAGCCTTGGCGGCTCCCAGTTCTGCGTTCAACCAGATCAATAGTTTCAGCCATCAGTATGACCGTGGCGGCAATCTGACGGTCAATGGCAAACCCTCGTTTTCCGTCGATCAGGCAGCCACCCAATTGCTGCGCGACGGAGCTGCTTACCAGGACAAGGACGGCAGCGGCAAAATCGAACTGACCTACACGTTCCTGACCTCGGCCTCGTCGAGCACCATGAACAAGCACGGGATTACCGGGTTCAGTCAGTTTAGTGCCCAGCAGAAAGGCCAGACCGTGCTCGCCCTGCAATCCTGGGCCGACGTCGCCAATGTCACCTTCACGGAAAAGGCCACCGGCGGCGACGGTCACATGACTTTCGGCAACTACAGCGGCGGCCAGGACGGCGCAGCGGCATTCGCTTATTTGCCTGGCACGGGCGCAGGTTACGACGGGACTTCCTGGTACCTGATCAACAGCAGCTACACGCCCAACAAGACCCCGGACCTGAACAACTACGGCCGGCAAACCCTGACCCACGAAATCGGGCACACCCTTGGCCTGGCTCACCCCGGCGACTACAACGCCGGTGAAGGCGCACCGACCTACAACGACGCGTCCTACGGGCAAGACACCCGCGGCTACAGCGTCATGAGTTACTGGAGTGAAAGCAATACCAGCCAGAACTTCAGCAAGGGCGGCGTCGAAGCTTATGCGTCGGGCCCGTTGATCGACGATATCGCGGCCATCCAGAAACTCTACGGCGCCAACACCACCACTCGCACCGGTGACACCACTTACGGCTTCAACTCCAACACCGGTCGCGATTTCCTGAGCGCGTCTTCGTCGGCGGACAAGGTCGTGTTTTCGGTGTGGGATGCGGGCGGCAAGGACACCCTGGATTTCTCCGGGTTTACCCAAAACCAGAAGATCAACCTCAATGAGACCTCGTTCTCCGACGTTGGCGGCCTGGTGGGTAACGTGTCCATCGCCAAGGGCGTCACCGTCGAAAACGCCATTGGCGGTTCGGGCAATGATTTGTTGATCGGTAACGGTGTTTCCAACGAGCTGAAGGGCGGTGCCGGCAACGACATCCTTTACGGCGCGGGCGGTGCGGACAAGTTGTGGGGCGGCACCGGTTCGGACACCTTCGTGTTCGCCGCCAGCAGCGACTCCAAACCGGGTGCAGTCGACCAGATCCTCGATTTTGTCAGCGGCCTCGACAAGATCGACCTGACCGGCATCACCAACGGTGCAGGCCTGCATTTCGTGAGCGCATTCACGGGTGCGGCGGGCGATGCAGTGCTGACGACCTCAGGTGGTAACAGCCTGCTGTCAGTGGACTTCTCCGGGCATGGCGTGGCGGACTTCCTGGTCAGCACCGTCGGCCAGGCGGCGTACTCGGACATCGTGGCCTGATTCAAGGCAAAAGGAGGGCGGCGCCGATGCGCCGCCCTTTGTCACTTGAGCCACGACCCTGAGTGAAACGCCTATGATTTGTAACGCTTTTACCTGCAAAACAAACGTGTGGCTGTTAGCCGCGCTCATGATGTTTTTTGGAGATGTAGCCATGGCAAGCAGCCTGAAGCTGGCAGACCCGTCGGAGCTGGCGGGAAAATGGCGGGTGACGCAGCAAGACAACCCGTCGATCGTTTGCCCCCTCGAATTCAAAGCCAACCAGACGTTGGGCGACGGCACAGAGTGCCTCGTCGAATGGCTGGAGGAGCAACCGGTCGGCTGGTTCCCGGAGCCCGACGGCATCGCGCTCACCGGCAAGGAAGGGTCGAAGATTGTGTTTTTCAGTCGTCAGCGCGACGGGCTGTATCGAGGCACTTCAAAGTCCGGGCTGATCATAATACTTGAGCATCCGCTTGATTAATCGAGATGCGCCAAGTTGTTATTAAAGTGTAAGTAACGACCTCGTCAGGCAGGCGAGGGATAACACCTCAGGAAGAGCCCATGAAGATGGCGAATAACCCGGTTTCCACGCCGTTAATAAGGGCGCTGGGTGATTACAAGAGCATTCTGATCAGCGTCGGTTGTTTTACGGCGCTAATCAACATTCTGATGTTAGTGCCCTCTATATATATGCTCCAGGTCTATGACCGGGTGCTGTCATCGCAAAATGAAACCACGCTGGCCATGTTGTCGCTGATGGTCGTGGGGTTCTTTGCGTTTATTGGCTTGCTGGAGATTATTCGCAGTTTTATCGTCATTCGTATCGGCAGCCAACTGGAGCGCCGCTTCAACCTGCGGGTTTATCAGGCCGCTTTCGAGCGCAATTTGTTCAGGGGCGAAGGCAACGCCGGGCAGTCGCTGGGGGATTTGACTCACATTCGCCAGTTCGTGACCGGCCCGGCGCTGTTCGCCTTCTTCGATGCCCCCTGGTTCCCGGTGTACCTGCTCGTGATCTATCTGTTCAACGTCTGGCTCGGCGTGTTTGCCACAGCGGGCGCGGTAGTGCTGATCGGGCTGGCGTGCCTCAATGAGGCCATGACCAAAAAGCCTTTGGGAGACGCGGCGGTTTTCTCCCAGAAGTCCAGCCAGATGGCCACCAGTCACCTGCATAACGCTGAAACCATTCAAGCCATGGGCATGCTCGGCGCCTTGCGTCATCGCTGGTTCCAGGTGCATTCGCGTTTCCTCGGCCAGCAGAACAAGGCCAGCGACACCGGCGCGGTCATCAGTTCCCTGAGCAAAACCCTGCGGCTGTGCCTGCAATCCCTGGTATTGGGTCTGGGCGCGCTGCTGGTGATCAAGGGCGACATGACCGCCGGGATGATGATTGCCGGTTCGATCCTGATGGGCCGCGTCCTGAGCCCCATCGATCAATTGATCGCGGTCTGGAAACAGTGGAGCGGCGCCAAGCTCGCTTACCGCCGTCTCGATGCGTTGCTGCAAGCCTTCCCGCCGAGCGACGACGTCATGGCGCTGCCGGCACCGAAGGGCCACATCCGTTTTGAACAGGTCAGCGCCGGTCCTCCGGGGCAGCGTGGTGCGACGTTGCACCTGGTCAATTTCAGCCTGGATGCCGGCGAAGTGCTCGGCGTGCTGGGCGCTTCCGGTTCCGGCAAATCGACCCTGGCCCGAGTGCTGGTCGGCGTCTGGCCGACCCTTGGTGGCACGGTGCGCCTCGACGGTGCCGATATCCATCGCTGGAATCGCGACGAACTCGGTCCCTACATCGGTTATCTGCCGCAAGACATCGAACTGTTCAGCGGCAGCATCGCGCAAAACATCGCCCGGTTCCGTGAGGCCGATCCGCATACCGTCGTCGCAGCCGCGCAACAGGCGGGTGTGCATGAACTGATCCTGCGCATGCCTCAGGGTTACGACACGCTGCTTGGCGAGGACGGCAGTGGCTTGTCCGGCGGTCAGAAACAGCGCGTGGCACTGGCGCGTGCCTTGTACGGCAAGCCGAGCCTGGTGGTGCTGGACGAACCGAACTCCAACCTCGACACCGTCGGCGAAGCGGCGCTGGCCAGTGCCATCTCGCACATGAAGGCCCAGGGCACCAGCGTGATCCTGGTGACTCACCGCTCTTCGGCGCTGGCCCAGGCCGACAAGTTGCTGGTGCTCAACGACGGTCGTTTGCAAGCGTTCGGCCCGAGCCAGGACGTGCTCAAGGCGCTTTCCGGTGCACAGGAACAAAAGCCTGCGCAGGCACCGGGTGGGCTGAGCATGAGCCGGCAGTATCAGCCCTCGACAAGGAGTTCGGGCGTATGAGCAACCTCAACGAAGCCAACATGGAACACGACTACATCGCCGAACGCCCCGAGCGCGATGCGCGTTTTTTTGCGCGCATGGGCTGGATTCTGGCCATCGTCGGCGCCGGCAGTTTCTTCACTTGGGCCAGCCTGGCGCCGCTCGACCAAGGTATTCCGGTGCAAGGCACCGTGGTGGTCTCGGGCAAGCGCAAAGCGGTGCAATCGATGAGCAGCGGGGTGGTCAGCCGGATTCTGGTGCGCGAAGGTCAAGCGGTGAAGCAAGGGCAGCCGCTGTTTCAACTCGACCAGACCCAAGTCGCCGCCGACGTGCAATCCCTGCAAGCGCAATACCGCATGGCCTGGGCCAGCCTGGCGCGCTGGCAAAGCGAACGGGACAACCTCAAGCAGGTGAGTTTTTCCGCCGAACTGAGCAACGATCCCGACCCGCGTCTGGCGTTGGTACTGGAAGGCCAGCGGCAGTTATTCAGCAGCCGCCGTGAAGCGTTTTCCCGCGAGCAGGCTGCCTTGCGCGCCAGCATCGAAGGCGCTGGCGCGCAACTGGCCGGCATGCGCCGCGCACGCTCGGACTTGACCGCCCAGGCCAGTTCCCTGCAACAGCAACTGAGCAACCTTCAGCCGCTGGCGGAC
This sequence comes from Pseudomonas sp. BF-RE-21, assembly GCF_019947305.1. Lineage (NCBI taxonomy): Bacteria > Pseudomonadati > Pseudomonadota > Gammaproteobacteria > Pseudomonadales > Pseudomonadaceae > Pseudomonas > Pseudomonas sp. BF-RE-21. Next base: position 218,478 of record NZ_JAGYGF010000003.1, on the reverse strand, counting down.
AACGGCTACATCCCGCGAAATCGGCTGATGGAGTACCAGCGCCAACTGTCGCAGGTGCAACAACAATTGGCAGAAAACACCGGCGAAAGCGGCCGGGTGGAGCAGGGCATCCTCGAATCGCGGCTGAAACTGCAACAACACATCGAGGAGTACCAGAAAGAAGTCCGCACCCAGCTGGCCGACGCGCAGCTCAAAAGCGTGACGCTGGAGGAGCAACTGACCTCCGCCGGTTTCGACTTGCAGCACAGCGAAATCATCGCCACCGCCGACGGCATCGCGGTCAACCTTGGGGTGCATACCGAAGGCGCGGTGGTGCGCCAGGGCGAAACCCTGCTGGAAATCGTTCCGCAGGGCACTCGCCTGGAAGTCGAAGGGCATCTGCCGATCAACCTGATCGACAAGGTCGGTACGCACTTGCCGGTGGACATTTTGTTCACCGCGTTCAACCAGAGCCGCACGCCACGGGTTCCCGGCGAAGTCAGCCTGATTTCCGCCGACCAGATGGTCGATGAGAAAACCGGCGCTCCGTATTACGTACTGCGCAGCAGCGTCAGCGAACACGCCATGGAAAAACTCAACGGCCTGGTGATCAAGCCCGGCATGCCCGCGGAAATGTTCGTGCGCACCGGTGAACGTTCGCTCCTCAACTATCTGTTCAAGCCGCTGCTCGATCGGGCAGGTTCCGCGTTGACCGAGGAATAAGGATGTTGCGCTGTATGAATAAGCTGTCTGTGTTCGCGGCGAGCCTCGTGCTGCTGACCTGCAACCCGTCAATGGCCATGGGGCCGTTCGATCTCTACGAGCAAGCGTTGCGCAATGATCCGGTGTTCCTCGGCGCGATCAAGGAGCGCGACGCCGGCCTTGAAAACCGCGCGATCGGCCGTGCCGGGCTGCTGCCGAAACTGGGTTACAACTACAACAAGGGCCGCAACACCTCCAAAGTCACTTACCTCAACGAGCGCGGGCAAAACCAGAGCGATGACCGCAACTACAGCAGTTACGGTTCGTCGTTGACCCTGCAACAACCGCTGCTGGACTATGAGGCCTACGCGACGTACCGCAAAGGCGTGGCGCAGTCGCTGTTCGCCGATGAGAACTTTCGCGGCAAGAGCCAGCAATTGCTGGTGCGGGTGCTGGAGAACTACACCCAGGCGCTGTTCGCCCAGGACCAGATCGACATCGCCCAGGCCAGGAAGAAAGCCTTCGAGCAACAGTTCCGGCAGAACGAGCAATTGTTCCGTCAGGGCGAGGGCACGCGCACCGACATCCTCGAAGCCGAGTCACGCTACGAGCTGGCAATCGCCGAAGAAATCGAAGCCCGCAACGAACAGGACGCGTCCCTGCGAGAACTGGGCGCGCTGATCGGCGTGCCGGCCGTCGACATCAGCGATCTAGCGCCGCTGGATCAGCAGTTCCAGACCTTCACCCTGCAACCGGCCAATTACGACACCTGGCATGAGATGGCGGTCGCCAACAATCCGGCCCTGGCCTCGCAACGTCAGGCGCTGGAAGTGGCGCGCTACGAGGTGGAGCGCAATCGCGCCGGGCACCTGCCCAAAGTCAGCGCCTACGCAACGGTGCGCCAGAACGAATCGGAAAGCGGCAACACCTACAACCAGCGCTACGACACCAACACCATCGGCATCGAAGTCAACGTCCCGCTGTACGCCGGTGGCGGTGTCTCGGCGTCGACCCGTCAGGCCAGCCGCGCCATGGAGCAGGCCGAATACGAACTGGACGGCAAGACACGGGAAACCCTGATCGAGTTGCGTCGCCAGTTCAGCGCGTGCCTGTCGGGGGTGAACAAGCTGCGGGCCTATCAGAAAGCACTGACGTCCGCCGAAGCGCTGGTGGTGTCGACCCGGCAGAGCATTCTCGGCGGTGAGCGGGTCAACCTCGACGCGCTGAACGCCGAACAGCAGCTCTACACCACACGTCGCGATCTCGCGCAAAGCCGCTACGACTATTTGATGGCATGGACCAAGTTGCATTACTACGCCGGCACCTTGAACGAGCAAGACCTGGCCAAGGTTGACGAAGCATTTGGGCAAGGCCCGAAGGAACGCCGGAAAGATCTCTGACAATTCCAACAAAAGAGAGGCTTTACCATGGGTGTGTACGACTACAAAAACTTCGGCACAGCAGATTCAAAGGCGTTGTTCACCGACGCCATGGCGATCACGCTGTACTCCTATCACAACCTCGATAACGGCTTTGCCACCGGTTATCAGCACAATGGCTTCGGCCTGGGTTTGCCGGCGACGCTGGTGACCGCGTTGATTGGCGGTACTGACTCCCAGGGCGTGATTCCCGGCGTGCCGTGGAACCCGGATTCGGAAAAAGCCGCGCTGGCGGCGGTGCAGAAAGCCGGCTGGACGCCGATCACCGCTGCGCAGCTGGGTTACGACGGCAAAGTTGATGCACGCGGTACGTTCTTCGGCGAAAAGGCCGGGTACGCCAGCGCCCAAGTGGAGATCCTCGGAAAATACGATGCGCAGGGCCATCTCAGCGAAATCGGCGTGGCCTTTCGCGGCACCAGTGGACCTCGGGAGAGCCTGATCAGCGATTCGATCGCCGACGTGATCAACGACGTGCTGGCCGCGTTGGGCCCCAAGGATTACGCGAAAAACTACGTGGGCGAGGCCTTCGGCGACTTGCTTGCCGATGTTGCCGCGTTTGCCCGGGCCAATGGCTTGTCGGGCAAGGACGTGCTGGTCAGTGGTCACAGCCTTGGCGGGCTGGCGGTCAATAGCCTGGCGGACCTGAGCAACGACAAGTGGGCCGGGTTCTACAAGGATGCCAACTACATTGCCTACGCCTCACCGACGCAAAGCAGCACCGATAAAGTGCTGAACGTCGGTTATGAGAATGACCCGGTGTTCCGCGCGCTCGACGGCTCGTCCTTCAACCTGTCGTCGCTGGGCGTGCACGATGCGCATCAGGACTCGGCGACCAACAACATTGTCAGCTTCAACGATCATTACGCCTCGACGGCGTGGAATGTGCTGCCGTATTCCATCCTCAATATTCCGACCTGGATTTCCCACCTGCCCACGGGGTATGGCGATGGCATGACGCGGGTGCTGGAGTCGAAGTTCTACGACCTCACCAGCAAGGACTCGACCGTCATTGTTGCCAACCTCTCTGACCCGGCGCGCAGCAGCACCTGGGTTCAGGACCTCAATCGCAACGCCGAAACCCACAAGGGCAGCACCTTCATCATTGGCAGCGACGGCAACGACCTGATCCAGGGCGGCAAGGGTAATGATTACCTGGAAGGCCGCGACGGCAACGACACCTTCCGCGACGGCGGCGGCTACAACATCGTGCTGGGTGGCAAGGGCAGTAACGTGCTGGATCTGCAGCAGTCAGTGAAAAACTTCGATTTCGCCAATGACGGCGCGGGGAACCTGTACATCCGCGATGCGCAGGGCGGCATCAGCATCACCCGCGACATCGGCAGCATTGTCACGAAGGAGCCGGGGTTCCTCTGGGGGCTGTTCAAGGATGACGTGACCCACAAGGTCACCGCCAACGGCCTTGCGGTGGGCAATGACCTGACGCAGTACGCGTCCACGCTGAAGGGCGGAGCAGGGGCCGATACGTTGAAGGCGCATCCCGGCGGTAATTGGTTGTTTGGTCTGGACGGCAACGACCATCTGGTGGGCGGCCAAGGCAACGACGTGTTGGTGGGCGGGGCAGGAAATGACCTGATGGAGGCGGGTGGCGGGATCGATACGTTCCTGTTCAGTGGCGCGTTTGGCCAGGATCGGATCGTGGGTTATCAGGCGAACGACAAACTGGTGTTTCTCGGGGTTCAGGGGGTGGCGCCGAATGATGACGTACGCGCCCATGCCACGGTTGTGGGGCAAGACACGGTGCTGACGTTTGGCGGTGATTCGGTGACGCTGGTCGGGGTTGGGCTGGATAGCCTGGCCAATGTCGTCATCGCATGAAGGTGATGTGGCGCCGGTAAGGGCCTCTTCGCCGGCAAGCCGGCTCCTACAGGTTATCGGTGTTTTCATGAACGACGCATGACCTGTAGGAGCCGGCTTGCCGGCGATGAACGATAACGCGGTCTTCAGTCTTCCTTGCGAACCGTGGCCACGTCATTAACCTTGACCTTCACTTTCGCCCCGGAAATATCTTCGAACTCGTAAAAGCCTTCTTTGGTATTGGCTTTTGGCATGTCCTTGGTCAAATATTGAGTGCCGTTCTGCAGTGTCACCACCGTTGGCGTCGAGCAACCGGCCAGGGCCAGAAGGGCTGCCGCTACCAGTGGCAAACCCAGTGTCTTGATATTCATAACCACCTCTCATCCTCCAAAAATCAGCGCGACTGCTTCAAATCCTTCAATCGCCGCTGCACTTCTACCGCCGTTGGTGCGACGGATCCCCAGAAAGTTCGATGGGCCACCCAAAAAAAACCGGATCGCGCCGCCGCTTATCCTTTTCCGTTTGCACCGGACGGGTCGTAGCTGGTATCTGTACGCATAACCAGTACTCGTACGCCGCGGCCCTGTTTCCCTGTGACCACAAATCCCCTCGACGATCCGTTCTATTACTTGAACAACTTCATGCAAGTGCTTGATTGGCTTGAACATCGTTATGCCGATGTATTGAGTGTCGAGGAGCAATGCTTCATCCGTGAGTTCAATCGACTGCCCCGGGAACCCCGTGCGCTCCTGGTCCGGATGGTCATGCGCAAGGGCGTTCACTTCAGGGCGAGCAAACTGCATTACGTCGAGATCGGCGACATTGCCATGGCCGCTGAGCCGCTGCTGGCCCAGGGCTGGATCGATGAGCAGTCGCCGCTGCCGCTCGACGAGGTGTTCGAGGCGTTGCTCAAGGCCGAAATCCTTCAATGTTTCGGTGCCGCCATCGATCAGCCCAAAGGGAAAAAGTCCGACTGGCTGCCTGCATTGAGCGAACGGTTTCCCGAGGTTCAACCCTTCAATCAGTGGTGCGCGCCACTGGATGATCGGTTGTTCAGCCTGACTATCATGGGCTTGTGCGATCGCCTGCGCCTGATGTTTTTCGGCAACCTTTACCAGGACTGGTCGGAGTTCGTGCTTGCCGACCTTGGCATTTTTACCTATGAAAAAGTCGAGTTCTGCGCCGAATCCCGCGGCTTGCGCAGTCGCGAGGACGTGGACGCCTGCCTGTTTCTCCATGACTGTCAGCAGCAGTTCGAGGCCGGTGAAGCGGTGGCGACGGTTGTCGGGCAGATTAACGGGCTGGCGCTGAGCAATCCCTGGCTGCAAATACGGCGCAGCAAATTGCTGTTCCAGATCGGTCAGCACTGCGAACGCGTGGCGGATTTTGCCAATGCCCTGGGCATATACCGCGAGTGCGCCTGGCCTGGCGCACGGTCGCGGTTGATTCGTGTGCTGGAGCGCTGCGGCGAGTATCAGTTGGCCATGGACCTGGCCGTTGCTGCCGGGCAATCGCCGGAAAGCGCCGCCGAACAACAGCAATTACTGCGAGTGGTGCCCAGGCTGCGGCGCAAACTCGGCGGGCCGGCAGTGAAACGATCCTCTCCACGGGAAATGCAGCGTCTCGATCTGCAACTGCCTAGAACCGACCCGACGCTGTCGGTGGAGTTTTACGTTCAGGCGCATCTGGCGGAGGAATCGGCGCCGGTGCATTACGTCGAAAACAGCCTGATCAACTCGTTGTTCGGGTTGCTGTGCTGGCCGGCAATCTTTGCGCCGTTACCGGGGGCGTTTTTCCACCCGTTCCAGCGCGGGCCGGCGGATTTGCTCAATGAAGACTTCCAGGCGCGCCGGGCCGACCTGTTTCAGGCCTGCCTCGCCGAGCTGGATGACGGACGTTACCGCCAGACCATCCGTGAGCGGTACACCGCCAAGTGGGGCGTGCAGTCGCCTTTCGTGTTCTGGGGCGCGTTGAGCGAACCACTGCTTGAACAGGCCCTCGATTGCCTGCCCGCTGAGCACCTCAAACACTGGTTCAACCGCCTGCTGCTGGACATCAAGGCCAACCGCGCCGGCATGCCGGACTTGATCCAGTTCTGGCCGCAGCACAAGACCTACCGCATGATCGAAGTCAAAGGCCCCGGTGATCGCCTGCAGGACAACCAGTTGCGCTGGCTCGAGTTCTGCCATGAACACCAGATGCCGATTGCTGTTTGCTACGTGCAGTGGGCGGAGCAGGGCGCTTGAGCTACAGCATCGCGGTGCGGGCGTTGTGTGAATTCACCGCCAAGGTCGGGGACCTCGACCTGCGCTTCACGCCCTCGCCGACGGCACTGGAGGGGATCGTCGGCCACCGTACGGTGGCGTCCCGGCGTAGCGAGGGTTACCAGAGTGAGGTCGCGCTTGAAGGTCTGTACCAGACGTTGAAGGTCAAGGGCAGGGCGGACGGCTACGACCCGGCGCAAAACTGCCTGGAAGAAGTCAAAACCTATCGCGGGGACTTGAGCAAACAGCCGGCTAACCATCGTCAACTGCATTGGGCGCAGGCCAAGGTCTATGGCTGGTTGATGTGCCAGAAACTGGGCCTGGCACAGATCAACCTGGCGCTGGTGTATTTCGACATCGTCAGCGAAAAGGAAACCTGTCTGGTCGAGGCCTTCAGCGCTGGAGAATTGCAGGAGTTCTTCGAGCAGCATTGCCGACTGTTCCTGCATTGGGCCGAACAGGAAATGGCCCATCGCGAGGCGCGCAACGGCGCGGCGCAGCAACTGGCGTTTCCCCACGCAGGCTTTCGTCCGGGCCAACGGCATTTGGCCGAGTCGGTGTTCAAGGCGGTCAGCACCGGCCGGTGCCTGATGGCGCAGGCGCCGACCGGCATCGGCAAGACGCTTGGCACGCTGTTTCCGATGCTCAAGGCGCTGGCGCCGCAGCAACTGGACAAGGTGTTCTTTCTTACGGCAAAAACGCCGGGGCGCAAACTGGCGCTCGATGCTGCGCAGGTGATCCTCGACAGCGCGGATGCGCCGCCGCTGCGGGTTCTGGAGATGATCGCCCGGGACAAGGCCTGCGAACATCCGGACAAAGCCTGCCACGGCGAATCCTGCCCATTGGCCCAAGGCTTCTATGATCGCTTGCCGGCCGCGCGCCAGGCCGCCAGCGAGCTGTCACTGTTGAACCAGAATGCCTTGCGCGAGGTGGCCGTGAAACATGCGGTGTGCCCGTATTACCTGAGCCAGGAAATGGCCCGCTGGTCAGACGTGGTGGTCGCCGACTACAACTATTATTTCGATTTCAGTGCGCTGCTGTTCGGGCTGGCCCAGGCCAATAACTGGAAAGTCGCGGTGCTGGTGGACGAAGCCCACAACCTGGTGGAGCGCGGCCGGCAGATGTACAGCGCCGGTCTCGACCAGTCGGCCCTCAACGGCGTGCGTAAAACCGCGCCCGAGCCGTTGAAAAAATCCCTGCAACGGGTCAATCGTGAGTGGAGCGCCCTGCATAACCTGCAACTTGGTGCGTATCAGGCCTACGATAAGCCTCCGGAAAAATTGCTTCAGGCGCTGTCCTCGTGCAGTGCGAGCATTGGCGATTACCTCAATGATCACCCGCAGGGCCTGGACAGTGCATTGCAGACGTTTTATTTCGACATGCTGCAATTCTGCCGCGTTGCCGAACTCTTCGATGAACAGTTTCTGTTCGACATCAGCAAGCGGGACCTCGAGCGCAAAAAGTCGCTCTCGCAACTGTGCCTGCGCAACGTGGTGCCTGCCGGTTTCATCCGCCCGCGCCTGACGGCCGCACGCAGTACCGTGCTGTTTTCCGCGACGTTGAGCCCGCGTCATTACTATGGGGATCTCCTCGGGACGCCGGCGAACACGGTGTGGATCGATGTCGAATCACCGTTTCACGCTGACCAGTTGAAGGTCCATATCGTCAGTCAGATCTCTACGCGGTTCGTCCATCGACAGTCGTCCCTGGCGCCGATCGTCGAGCTGATTGCCCGGCAGTTCAGTCAACGCCCCGGCAACTACCTGGCGTTTTTCAGCAGCTTCGATTACTTGCAGCAAGTGGCGCAGTTGCTGGCCGAAAAACACCCGCACATCACTGTGTGGGCGCAATCGCGGGGCATGGGAGAAGCCCGGCGACAGGATTTTCTCGATCAATTCACCGCGCACAGCCAGGGAGTCGGCTTCGCAGTGCTGGGCGGGGCATTTGGCGAAGGCATCGACTTGCCCGGCGCGCGGTTGATCGGTGCATTTATCGCCACCTTGGGCCTGGCACAACTCAACCCGGTCAACGAACAGTTGAAACATCGCATGGCCGCGATTTTCGGGGCCGGTTACGACTACACCTACCTGTTTCCCGGCGTGCAGAAAGTGGTGCAGGCTGCGGGGCGAGTGATCCGCACCCAGCAGGATGAGGGGGTGGTTATGTTGATCGATGACCGGTTTGGCGACAGCAAGGTCAAGCAACTGCTGCCGCGCTGGTGGTCGGTTGCCCCAGCGATTTCGCTCTCGGCTGAGTAGGATTTTTTACCTTAAAAAACATCGACATACCTTGAAAAACTCAGGCATTTGAACAAGTGGCGAATGCCCGCTTTATTCATAGAGGCAATCATCACTTTCAGCCAGTCTTTGATAAGGAAATCAAGGTATGTCAGCAGCACCGAACTATACGTACACCCAAGAGCAGGTCACGGCGTCATTCGATGAAATAAAAGCGACGCTGTTCAGCGGCATCACGGCCGAGGCAACCCCGAAAATGCTGATCGTTGCCGGCCTGCAGGGATCTGGCAAAACGTATCTGCTTGAAAAAAGTCTTCTGCCTTCGGGCCGCTACAAAAACTACGTGCGCCTGTACCTGCCCGAATACCGGAAAAAACACCCTCACTACACCGAGATGATCAAGCTTGGCGTTCTGCATGCGTATGAGCATACAGAGGCGTTTGTACGTGAGGTCAGCGCGATGATCTTTACGCAGGCATTTGTCGGCAAATACAACATCGTCATGGAGTGCGCATTCGACAGCCTCGATTTCGCGTCTTTTCCGCCGACGGCAACTGCCGCCGGTTATCAATTCGAGACTCATATCGTTGGCTGCACCCAAGAGTTCGCTCATGTGTCGAGCATCAAGAGAGCACTCAACAGCCTCGAAAACCAGGAAATGGAAAGATTTCTGACGGGATCAACACTGGCTGCCAGCATGGGGTATGCACAAGCGATCATCCTGGCCATCGAGACAGCTTCAAAGGCGATCAGCGGTTCGCAAATCACTGTGTACGAACGCGGATTCGGCGTGTTGAAAGAACGGGCGATACGGGCTCAGAGCACTTACACCGTGGATGCCGACGGTTCGCTGACCAAAACGACAACCCTGAGGCATTTTGAGCACATCGTTTACTCGCGGATTATTGATAACCCTGTTTTTGCGGTGAATGGTCACCACGAAATCATCAAGGAGTGCCATCTGGCGCTGCTCAAGATCGCGGGTCATACCCAGCAGGTTCCGAGTTTCGTATACAACGATTTGTATGCCTGCATTGTCAGATACACAAACCGATAAGACTTTGCGTCGAGCGGGGCATTTCGGCTTTCCAAACCCCGGGTTTGTCGCATACTCCTCAAAAAACAATCACGACGTGAGGGCTCAATGAACGAAGATCGAGGCAAAGCCAGCACCATCGAGGACGGGCGCTTTCGCCTGTTGATCGATGCGGTGATTGACTATGCGATCTACATGATTGATCCCGACGGCATCATTACCAGTTGGAATGCCGGCGCTCGACGCTTCAAAGGGTATGAGGAAGCGGAAATCCTCGGTCAGCATTTTTCGCGGTTCTACACCGAGGAGGACCGTCTCAAGGGGATGCCCCAACGAGCCCTGGACACCGCCATTCGCGAAGGGCGATTCGAGGGGGAAGGCTGGCGGGTGCGCAAGGACGGTACGCATTTCTGGTGCCATGTGGTGATCGATCCGATCCTCGATTCGACGGGCAAGTTGCTGGGGTTTGCCAAGATCACCCGGGACCTGACCGACCGCAAAATGGCTGAAGAAGTGCTCAAGCAAAGCGAACAGCAGTTCCGGCTGCTGGTGCAAAGTGTCACGGACTACGCCATCTACATGCTCGACGCTGACGGACGGCTGACCAACTGGAACCCTGGTGCCCAGCGCATCAAGGGTTACTTGCCCGAAGAAGTGATCGGTCAGCATTTTTCGATGTTTTACACCCCGGAAGACCGCGCAGCCGGTGAACCGAAGCGCACGCTGGACATTGCCATCCGTGAGGGGCGATTCGAGAACAAAGGCTGGCGAGTGCGCAAGGACGGCACGCGGTTCCTGGCGCATGTCGTGGTCGATCCGATCTGGGGCGATACCGGGACGTTGCTCGGTTTCGCCAAGATCACCCGGGATATCACTGAAGCGACCCGCGCTCAGCAGGCGCTCGAACAAACCCGTGAGGCGCTTTTCCAAGCGCAGAAAATGCAAGCCATCGGGCAATTGAGCGGGGGGATTGCCCATGACTTCAACAATTTGTTGACGGTGATCCTTGGCAATCTGGAAATCGTGCGCAAGCGAATCGGGGACGATTCGAAGATCACCCGATTGCTGGACAACGCCACTCAAGGCGCCTTGCGCGGAGTGGCGCTGACCCAGCGCATGCTGGCCTTTGCCAGGCGACAGGAACTGAAGACCGAGTCCGTCGAGATACCGACGTTGGTGGAGGGCATCACCGGCCTGTTGCGCAGTTCCCTCGGGCCTTCCGTAGTCCTCGAAACCCGTTTTACGGAAACGATCGAGCCTGTTTGGGCCGACAAAAACCAGCTCGAACTGGCAGTCCTGAACCTGGCGACCAATGCCCGCGACGCCATGCCCCATGGCGGCAAGCTCCTGATCAGCGCCCGTTCTGAAGACGCCGGCGATCATTCCTCGCTCAGGCCAATGACAGGTCGTTATGTTTGCCTGAGCATCAATGACACCGGGGAGGGCATGGACGACGCCACACTCGCCGTGGCGATGGACCCGTTCTTCACCACCAAAGGGGTCGGCAAAGGTACGGGGCTGGGATTGTCGATGGTGCATGGCTTCATCGAACAATTGGGCGGGCGATTCATTCTAAAGAGCCAGAAGGGCAAGGGCACCACGGCCGAACTGTGGATTCCCGTCGCGACGCAGGGTTCGATCGCCAAGCCTGCCCAGGAGGAAGCCGCACCGCCGGTGCCTCGTCTGTGCGTACTGGTGGTGGATGACGACAGCCTGGTGCTGACCAGTACCTGCCTGTTGCTCGAAGATTTGGGGCATCAGGTGATCAGTGCGGTATCCGGGGCTCAAGCGCTGACAGTGCTCGACAGCGAACAGGTCATCGACCTGGTCATTACCGACATGGCCATGCCGCAAATGAACGGTGCGCAACTGGCGCAGGCGATCCGAAGCATCAGGCCCGACCTGCCGATCATCCTCGCCACGGGTTACGCCGAGCGGCTGGAAGGCTTTGCGACCAGGCTCCCGCGCCTGTCCAAACCATTCACGCAACTCAACCTGGTGGAAATCATCGCCTCGACATTACGGTAACAAACCGCCCGGCTCTTCAAGCGTACGCGCTTATTCTCCCGCGCCCGTAGGAGCCGGCTTGCCGGCGATTGGCCCCTGAGCCCTGCAGTGACCTTGCGGACGCCATCGCCGGCAAGCCAGCTCCTACAAGGTGCGAGGTGGCTGGCAGGGATGTGTGTCGCGACAAATTCCTGTAGGAGCCGGCTTGCCGGCGATTGGCCCCTGAGCCCTGCAGTGACCTTGCGGACGTCATCGCTAGCAAGCCAGCTCCTACAAGGTACGAGGTGGCTGGCAGGGATGTTTGCCGCGACAAATTCCTGTAGGAGCCGGCTTGCCGGCGATTGGCCCTTGAACCGTGCGGTGATCATGCGGACGTCATCGCTAGCAAGCCAGCTCCTACAAGGTACGAGGTGGCTGGCAGGGATGTGTGCCGCAACAAATCCCTGTAGGAGCCGGCTTGCCGGCGATTGGCCCTTGAACCCTGCGGTGACCTTGCGGATGTCATCGCCGGCAAGGGGGGCTTGTTAGCGGTCGCGCAAACTGCGCTCCATCCGTGCGATGCCTTCCTCCAGCAACGCGCGCGGGCAGCCGAAGTTCAGGCGTACGAACTGTTGGCTGTCATCGCCGAAATCCAGGCCAGGGCTAAGCCCGACCTTCGCCTTTTCAAGGAAGAACTGCTGCGGGTTCTCCAACCCCAGCGCCGAACAGTCGAGCCAGGCCAGGTAGGTGCTCTGAGGCACATTCATGCTGATGCCGGGCAAGCGCGTGCGAACGGCTTCCACCAGATAATCGCGGTTACTTTGCAGGTAGTCCTTGAGCGCGGCCAGCCACGGAGCACCTTCGGTGTAGGCAACACGTGTCGCTTCCATGCCCAGCGGATTGACGCTGTCGACCATGCCGCAGCGTGCATGGTTGACGCGCTCGCGCAGGGCGCGGTCTTGAATGATCATGAACGAAGTCTTCAGGCCGGCGATGTTGTAGGCCTTGCTCGCCGACATCAGCGTGATGGTGCGCCGGGCGATTTCCGGGCTCAACGACGCGGTGGGTATGTGTTGGCGGCCGTCGAAGCACAGTTCGGCATGGATTTCGTCGGAAATGATCCAGGCGCCCTGCGCCACGCAGATATCGGCCACCGCTTGCAGTTCTTCCCTTGGGAACGCTTTGCCCAACGGGTTGTGCGGGTTGCTCAGCAGCAGTGCACCGCCGCCTTCCAGCGACTGGCGCAAGGCCTGAAGCGGCGTGGCGTACGTGCCATCAGCCATCGGCTCGAAATTCAGTTCAACCTTGTTCAGGCCCCAATGCCCCGGTGCATGACGCAGCGGTGGGTAGTTGGGCGTTTGCACCACGACATTCTGTTGCGGCTGGACCAGCGCATTCAGGGCCATGTTGAAACCCGATTCCACGCCCGGCAGGAAAACCAGCTCCTGCGGCTCGACGCGCCAGGCGTACTTGTTCCAGAGGTCGGTCACGATGGCATTGCGCAAGTCATCCTGCGCCACGCTGTAGCCGAGCAACGGGTGTTCCAGACGTTTTTGCAGGGCCTGGATGATCACCGGTGGCGCGGCAAAATCCATGTCGGCAACCCACATCGGCAATACGTCGGCCGGGTAGCGGCTCCACTTGGTACTGCCGGTGTTGTGGCGGTCGAACACCTGATCAAAATCGAAGGTCATGCTCATTCTCATACAAGGCAGGGTTGTTTTCGGCGGTCATGATAAACGCCAACCCCTGTGGGAGCGAGCCTGCTTGAGAGTGCGAGCACGCCGGCTGACGATTATCAGAAACGGCCGAAACTCAGCGGGTACTCGATAACGACATAAACCCTGTCGATATCATCGCCCGCCTGGGCGCTGTTGGCCCGGTGCGAGACATGGGACAGTTGCAGCGACAAGCCCTTGGCCGATCCAGACTGCACGATGTAGCGCAAGTCGATGTCTCGCTCCCAATGCCGTCCACCATCACCTTGCAGCGGCCTGTACGCACCGACCGACTCATCGAACGGGTTGTAGGCGCCACCCTTGGGTGCGTGCGTACCGTCGATCTGGCTGCCTGTGACATAACGGGTCATGAATTTCAGCCCGGGAACGCCATAGAGGCCCAGATCAAGGTCGTAGCGAGCTTGCCAGGACTGCTCGTGGGCACCGTTGAAGTCGGCGTATTTGATCGAGTTGGCGAGGTAGATCGAGTCGCCACCGACGAAGTCGAACGGGGTATCGCCGTTGACCTTTTGATAGGCCAACGTGAAGGCGTGGGCATCGACGGTGTATTTGCCTGACAGGCTGAACGCTGTGTTGTCGATAGCACCGGCCAACGCCTGGCCTGTGTCCTGCGTGCGATAGAGATTGGCGTCGAGGAACCAGCCGGACTGTTTCAGGTGCAGATTGGCGTAGTACTGATGCCAGGTGTCGGTCAGCTCTGAAGCATAGAGGGCCGCGCCGAACGGACTTTGCGTAAACAGGTCGGCACCCAGAATAGAAATGCCGCCCGCTTCAGTGTTGGCGCCGTAGCCGTAAAAGTTGTCCTTGCCCGAAGCACCGTCCTGATTCTTGAACGCCGTGAAGTGGCCGGCGACCAGATTCATCCCCTCAATCTCGTGGCTGTTCACCAGAAAACCGCTGGCGTACTCGGGTTGCAGGCGTTTATCCGCGGTGTCGAACACCGGGGTTTCGACCATCATTTCACCGAAGGCCAACGTGGTTTTCGATGCCTTGATTTTCAACGCGCCGCCAGCACTGGAATAGTTGTCTTCGCTGCGACCGTCGCTGTCCAGCGGCAATAATCCTGTCCCGGAATGGCCCTTGCCACCGTCCAGTTTCAATCCTAGAAAGCCGTGGGCATCGAGTCCGAATCCGAGGGTGCCGGGGGTGAAACCGGATTCAAAAGAGCTGATAAAGCCCTGAGCCCATTCGGCTTTGTAGCTTTTGCCTGCCGGCGTCGGGGATCGATAGTCGTTGTTGAGATAGAAGTTTCGGCTCAGCACTTCAAGCTTCGCGCCGGCCAGCAAGCCCTGCGATTCATCTGCCTGGACCATGCCTGATAACAGCGCCGGCAAACACAGGCACAACCCGCGACTGAGGTCTCGTGAGGAAAACGTCATCGATCAGTCCACCGCGAAGGGAAGCGGCTCCGGAACCCCGGAGCCGCGTTGTTACTTAATGACCTTCGGAGGCGCCGAACATGGTCTTGGCGTAGATCAGGCCCAGACCGTAAGAACCGCCGTTGGCGATCGAGGTTTTCACGGTTTCGTCGTAGGTCTCGGTACGTGCCCAGTCGCGCTGCAATTCAAGCAGGTATTGCAACGAAGTCATCGGCCGCGCGCCGATCTGGATCATGCGCTGCATCGCCATTTCATGGGCTTCGGTGGTGACGTCGCCACAGGCGTCGGCAATCACGTACACCTCAAAACCCTGGTCGATGGCCGACAGCGCCGGGCCGACGATGCAAACGGAGGTCCACAGGCCGGCGAGGACGATTTTCTGTTTGCCGAACTTATTCACTTCAACGGCAATGCGCTCGTCTTCCCAGGTGTTCATGCTGGTGCGGTCGATGACGTTGTGTTCCGGGAACACCGATTTGATTTCGTCGAAGATCGGGCCGGAGAAGCTTTTTTCGGCAACGGTGGTGAGGATGGTCGAGACCTTGAAGCCGCGCGCCGCCTTGGCCACCAGCGCGGCATTGTTGCGCAGGGTCACGGCGTCGATCGACTTGGTCGCAAAGGACATTTGCGACTGGTGATCGATCATGATCAGCGTGTGGTCGGTTGGGGTCAGCAGGGTTTTGCCGGGTACTGCTTTTGCGATAGCCATGGCGATGTCCTTACGGGGTGAGTGAGGAGGCCATGGTGGCGTAGAGTCGGACGGGGATATTGAACCGATGTGCTGTGTTTTGACTTTCTTGCGGGGGAGGCTAGCCAGTTCCTACAGGATCGGGGTGTACGCCCCCCCCTGTAGGAGCCGGCTTGCTGGCGAAACAATGGTGGCCGTTATAGCGCCTTACCAGATCGGCAACGTGTAACTGACGATCAACCGGTTTTCATCCAGATCACTGCCAAAATTTGTCGAGCGCACCGTCGCATTGCGCCATTTCACCCCGACGTTTTTCAGCGGTCCGCTCTGCACGACATACCCGATATCGGTATCGCGCTCCCATTCCTTGCCTTCAGGGCGGTTGTTACCCAGGTCTATATCGGTACCGTTGATGTAGCGGGTCATGAACGTCAGGCCGGGAATGCCGAGGGCGGCAAAGTTGTAGTCGTAACGGGCCTGCCAGGATTTTTCGTCCTTGCTGGCAAAGTCGCCGATCTGTACGAAGTTCACCAGGAACGCATCGGTGCCATTGATGTAGGCATACCCGGTGTCGCCGCTCATGCCTTGATAGCCCAGGCCGAATGCATGCCCACCGAGGTTGTAGGTGAACATGGCGCCAATTGCCTTGTTGTCGACATTACTGCCGCCATCATCGATGGAGCGTGCGAACCGCAGATCAGTCTTCAACGATTGACCGACGGTGACCGGCAACACGTAGGTCAGGTTGACCAGGTGCTGGCTGTAGAAATTGTCGAGGTGGCCGTAGCTATAACCAGTGGCGAGGTTGCTGGTCCATTTGTAGTTCAGGCTGGCGAAATCGAAGCTGTCGCTGTCCAAATGGCGGCTGGTGATGCCCTTGGCGCCGGTTCGGGTGATGCCCATGTCCTCATAGTCCGAGGAGTCGCGCTGGTTGACCTGCGTCAGCCGTCCGGCATCCACGGTCAGGCCTTCGACTTCCAGCGAAGTCAGTTGGCCGCCCTTGAAGGTTTGCGGCAACAGCCGTGAATCGTTGGCCAATACCGTCGGCAGCTTGGGCAGCAATGTGCCCAGTTTCAATGTGCTCTTGGATGCGCGCAGTTTGGCGGTCAGGCCCAGTTCACCGTATTCGTCCTGCGCGCCTTTGCGCGTGTCGCGATGGCGCTGGAGCAGGCCGGAGCCGGCGCGATCCGGGCTGGAGTCGAGTTTGACGCCTACCAGGCCGATCGCATCGAAACCGACCCCGATCAGCCCCTCGGTAAAGCCGGATTCGTAGCGCAACAGGAAGCCTTGCGCCCATTCCTCCTGTTTCGATTGCGCCGCGTTGGTCTGACGATAGTCACGGTTGAAGTAGAAGTTGCGTAGCTCAAGGCTGGCCTTGCTGTCCTTGATAAAGTCAGCAGCGGCGGGGGCCGAGAGGCTGATGACGCCGCCGGCCAGCAACAGTCGGGTAGCGAGAGTGCGGGTGTTGCGATCCATGTGAAGCCCCTTTGTTTTTATTATGAAATGACGGCTTGCGCGACCCTCGCCAACCGGGCGAGGGCTTACCAAGAAAAAACGCGAGCGCCGAAAAGAGAGGAGCGTGGCGCCGCGTGCGGTTCAATCGTTAGAACTGCTCGGCGCTCAGACCGAACAACGAGGCACTGCCGGCGCGAATCGATTGTTCGAGGCTCAAAATGCGCGGCAGCAGGCGATGGAAGTAGAAGTCGGCGGTGGCGATCTTCGCACCGTAAAAGTCTTCGTCGTCGGTTCGCTTTTGCCGGGCAACCTGCGCCATGCGCGCCCACAGCCAGGCGTAGGCCACATACCCGAACAGGTGCAAATACTCCACGGAAGCGGCGCCGACTTCGTTGCGGTTGGTCGCTGCCCGGTCCTGCAACCAGTCGCTCAGGTCTTCCAGGCGCTGCACGGCATCGAACAGTTGCGCGCTGTAGGGCGCGTCAGGCTGGTGGGCGAAATGCCGAATCTGGCCGGTGAACTGACGCAACGCGAAACCGTTATCGGCCAGCACTTTGCGCCCGAGCAGGTCCAGCGCCTGAATACCGTTGGTGCCTTCGTAGATCTGCGCGATGCGCACATCGCGGACCAATTGTTCCTGGCCCCATTCGCGGATGTAGCCATGGCCACCGAACACTTGCTGGCCGTTGATGCAGCTCTCCAGACCGGTGTCGGTGAAGAAGGCCTTGGCAATCGGCGTCAGCAGCGCGACCAGGCTCTGGGCGCTCTCGCGTTCTTGCGCATCGTCGGAAAATTTCGCCAGATCGAGCTGCTGCCCGACATAACTGGCAAACGCGCGGCCACCTTCAGTCATGGCTTTCATGCTGAGCAGCATGCGGCGCACATCGGGGTGGACGATGATCGGATCGGCGACTTTGTCCGGGGCCACGGTGCCGGTCGGGGCGCGGCTCTGAATGCGTTCACGGGCGTAGGCCACCGCACTCTGATAGGACGCTTCGGCGCAGCCAATGCCCTGAATACCGATGGACAGGCGTTCGTAGTTCATCATGGTGAACATCGCTGCGAGGCCTTTGTTGGCTTCGCCCACCAGCCAGCCGCTGGCACCGTCGAAATTCATCACACAGGTGGCCGAGGCCTTGATGCCCATCTTGTGTTCGATCGAACCGCAACTTACGGCGTTGGCCCGGCCAAGGGAACCGTCGGCATTGACCAGCACTTTGGGCACCACAAACAGCGAGATGCCTTTCGGTCCGGCCGGCGCGTCGGGCAGTTTTGCCAACACCAGATGGACGATGTTTTCGGTCAGGTCCTGATCGCCGCCGGTGATGAATATCTTGCTGCCGGTGATGCTGAAACTGCCATCCGCCCGAGGTTCGGCGCGGGTGCGGATGATCCCCAGATCGGTGCCGGCATGGGCTTCGGTCAGGCACATGGAGCCGGCCCAGCGACCTTCATACATCGGCGGCAGGTACAGGTCTTTCAAGGTCTCGCTGGCGTGGGCATCCAGCGCCAGGCACGCACCGGAACTCAATGCCGAATACAGCGCGAAACTGGAATTGGCGCCGTAGAGCATTTCTTCAAACTGCACGGCGAGCATTTTCGGCATGCCCATGCCGCCGTACTCGGGATTACCGGACAGGCCGACCCAGCCACCCTCGATGTACGTGGCATAAGCCTGTTTGAAGCCGATGGGCGTGGTCACCTGACCTTCATGCCACTGTGCGCCTTCTTCGTCGCCGCTGCGGTTCAAGGGTGCGATCAGGTGCGCGGTGACTTTCCCCGCTTCCTCAAGGATCGCGTCGGCGATGCCGGCATCGATGTTGTCAGCCAGGGCAGGCAGGCGTGCCCACAGGGCCGGGGCGTCGAACACCTCATGCAGGACGAAGCGCAGATCGCGCAGGGGGGCTTTGAATTCGGGCATAACGTGAACCTCGACAGGACGGTTGTGCACGGCGCCGCAACCGGGCGCCGTGCCTTTCAATCAATGACTGGAAGCGCTGGCAGCACCGAGACCGGTCTGAGCGCGCACGAACTGGTCGGCGTAGGCGTCACGTTCCTTGTCGGCCCGCACACTGCGGTCGAGTCGGGACACGACGACAATCACCAGGAACGCCAGCGGCATGGAAAACAGCGCCGGGTGGTCGTACGGGAAGATGGCGTGAGCATGACCGAGCACGGTCACCCACACGGCCGGGGACAGGATCACTAGCACCAGCGCGCAGATCAGGCCGGCAAAACCGCCGATGATCGCGCCTTTGGTGGTCAGGCCTTTCCAGTACATGGCCATGATCAGTACCGGGAAGTTGGTCGAGGCAGCGATACCGAAGGTCAGGCCGACCAGGAACGCGACGTTCATCTTCTCGAACAGGATGCCCAGCAGAATCGCGATGATGCCCAGGCCCACGGTGGCCATGCGGGTGACGCGCATTTCCTGTTTCTGGGTGGCGTTGCCTTTCTTGAAGACGGTGGCGTAGAGGTCGTGGGAAATCGCCGACGCACCGGCCAGGGCCAGCCCGGAGACCACCGCAAGGATGGTGGCGAACGCCACGGCCGAGAGGAACCCGAGGAACAGGTTGCCGCCTACCGCTTTGGCCAAGTGCATCGCGACCATGTTGCCGCCGCCAATCAAGGCGCCGCCCACTTCACCGTTGACGTAGTACTGCGGATCGGTGCCGATGATCACCATCGCGGCGAAGCCCAGGGTGCAGACCACGAGGAAGAAGAAACCGATGAAACCGGTGGCGTAGAACACCGATTTACGCGCTTCCCTGGCGTTGGGTACGGTGAAGAAGCGCATCAGAATGTGCGGCAGACCGGCAATGCCGAATACCAGGCCGAGAGACATTGACGCGGTGTTGATCGGGTCGGCGAGCATTGAGCCGGGGCCCATGATATTCCAGCCGCTGGCATGCGCTTCGACCGCTTTGGTGGCCAGGGTTTCGTAGCTGAAACCGAACTGCGACATGGCCATGCCCGCGAGAGTCGTGCCGCCGGCGAGCAGCAACACAGCCTTGATGATTTGCACCCAGGTCGTTGCGATCATGCCGCCGAAGATCACATACACCAGCATCAACGCGCCGACGATCACCACCGCTACCGGGTAGTCGAGGCCGAACAGCAATTTGATCAACTGGCCGGCACCGACCATCTGCACGATCAGGTAGCAACACACCACCGTCAACGAACCGAATGCAGCGAAAATCCGCACTTTGTTCTGGTCCAGCCGGTAGGAGACGATGTCGGCAAAGGTGTAGCGCCCCAGATTGCGCAGCCGCTCGGCCATCAGGAAGGTGATGATCGGCCAACCGACAAAGAAGCCGATGGTGTAGATGAAACCGTCGTACCCCTTGGCGAACACCAGGCTGGACAGCCCCAGCAGCGTAGCCGCGGACATGTAGTCGCCGGCAATCGCCAAGCCGTTCTGAAACCCGGTGATGCCACCGCCGGCGGTGTAGAAGTCCGAGGTGGATTTGGTCTGGCGCGCGGCCCACCAGGTGATGGCCAATGTGCCGAGAACGAACACGAAGAACATGCCGATCGCATGCAGGTTCAGCGGTTGTTTTTCGATGGTTCCCAACGCGGGTGCAGCGAATACAACGGAGGCCGGCAACAGGCAGGCTGCGGCGAGGATGAGTTTACGCATCACTTGCTCTCCTCAAGAATGGCCGAACCCAGCGCATCGAAGCGCGTGTTGGCGCTGTAGACGTACCAACCGGTCAGCAACCAGGAAAAAACAATGATCGCCGCGCCAACCGGCATGCCGAGGGTCAACATCCGGTGCTCGCCGAGCGGCGCGTGCAGCCATTGCGGGGCAAACGCCACCACGAACATGAACAGGTAATAAGTGCCCAGCACCGCAGCACTCAACGACCAGGCCAGGCGCGAGCGACTGCTGACCAGTTGCAGGAATTTCGGGTTGGTCCGAATACGTTCACAGCGTTGGGTATCGGTTGCATGGATGTCGATCATGATGCGCTCCACATTGTTGTTGTTATCGGTGTGTGGGGGCAGGGCAGGCCGAATCCGGCCTGCACGAGCCCGAGGCGGCAGGTAAGACACCTGCCGCCTGATAGGTAAAACGTCGGTGAGGGTTAGAGGGCCTTGGCCCTGTCGCGCAGTACGTACTTCTGGATCTTGCCGGTGGATGTCTTCGGCAGGAGGGTGAAAATCACCGTGCGCGGGACTTTGAAACCGGCCAGATGCTCGCGGCAGAAGCTGATGATGTCGGCCTCGCGAACGTCCTGGTGATCAGCCTTCAAGGTGATGAAGGCGCAGGGCGTTTCGCCCCATTTTTCATCGGGGCGGGCGACCACGGCGGCTTCCATCACCCCCGGATGGCGATAGAGCACGCCTTCGAGTTCGATGGTGGAAATGTTCTCGCCACCGGAAATGATGATGTCTTTGAGGCGGTCTTTGATCTCGACATAACCGTCGGGGTGACACACCGCCAGGTCGCCAGTGTGAAACCAGCCACCCTCGAATGCTTCGGCGGTGGCCGTCGGGTTTTTCAGGTAGCCCTTCATCACGGTGTTGCCGCGCATGAACACTTCACCGATGGTCTGGCCATCGCGCGGGGTCGGTTCCAGCGTCTTCGAATCGCCGACCATCACACCTTCGAGCGTCGGGTAGCGCACGCCCTGACGGGATTTGATCTGCGCCCGTTCTTCCAGCGGCAGTTCGTCCCATTCGGCATGCCAGGCGCAGAGGGTCACCGGACCATAGGTTTCCGTCAGGCCGTAGACATGGGTGACCTTGATGCCCATTTCCTCCACGGCGCCAATGACTTTGGCTGGCGGCGCAGCACCGGCGACCATGGCGTTGACCGGGTGATCGATGGCCGCCTTCGCCGATTCCGGCATGTTGACCAGCGCGTTGAGCACGATCGGTGCGCCGCACAGGTGCGTGACCTGATGTTCGCGAATCAGCGTGAGGATTTTCTGCGGATCGACCCGGCGCAGGAACACGTGAACACCGGCGAGCGCGGTGATGGTCCACGGGTAGCACCAGCCATTGCAATGGAACATCGGCAGGGTCCAGAGGTACACCGGATGGTTGCCCATCGCCCAGGTCATCTGGTTGCCCAAGGCATTCAAATAAGCGCCGCGGTGGTGATAGACCACGCCTTTCGGATTGCCGGTGGTGCCGGAGGTGTAGTTCAGCGAGATGGCTTGCCACTCGTTGGCTGGCCATTGCCAGGCGAACGCCGGGTCGCCTTCGGCCAGCAACGCTTCATAGTCCAGATCGCTGACGGCCTGGCCTTCACCGTATTCCGGGTCGTTGACGTCGATGACCAGAGGCGGGTGATCAAGCATGCCGATAGCGGCGTGAATCACGTTATGGAATTCGCGGTCGGTGATCAGCACCTTGGCCTCGCCATGCTGGAGCATGAACGCAATGGCTTCAGCATCCAGGCGCACGTTGAGCGGGTTGAGCACGGCGCCGATCATCGGCACGCCAAAATGCACTTCCAGCATTTCCGGGATATTGGGCAGCATCACCGCCACGGTGTCGTCTTTGCCGATGCCGCGACCAGCCAGCGCCGAGGCCAGGCGTCGGCAACGGGTGTAGGTCTGCGCCCAGGTACGGCGAATCGAGCCGTGGATGACGGCGGGGTAGTCGGGGTAAACATTGGCCGTGCGCTCAAGGAAGCTGAGCGGAGACAAGGCGATGTGATTGACAGCCGAAGGGCCTAGCCCTTGTTCATAGATCGACATGTGCGGTACTCGGTGGCTGATTGTTAGCTCTATCGGTGGCCTTTCAGCGTCGCCGCTGAGGTCACCTTTATATGTCCGGTGTGCTTTATATAACAATCCTCCATCGATATGGAAGTACAACCTATGGCGTATGGTATATGTACTATATTTGATTCGTGCTGAACTAAATGACTACCGTTAAATCGCCAAGGCCGGTATATCCTTGGCTTCCCCAACGAAGCGGACCCGTGATGACCCTGACTCCCGTTCGATTGCACAGCTGGTTGCGCCTGCAGCGTGAGGCCGTGCCTCTGGCCGCCCGGGCCGATGCGTTGTGCCGGGCCTTGCAGGATTGCCCTGAGGTGCGTCGCGCGGTTTACCTGAGCTGGCAACCCCAGGCGCGGATCTACAGCCATGAAGGTGCCGCCCAGCATTTTCCCCCGGGCCAGGGCGACCCTTCGCTGGCCAGCGATCAGTTGCTGTTCGAGCGTTTGCTGGAAGCCGGGCGCCTCGACCTGGCGCAAGTGCGGCAACTGGATTGCTGGTTGGCCGGTCGACTGCGCCGCGCCGCCATCAGCCATGGCCAAGTGTTCGATCTGGCGTTGACGCCTGGGCAGGCCGGGTTGTTGCTGGTGGAAGTCTGCGAAGGCGTGAGTTTCGATTGGCTGGGGTGGGTGCAGGATTTGCTCACGACTTTGCTCAGCAGCGTCAACGGCATGCTGCGTGGCTCGCCACTGTTGGGCCACGATCCGCAACCGAGCCTGTTGCTCGACGCGCAGGGACGGCCGCAGGAATTCAACGCGGCGTTGCTGGCGTTGCTGGCGGAAAAGCCGCTGAGCGACGTATTCGGTTTTCTGCCGGTCAACCATCGGGTACTGGTGCGCGCTTGCCTGGACCAGCAGCGTGCCATTGAAGGGGTCGAAGCCCAGCTCGAAACGCAGATTCTGATCTGGACATTCATTCCCGATCCCCAGGACAACCGTGTGCTCGCCCGTTGCCGCGACGCCACCGCGCAAGTGCTGGCCGAGCGCGAAGCGGCTCAGGCGCGGCGGTTGTACCGGCTGATCATCGAGAACACCACCGACTTGATTTCCCGGCACACACCGGACGGCTGTTTTCTCGATGCCTCCCCCGCATCATGGACGTTGCTCGGCTACTGGCCGGAAGAACTGCGCGGGCAAATGGCCCAGGGCCTGTTCCATGGCCAGGACCTGGCCAGCCTGGTGCAGCGTGCCCGCGATGCGCTGGAGCAGGACGGTTATCACACCATGACGTATCGCATTCGTCATCGGAACGGGCATTACCTGTGGTTCGAAACCGCCAGTCGGGCGATTCGTGAAACCTATACCGGCACGGTGGTCGAGGTGGTCAGCGTCTCCCGGGACATTACTGCCAGAGTGCAGGCCGAAGAGAACAAGCGGCGCCTGGCCGAAGTCGTCGAGGTCAACACCGATCCGGTGCTGTTCATCGACCCCGAGGGGCAAGTCACTTACCTCAACCCGGCGGCACGCCGCATCCTCGGCATAGGCGAGCAACAGCCGATGCCGGTCCTGGCACAACTGTTCGCCAGTGCAGACCTGACGCGTCTGCAACGTGACGGCTGGAGCGGCGCCGAACGCGACGGCGTCTGGAGCACCGATGCGCGCTTGCAACCACCGGGCGGTGGCGCATCGGTGCCGGTGTCGCTGGTGCTGTTGGCGCATCGTTCGGCCGGTGGCGAGCGCTACTATTCACTGGTGGCGCGGGACATGACCGAACGTGAACTGCGCGAAGTTCAGCAGCGCCGCCATCAGGATGAACTGGCGCACACCGCGCGCCTGGTCACCCTCGGTGAACTGGCCTCGGGCATCGCCCACGAAATCAATCAGCCGCTGGCCGCGGTGGTCAATTACGCCAACGCCAGCCAGCGTTATTTGCAGACCGTGGATTCCAACCCCCAGGCGGCCGCCCGGGTTGCGCAAGGGCTGGAACGCATCACCCATCACGCCACGCACGCCTCGGAAGTGATCCGCCGTTTGCGTGCGTTTCTGCGTAAAGGCCAGCGCCGCATGCAGGCGCTGAACGTCACCGATGTCGCCCGCGAAGCCGTGCGTTTGTGTGCCTGGGAAGCGAGTAATTGCCAAGTGACAATCGAGGATCGTCTGCCGGATAATCTGCCGCCCGTTTATGCCGATCGAGTGTTGCTGGAACAAGTCCTGCTCAATCTGTTGCGCAATGCCATCGATGCCAACCGCGAACAACATCCCGGCCAGCCCTCGCTGATTATGATGACCGCCGGGCAGGGCAGTGCCGCCACCGTGGACATCACGGTGCAGGACCAGGGGCCCGGCGTGAGCGAGCCCGAACTGGAGCAGATTTTTACCCCGTTCTATACCAGCAAGGCTGATGGCCTGGGGCTCGGTTTGTCCATGAGCCGCAGCATCATCGAAGGTTTCGGCGGCGAATTGCAGGCCCGCCGCCAACCGGTCGGGCTGCTGATGTGCTGTCGCTTGCCGCTTGCCGGTCCAACAAAACAACAACAGGAATAATGCAATGGCGGGTGTGACGGAGCACGTGGTGTATGTGGTCGATGACGATCAAGGCATGCTCGATTCAACGGTCTGGTTACTGGAATCAGTCGGCCTCAAGGCGTTGCCGTTTACCAGCGGTGTTGAGTTCCTCAATGCCTGCGATGCCAGCCTGGCAGCCTGTGTGCTGCTGGATGTACGCATGCCCGGCATGGGCGGCTTGAACGTGCAGGAAGAAATGCGATTGCGCGAATTGAACCTGCCAATCATCTTCGTCAGCGGTCACGCCGATGTGCCGATCGTGGTGCGTGCGTTCAAGGCCGGCGCTCACGACTTCATTGAAAAGCCCTACAACGAACAACTGCTGCTGGACAGCGTGCAACAGGCCCTGAGCACTTGCGCGACCCACCGTTCGGGTAATCAGGGGCATGAAGCGTTGCAGGCGCGTTTGCTCACGCTGACCCCACGGGAACGCGACGTCTTGTTGCCGCTGGTGCAGGGTTACACCACCCGCGAAATCGCCGAGCAACTGGGGGTGAGCGCAAAAACCGTCGACCTCTACCGCTCACGCGTGATGAAACGCATGCAGGCCAATACCCTGCCGGACCTGGTCGGCATGGCCATTGCCGCCGGAATGGTTGATCCATTGAAGTTGCGTTGAATCCACGCGTTTTCCGCCGAACGACTATGCTGGGCTAACCGATCCCGTACCGTTGCAGTGATCAGGAGGCCTCCATGGAGCCCACTTCGTTCTCCGAAAAAACGCTGACGCGCACGCTGCTCGATGTCCTTATCCGGGCTGGGTTGATCGCGGTTCTGGTGCTGTTCTGCTTTGAAATCTTCAGCCCGTTCCGTGACCTGATGCTGTGGTCGCTGATCCTGGCGATTACCCTTTACCCGTTGCAGGCGCGTCTGAAAGGGCCCTTGGGGCAGAATGACGGGCGCATTGCGACGCTGATTATCCTGATCGCCATCGTCATCCTGGTGTTGCCGATTTACTTTCTGGGCACCTCGATAGCCGACTCGGTCGACCGTGTGATGGAAGTGGTCAAGGGCGGCGACTTTCACCTGCCACCCCCCGCCGAATCCATTGCCAGTTGGCCATTGGTGGGGCAGCCGCTGTTTGACTTGTGGCTTGAAGCCTCAACCAATCTTCCCGACCTGACCGCCAAATACCTCCCGCAGATCAAGCACTTCAGCCTGTCCCTTTTGAGCAAATTGGCCGGCGTCGGCATGGGTTTCCTGACCTTCATTTTCGCCTTGATCATCGCCGGTATTTTCATGGCCTATGGCGAGAGCGGCAGTCGCAGCGCGGTGCAGATTGCCTCGCGGGTCAGCGACCCGGCCAAAGGACCGAAAATTGCCGCGCTGTGCACCGCAACGATCCGTGCGGTCGCGCTGGGCGTGGTCGGGATCGCGTTCATCCAGATGCTGCTGGTGGGGCTCGGGTTTGTCTTCAAGGGCATTCCCGGCGCCGGTTTGCTGGCCCTTGGGGTGCTGTTGCTCGGCATCATGCAATTGCCGGCGACGCTGATCACGGTTCCGGTGATTGCCTTTGTGTTCGCCACCGAAGGCGCCAACACTGTGACGATCGTGTTTGCCATCTTCGTCTTCGTTGCCGGCCTGGTGGACAACGTGCTCAAACCGCTGCTGCTGGGGCGCGGTGTTGATGTGCCGATGCCGGTGGTGCTGATCGGCGCGCTTGGCGGGATGGTCACCAGCGGCATCATCGGGTTGTTCATCGGTCCGGTGGTGCTCGCGGTCGGGTATCAATTATTCTGGCAATGGGTTCGGGATCAGCCTTCGGAGGGAGGAGGGCCGCCACTATGAATGCACCGGGTGATGAACTGCTCAATAGCGTACTGATCGCCCATGGTGGTCTGGAGCGCTGGAGCAGTTTCAACCAGGTACGCGCCACTATCGTGACCGGGGGTTCGCTCTGGGCCATGAAAGGGCTGACCCAGGACAGCGCGCCACGGCAGATGACCGTCTGGCTGCATGAGCAGCGGGCCTCAGTGACGCCCTTTGGTGGGGCCGACCAATTCACCGCCTACACCCCGAATCGAATCGCCATCGAAAATACCGCCGGCAAGGTAATCGCCGAGCGATCGAAACCCAGAGAATCCTTTCGCGACCATGGGGAAAACAGTCCCTGGGATCCCCTGCACCGAGCGTACTTCAACGGTTACGCGCTTTGGTCGTACCTGACCATGCCTTTCCAGTTCACCTGGCCGGGTGTCGTGACCGAGGAAGTCGAGCCCTGGCACGAGGGCTCGGAGCGCTGGCGTCGTTTGCGGGTGACCTTCCCCGAGACAATCGCCACGCACTGCGCGGTGCAGGATTTCTACTTCGGTGCAGACTTTCTGTTACGTCGTCACGACTACAACGTGGATGTCAGCGGTGGCCTGGCTGCCGCGCAGTACGTTCATGGCTATGTTGAAACCGACGGCTTGCGCATGCCCGGCAAGCGGCGCGCCTATCGACGCAAGGCCGACGGTCAGGCGGATGAGCACGCCTTGCTGGTGGCGATCGATCTCAGCGACATCGGCTATTCGTAATGCACTGCGGAGGAATGAATCATGACCCTGCATGCCTGGGAAAAACTCTACCTCGATGACCTGAGTCTGGGTCAGGAGTTTGAAAGCGACCCTGTTCGCGTCCATCAAGAAGCGATGTTGGCGTTTGCTCGCGAATACGACCCGCAACCTTTCCATTTGAGTGCCGAAGAGGCCGAGTTGAGTCTGTTCGGCGGTCTGGCGGCCAGCGGCTGGAACACTGCGGCCCTGACCATGAAGATGCTGGTGGCCAGCGTCCCCCTGGCGGACGGCATCATTGGCCTGGGCATCGAGCTGAGCTGGCCGACACCGACTTATCCGGATGACGTGTTACGCCTGTTCAGCAAGGTGCAGGCCATCGAACCGTCAGCCTCCAAACCGGATCGGGGCGTGGTGACGCTGTTCATGGAAACGCTGAATCAGAATGACAAGGTGGTGCAGCGTGCAACCGGGAAGCTGCTGGTATTCAGGAAACCCCCAGAGGATTGAAGCGCTGCCGGCGTTTGCCATTTCTCGACGTCGCTGACGACAGATCCCCAAACAAGCTGCCCGGGGGCCGCGGTCCGGCGAAGAAACCGCGGCGACCGATCAATCAGGCGGCAGGCAGCAGGCCTTTCTGTTTGGCGACATGAGTCGCCATTGCGTCCATCAAATCCGGGGACAGGCAGTCATAGGGCTCCAGGCCGATAGAGCGCAGGCGCTCACGGATGGCTTTCATTTGCGCTGGCGGTGTGCCGGTTTCGATGATGGAGGACACGAACGCCGCGAAGCCTGGCGCAGCCCATCCTCGTTGGGGAGAGAGCTCGGTGTGGACGAAGTCCAGGCCATAAAACGGATGGTCCTTGTTCTCGATGCGCCCGAAGAGATGGGCGTGGCACTGCTTGCAGGCATGGCGCTGGATGGTGGCTTTTTCGTCGACAATGGCCAGTTTTTCGCCGTGGGCAGTGACGCTGACCTTGTCCCGAGGCACCACGGCAATGACGGCGAATATCGCGTTTTGCGGTTTCCAGCATTTGCTGCAGCCGCACGCGTGGTTATGCAGGGTTTGCGCGTCGATCCGGACCTCGACTTTGTCGTTCGCACATAGGCATTGCAGGGTGCCACCGGTGAAATTCGCGTCGGCGGGTTGGATACCATTGTCCAGGGCAGGATGAAGTTTCAAGGTACTCACGTTGGCGTCTCCCTTTGAGTGGGCCAGACAAACAGCGGCAGGGTGTGAGTGACGAAAGCTCGCCATTTAAATCCTAGACCATCTTCGGTAACCGGGTGCGCCCCCGTCTGCCGTTGACTGGTTTGACGGGGGCCAGGCCTTTTAGAAGCTGAACCGCTGCAGCATGACGCCCAGCCCGTCGGACATTGCCTTGAGTTCTTGGGTTGTGCGCACGATCCCGCTTTGGGCGGTGGCGTTCTCTTCCACACTTTGCGCTACTTTCTCGACGTTGCAGGCGACCTGTTCACTGGCGGCGCGTTGTTCCTGGAGCGACACCGAAATGAAACTGACGGCCGCAAGGGATTCGTCCAGCACACCCTTGATCCTGCCCATGGAATGGCCCGCGCTTTCGACCAGTTTCTGACCATGAGTCACGCGTTCACAGCCGGCGGCCATGCTGTCTTTGGCTTTGACCATGCCGCTTTGTATGGCATTGACCAAGGCAACGATTTCCGTGGTGGATTGGGCTGTGCGGGCGGCCAGGCTGCGCACTTCATCGGCGACCACGGCGAAGCCGCGACCTTGCTCGCCCGCGCGTGCCGCTTCAATGGCGGCATTGAGGGCCAGGAGATTGGTCTGTTCGGCGATGCCCCGAATCACACCGACAATCAGGCTGATGTCGTTGGACTGAATCGCCAGTTGATCGATGTCCGATGAGCTTTGTGTCACCAGATCGGCAATCTGGCCCATTTCCTGGATGGAGGCCTGCATGACCTCCATGCCTTCGCTGGTGATTTCGCCTGCTTTCTGTGCGGTGCTCTGGGCCTGTCGAGCATTGTCGGCGATGTGAGTGATGCTGACGGAAAGCTCTTCTACCGTGGCCGCCATGGAGGAGGCTGTCTCGCTTTGCAGTGCGGCGCTGCTCAATCCTTGTTCGGAGGACGCAGACAATTGCAGCGTGGCACCTTCTATCTGCCCGGAGGCCTGGCTGATCTTGCCGATCATCTCGCTCAGGCTGTGGCGCATCGCCTGGACGGAGTGCAGCACCCCCGTCGACTGTTGCTGATCAAACTGTGTAGCGGCGAGTTTCCCTTGGGCGATGTTCGAACTGATGGCCGCCAGTTCTGCCGGTTCGGCACCGAGCTGGCGGCTCAACAGGCGGGAGAACAAGACCGTGTAGGCCACGCCCGCGATCAGTGCCAATGCCAGAATCAACAGGCTGAGCTGGAGACTGGAGGTATAGGCGCTCTGGTTCTGTTCGAACTGGTTCTTGGCCTCCACCAGTTGAACTTCGATCAACTCGGAAAACTTGGCTGACAAGGGATCGATCAGTGGATACAGCTGATCTGTCGCGAAACGCGCGAGACCGGCGGCGTCGCTTTGGCGCAGCAGGCCCTGCAAGTTTTGCAATGGACCGTGGGTCGCTTCCATCAGCGGGTCGATTTGCGCGATCAAACGGGTTTCTGCGGGGATCAGTTCCGTTGATTTGTACGCGCGCCACGTCTGATCGATTTCCCTCTGCGCTTGCTCTATCCGGGTCAATGATTCGGCGTTGGTGAAGTTGCCATTGCGTGCCTTGTGGGTGGCATCGACGATGTCCACGGCGTACAGGTCGGCGATTTTTTTCAAGTCCCGCAGCGGCACGACCCGATCGAGGTACACAGTCTCCAGACTGCGTACCGCGGATTGCATTCCCAAGAGTCCAAGCCCGCCGACACACAACAAACCCAGAAGCAAAGTGCTGGTAAGCACAAGCAGATGAGTCCTGATTTTCCAGCTTCCCATAGTCCGTAATTCCTGAGTCAGCTAATAGATGGCGATCAAGAGGTCAGCGTTAGGTGCAATAAAGGCACATTGGCATCATTGGCTGAGACCCAGGAGAAAAAACATCGTGTGATCGGCGAGAATTTATGAATTTGCGACACGGGGAGACACGCTATTGGAGTCGGTGCGGTCGACGATGAGTGTGCAGGTTGCCTGGTCCATCGTTGAATTTTTCACTCACTACTGAGCAAGATCGCAGACTTGACCCAGAATGAATCTACCGCACGCTGTTTGTTATCCCTGAGGGCTAAAGTCCCATGAGCGATTCGGATGCTCCGCCACCCGCTCCCGAACCGGGCCGGATTACGCACAGGCATACTGGCGATCAAACCGGCTTGAGCCGTTGGCTGCCTGGGCTGCGGACGTTGAGCCGCTACAAGATGGCATGGTTGCGGCGTGATATTGTGGCCGGACTCGTGCTCACCACCATGCTGGTGCCCGTCGGCATCGCCTACGCGGTGGCGTCGGGGGTGCCCGGCATTTATGGCCTTTACGCGACCATCGTTCCATTGCTCGCTTATGCGTTGTTCGGCCCCAGCCGAATCCTGGTGCTGGGGCCGGATTCCTCATTGGCAGCCATCATTCTCGCCGTAGTCTTGCCGCTGTCCGGCGGTGATCCGCATCGGGCGATCGCCCTTGCCGGCATGATGGCGATTGTCTCGGGGGTGGTGTGCATTCTGGCGGGTGTCGCACGGCTGGGCTTTGTCACCGAACTGCTATCCAAACCGATCCGCTATGGCTACATGAACGGCATCGCACTGACGGTATTGATCAGTCAACTACCCAAGTTTTTCGGCTTTTCGATTGAATCCGACGGACCGCTGCGCAACCTGTGGGCCATTGCCACCTCGGTGATGGATGGAAAAACCAACTGGACCACCTTCATGATCGGTGCAGCCACCGTGGCGGTCATCTTGTTGCTCAAGGACAAAAAACGCGTGCCGGGGATTCTGATCGCCGTGGCAGGCGCCACCATCGCCGTTGGCGTGCTTGACCTTACAACCCACAATGTCGCGGTCCTCGGTTTGCTGCCCCAAGGCTTGCCGGCGTTTGCCATCCCTTGGATCAGCCGTGCCGATATCGTTCCTGTAGTGATCGGAGGTTGCGCCGTTGCGCTTGTCTCGTTCGCCGACACCAGTGTGCTCTCGCGCGTTTATGCGGCGCGGACCAAGACCTATGTCGACCCAAACCAGGAGATGGTAGGGCTCGGCGTCGCCAACCTTGCCGGCGGTTTGTTCCAGGGGTTTCCAATCAGCAGCAGCTCGTCACGCACACCTGTGGCCGAGGCGGCGGGGGCCCAAACCCAACTTGCCGGCGTGGTTGGAGCACTGTCTGTTGCCTTATTGCTGGTGTATGCCCCGGATTTGCTGAAAAACCTGCCCACCAGCGCACTGGCGGCGGTGGTCATCGCTTCGGCTATCGGCCTGATCGAGGTCGCCGATCTGCGACGGATCTATCGTATCCAGCGCTGGGAATTCTGGTTATCGATCGTTTGTACGCTCGGTGTGGCCGTATTCGGCGCCATCGAGGGCATTGGCCTGGCCATCGTTGTCGCAGTGATCGAGTTTCTATGGGATGGCTGGCGGCCGTATTCTGCGGTGTTGGGTCGCGCCAAAGGCGTCCAGGGCTATCACGACATCACGCGTTATCCGGATGCGCGCCTTATTCCCGGCTTGGTGCTGTTTCGCTGGGATGCGCCGTTGTTTTTTGCCAACGCAGAACTGTTCCATGACCGAGTGCTGGACGCCGTGGCGACATCACCCACGCCGGTTCGTTGGCTGGTGGTAGCAGCCGAACCGGTCACCAGCGTGGATGTGACTTCCGCCGACATGCTGGCTGAACTGGACCAAACCTTGAACGAGGCTGGCATCACGTTGTGCGTGGCCGAGATGAAGGACCCTGTCAAAGACAAGTTGAAGCGCTTCGGACTATTCGAGCGGTTTGGCGAAGCTGCGTTTTTTCCGACTTTAGGCGTCGCTGTCAGCAGCTATCTCAAGGTCCATCCCGAGGAATGGAGGGAAGGGCAGGATGAGGATCGCGATTAGACAATAGTGCCGGCACGCTATCGGGGTCGGCGCGGCAGCCGACCCCGATCCCGGTTACTTGCGCACGTTCTGGTACAACATCAACCTGGACGTTTCATGCATGCCGCGGGTCAGTTGCACCAGGCGCTTGAACTCTTCAGGGTTTTGCCCGGCCACGTTGTCCAGCGGCGTCGCGGAGGCCAGATCGTGCAGCGTCGGCGAACTGCCGTCGTGCTCCATCTGCACCATGTAGTGTTGAGTGACGCCCGCAATCAACGGGAACGTGCCTTCACGCAACACCAACGGCACTACGCGTTCACCCTCGGGCGCAGGCTGCTGGATGTCACGCCCCAGGCCGCTGTTGCGAAACTCAAGGCCGGCCATGCCCGCCACGGTTGGCAGCAAGTCCACCAGGCCAACAGCTTCCTTGACGGTCCGCGTGCCGAGCAGGCCCGGTGCATGGATGATCATGGGCACCGCGTTACTTTCCAGACCCAGTTGCTCATAAGCCGGTGCCAGGAAAGGGATCTGGGCGATACGGGTGTTGTGATCGCCAAACAGCACGAAAATGGTGTTGTCGTAGTAACCACCTGCTTTGGCAATTTCCATCAAGCGTCCGATGTTGAAGTCCAGCAGGCGCACGGCGTTGTACTGCTCGACACTGCGCGATCCCGCAGCCTGAACTTCAGCGAGGGTAGGGTGCTTGACCTCGAATCCGTCATTGCTCTTGGGAATCGTGAAGGGACGATGGTTACCGGCCGTCTGCACATAGGCAAAGAACGGTTTGTCCTTGGGCAGCGCTTGCAGGATCTTGTCGGTTTCCTTGAACAGATCCAGATCTGAAATCCCCCAGACATCCACCACCGGGGATTTCCAGTCCCGCTCTTCGAACAAACGAACCCCGTCGATACTTTGCCGGATCAAGGCATTCATGTTGGCCCAACCGGAGTTGCCGCCAATGGTGTAGATCTTCTCGTAACCGGTGAAGGCATTGATCAATGTGTGCTGTTTGGTGATCAGCGGATTACGCGTTGCTGTTTCCTGTCGAGTGACGTCTGGAACCCCGCTAATGCTGGCCCAAACGGTTTTTGCGGTCCCGGTGACCGGAACATAGAAGTGCTCGAAGAACCAGCTCTGTGTGGCCAGGCGATCGATGTTGGGTGTCGGATTGATCGGGTTGCCATAGGCGCCGACGGCACTGGTACCCAGCGACTCGAGCATGACAAACATCACGTTCGGCGCCCGTGTGCTCGATACCTTGTAGGGTTGTGGCGC
Organism: Pseudomonas sp. BF-RE-21; assembly: GCF_019947305.1. Taxonomy (NCBI): domain Bacteria; kingdom Pseudomonadati; phylum Pseudomonadota; class Gammaproteobacteria; order Pseudomonadales; family Pseudomonadaceae; genus Pseudomonas; species Pseudomonas sp. BF-RE-21. The sequence continues at coordinate 184,731 of NZ_JAGYGF010000003.1, read as the reverse complement.
CTGGTGACGGACGAAATTCAGGGTTTGCAGATCGGGCTGATCCACGCCCAGGTACTTGGCAATCACGGCGTAGTGTTCACGCACTTGCGCTTCGTCATAACGCGACTGGCCGACCTTGACCGTGTCGTAGAGGAAAATCACCGGGTTCAAGCCCAGCGCAGCGACCTGGTTATTGCCGGAGAAAAACGCATCGCTCCAGCGCAACGGGACAGGGTTTTCCAGGTTCATGTTCTCGACACGGCCCAAAATACCCAACAGCACCAACACGACCATCAACGCGCTACCCCATGTAACGGAGAGCGGGTGAATGGCTTTACGGGGGCGGTCCAGCGTCACGCGCTCCAGGCGCACCAGGGCCAACGTCACCAGGGCGACCGTTGCCAGCCACCCCAGTGAAATCCAGATAACCGGGTAGGTTTGCCAAACCATGTCACGGGATATTTGCGCGTCGTCTATGAAGCGCAGCACGGTGGCATTGATCCGTACGCCCAGATAGGCGTAATGGCCAAAATCGACGATATAGATCAGCAGCAGGGCGCCCAGGGCGACTGACAGATACACGCGTGCCAATCGGCGAAGCAGGCGGCTGCTGACAAGATTCCAACGAGGAATCCAGGCCAGCAACGCCAGTGGCAACATCACCAGGATGGCCAAACGCAGATCGAAACGAAAGCCGATGCCCAGGGTTTCCAGGACGGTATGATCGTCGCTCAATGCTCGGGCGTCGAAACCGGAGAAGCCGAAAAAGAACACCACCCGCAGCAATGCAAACAGCACAAACACAATCGCTGTCGCGCCTAGCCAATAATGCAAACGTCTCGATTGCAGCCAACCCATCCCTGTACCCCTGTTAAAAATGTCGTTGAATCTCAAATGGATCCGGAGTCTTTCACTGAGCCAAACCGCGTGTTCAGCCAACCGTACGTCCAGCGCGCCGCGAGCATCAGCAGTGCCGCGCAGCAATACAGCCCCAGCAGCGGATCAACCAGGTAATCCCAATAGTTGTGCGAAGGTTTTACCCCTGCGATGAAGGCCAGGGTCGCGCTGGCCAGCATCACGACGGCCAGGTAGCTGCGCAGGTAAAACAGACCTGCCGTGAGCAGAGCGAAGACGATCAGCATCGGGCGCGGGCTGAAGCCAAACCGGTAAGGGTCCAGATGACTCAACCCCAGCGTTGCCGGATACAACGCCAGCGCCAGCGCAGCGAAGATAATCAATACGCGGGTTTTATCCTGCTGCGCAGCCGGCAGGAAACCCAGTCGACGCAAACAGCCCCACGCCATGAACACCAAGGTCGTCATCGCAAGGTCATCAATGTGGCTGCGCAGGTAAGCCGCCAAGGACAAGCCGTCCAGCGGTATAAAGCTGGCGGCCAGCAATGCAACCAGCAGCACGATCTGCACGGCCCTTTTCAAGCCGAAAGAAGGCAGCAACAGAAAGATGATCATTGTGAAACTGAGATGCGCTTGCCAAAGGTTGATCATTTGGCACGCTCCGACAGCCATGCATCGTTGAAGGTGACGTGCTTGATGAAGGTGTTGTTCCAGGAATAAACCAGGTGATACATACCGTCGGGACTGCGGATGAAGTACGGGTATTCATATTCGAAACTGCAGGCTTGTTCCTTGCAGACCCGGCTGTCCAGGTTGTTCAGGAACTGCGCTTCCAGCGGTTGGCGAAGTGCGCCACTGGATCCGCGAAACTCTCTGCCGATGATTTCCTTGTAGGCCTCGGGTGAAAACGTATCGCCCTCTGGATCAGGCGATTTGTCGAGGTCCCGCAGTGAGCGCCAATCGTCCATTTTTGCGTCGGTGCCATAAAGACTCAGTTTGAAGCGCCCCTCTTGCAGGTCATTGAGTGCCACCAGCAACCCATGTTCGGGCGTCGCTATGGCCGCCAACGAGGAATTGGGATTCGAGGGATCGAGCGGATAAGGCTCGCTCCAGGTTTGCCCGGCGTCTTCAGTGCGGGTCGCCAGTACTCGATGGTGGGTGTTGCCGGCATAACGCAGCAAGGCGATGCCGCGCTGTCCATCCAGCGGAACGACTGTGGGTTGCAATGAGTTATTGCCATGGCTGATGCGGAATTTATCGATCACCTCACCGTCTGCGCTCAAGTACAGGTACTCGGAAAACTTGCCCAGAAATTCGTGGTAGACCGGTAAACCGATGGAACCGTCGGCATGAAACACCGGGGCCGACCGTACCAGGGTGCTGATATTCAAGAAGGGCGAGGTGATCAATTGGCGCGGAGCTGACCATTGGCGTCCATAGTCTTCAGAGACCATTACATTAACCGCACTACCGGCCCAGCCCCCCATGGACACGGACACGTAGAACAACCAGAGCCGGTTGTCCGGTGCGAGCGCAACGACCGGGTTACCCAGTTTTCGAATGTATTTTCCAGTGCCCAGTTGGGTCGACTGTCGAGTTGCCAATACCTGTTCCGCACCCCATTCGCCGGTTTTCGCGTCGAAGCGGGCAGAGCGCACCTGCACGTCGGCTGCGCCTTCACGCGTACCCGCGAACCAGACGGTCATCAGGCTACCGTCAGGCAAGGCGGTTACCGCCGAGGAATGCACGAAGTCCACCAGCCCGGACGAGGCAAAACGGCTGGTATAAATGGGTTTGGCTACTTGCTCAGCCACAGCCCTCACCGGGTTCATCAGGGCAAAGGAAGAATGCACAGGGGCAGGGTGGGTGAACCATGCGGCCGCAAACAGGCAGGAAAGTGCAACATAAGCCAAGAAGGCAGGGAGGGAGGGTAGGTGGATGCGCATAATCGAGGCTGTGCATCTTATGGCCGATTCAGGCAGCTCAACCTATCACTTGTAGTAGCAGACTCGGGCTTTAGCGAGCTGCTGCTTTGTAAGCAAATGTTTATAGCGCGATATTCGGGCCTTGAAATTATAAAAACATATTATTTATCAATAGCTTAAAGATGTTTGTAGGCGCCAGGCCGTTAATCGAAAAACTGCTCTCGAAGGCGGAAGAATAGACTGAAATTCACAAAATCCCATTCAGCGAGCCGAGCGTCGCGGCCTGTTCGGCCGCCAACGCTGCCGTCGTGCACTAAAAGCGGATCCGTTACTGATCTGCTTGCGCCTTAATTGCCAAAACATTGCAGGGCACCTTATACAACACGTGCTCTGTAGTACTGCCAATCAGCTTGTGCAGCCCTTTACGGTGCGTATCGCCCATGATGATCACATCGGCTCGGGTGTGGGCCGCGAAGTCGGACATCACTTTGGTGGGCGGCCCTTCAATGAAGTGTTGTCGTTCAGAGGGCACGCGGTAGTTTTCAGCCAGCGTAATGAAGGATTTGTTCAGTGACCGGCGTACATCGGTGCTGAAGCCCGGCATCGTCACGGCGCCGGCACCGGCGTCAGAGATATGTGTCAGCGATGGATCGAAGGCGTGCAGCAGGTGCAGCTCTGCATCGCACTGCATGGCCATCCGCTGCGCAGCCACGATGATCCGGTCATTGAGGTCGTTAATCTGATGCTCTGGATGCGACAAATCCACTGCCGCCACAATCACCCGCGGAAGTGGACACCTGACTTCGCTGACCAGATGAACAGCAACCGGGCAATCGCGCAGCAGATGCCAATCCAGCGGCGTGACGAATACGCGTTTGAGTGCTGATTCGTGGTGTACGTCCTTGATAACCAGGTCCGGTTGCAAGTCTTTCACATGCTGAAGGATTTCTTGAAGTACGTCCCGAGCCAATACAACTTCGGTGGTCACCGCAATGCCATTGCCACGTATCAGTTGGGCTTCATCTTGCAGCCACTTCTGGTTCTCTTGCTGACAGATTTCGCGAAATTGCTCATTCCCGCTCATCAACCCCAAGATGTCGACGTCTTCAATGAACACCGCGATATGCAGCACTGCGTCAGTGGCTTTGGCTAGTGCAACTGCCCGCTCCATCGCCGGCGTGTGACGCATGGTTGGACCGACAATCAGAAAGAGGCGTTGATATTGGCTCATGTCGCACCTCCAGCATTCCGGGTTATCCGTTGGTTTTTGCCAGCACTCTCATCCTCTACACCATTGGCGACCTCTACGGCCTCAACTTCCTGGATCGCCAATACCAATATACGCCTGCATTCAGTGAGCGCGCGCGGGACGAGTTGCCCTATGCACTTATTAAAGCAGGCAGGACGAGAGGGGTCATTGCTCCCACTGTTCCAGCAGTATCGAGACGAATTTTTCCGCTGCCGGAGAGAGTGAGGCGCCTCTTCGGTAAACCAGTCCCAGCGATCGGTTCACGACAGGCTCTATCAAGGGGACGCTCACCAAGGTTGGATGATCCACCGCCGGCATTGCGAGGCTCGGCATTGCCGAAACGCCTAGGCCAGCTTCTACCAGGCCCAGCGAAGTAGACAGGTGTTGTACCTCATAGAACCACTGTGGACGCCAGCTCAAACCCGACAACGCGTGGTCCAGCAACATGCGGTTGCCGCTCAGGCGACCGACCCCGATAAGGCGGTAATTGCTCAGTTCAGACCAGGTGACCGAACTGCGCCCGGCCAGCTCATGATCGCGTCGACACGCCAAAACAAAAGGCTCGTTGACCAACGGCACAAACTCAATGTCCGGGTGCTGGCCGCTCATCATGTTGATGCCAAAGTCGGCTTCGCCACGCAGAACAGCCTCCAGTCCTTCGTTCGCACTGAGATCAAGCAAACGAATGCGGATTTGTGGATAGCGCTCGTTGTAGAGGCGGATGACCGAAGGGAGGAAGTAGAAGGCTGCGGTGGGGATGCAGGCGAGGGTGACGCGACCGCTCTGCCGCTCCGCCAGTTCGCGGATGTTAAGTATCGAGTCGTCGAAGTCATCCAGTAGGCGTCGTGCCTTGGGCAGGAAGTCTCGCCCAACGCTGGTGAGGCTTACCCTTCTTGTCGTGCGATCAAGAAGCGCTGTTCCCAATCCCTCTTCAAGCTTTTTCATTCTCCGACTCAACGCAGGTTGAGAGAGATGCAATGCATCGGCAGCCTCGTGGAAGCTTCCAAGTTCCGCGATCTTCACGAAAGATCGGATGTCATTGAGCTCATAATTCACTTTTTTTCTCTCGGCAGACGAGCGTTATTCAGCCAGTTCATCCTAGATTCATCATGCGTCAAACGCAATAATCAGGCTGATATTTGCATTGGAAACAATTTTTAAAGCCTGCGACTCTTGCTCACAAGACATCAATAACCCCCATTGATCAACAAGAGTCAGTATTCATGCAACGAATTCCCTGTGTGCTAATGCGCGGTGGTACTTCCAAGGGCCCGGTATTTCTCGCCTGGGATCTACCTGTTGCGATTGAAGACCGTGATGAGCTGCTGCTCAACCTTATGGGTTCTGGCCATGAGCTGGAAATTGACGGCATCGGTGGCGGTAGTCCACAAACCAGCAAGGTGGCGATCGTCAGCCCGTCGCTGCATCCTGACGCGGATGTCGACTATCTGTTCGTTCAAGTCATGGTCTCCCAGCGTCGAGTCGACACCGCGCCCAATTGCGGCAACATGCTTTGCGCCGTTGGCCCGTTCGCCATCGAGCAGGGGCTGGTAAAAGGCACCAAAGACCTGACCCGTGTGCGTATTCGCAACCTCAACACGGGGACTTTTGTGAACGCCGAGGTACAGACCCCGGGTGGCAAGGTTAGCTATGAAGGCGACACTGCCATCGATGGTGTGCCGGGTACCGCCGCTCCTGTGCAACTGACTTTCCTGGATGCGGCGGGCAGCAAGACGGGCAAGCTTTTCCCGACTGGGCAAACGCAGGATCTGATCGACGGTATTGCAGTGACCTGCATCGACATGGCGATGCCGATGATGATCGTCGAAGCTGGCCAGTTGGGTAAGCGTGGCGATGAAAGTCCTGCTGAGCTGGATGCGGACAAAGAGTTCCTGCGTCGCCTGGAGGCCTTGCGACTGCAAGCTGGCCTGGCAATGGGCCTGGGTGATGTCAGCGACAAAGTGATCCCCAAGCCAGTACTGGTTTCACCGGCCAAGGCAGGCGGCACGATCCAGGTGCGCTACTTCATGCCACACAATTGCCACCGGGCCTTGGCGATCACCGGCTCCATCGGCCTGGCCACTGCTTGTGTCACTGAAGGCAGTGTGGTCGCGCAATTGCTCGGTGGGGTTAGCGAGCCGCGCTTGCAGCAAGTACGCATTGAACACCCAAGTGGTGGAATAGATGTCGTATTGTCCTACACCGGCGCTCAGGGTGAGACCATTCGTGCTTCGGTAGTGCGTACATCGCGCAGGCTGTTCTCCGGTTTTGTCTACGCCGCGGCTTCCCAACGACTCGCCGGATAACGTCCCCTAGTCATTGCCGTTTTTGCATCAGCACAATTCTAAAAATGGGTGATGCCATGAAAGTTGTAAAATCGCTCTACTTTCAGATTCTCTGCGCCGTGCTGTTGGGCGTACTGGTCGGACATTTTTGGTCGCAGCAGGCCATCGCCTTGAAGCCGCTGGGTGATGCCTTCATCAAACTGATCAAGATGATGATCGCTCCGGTGGTGTTCTGCACCATCGTCACGGGTATCGCGGGTATGAGCGATAAACGCTCCCTCGGACGCCTGTTGAGCAAGACCATGCTGCTGTTCCTGGCGTTGACCGTGATCAGCCTGATTATTGGCCTGGTGTCGGTCTACCTGTTCAAACCCGGTGTGGGCATGAACATCGACCCCACCCAGTTGAGCACCAAGGGCTTGTCGCAGTACACCGATTCGGCCGCGAAGCTGGGAGTGGTCGAGTTTTTCATGCACATCATCCCCGACACGTTCATCGGTGCCTTCAATAAAGGTGAAGTACTGCCGGTGTTGTTCATCGCGGTGCTTTGCGGTTTCGCGCTGTCGGCCATAGGCGAGCGTGGCAAGCCGGTGCTGGATGTACTGGAATCCGCCTCGCACATGGTGTTCAAGATCTTCTCCTACCTGATGCGCTTCGCTCCGATCGGTGCCTTTGGCGCCTTGGCCTTCACCGTGGGCCAGTACGGTATTACATCGCTGGGCTCGTTGGCCAAGCTGATCATGACGCTGTACGTCGCCTGCGCCTTCTTCGTCTTTGTGGTGTTGGGGAGCATCTGCCGGGCGAATGGTTTCAGTCTGTGGAAGTTGCTGCGCTACTTCCGCGAAGAATTCCTGGTGGTGCTCGGGACTTCCTCCACCGAGCCGGTGATGCCGCGGATGCTGGAAAAGCTGCAAGCCCTGGGTTGCAAGAAAGGCGTGGTGGGGCTGGTGCTGCCAACGGGTTATTCGTTCAACCTCGACGGTACGGCCATCTACCTCTCGCTGGCAGCGGTATTCATTGCTCAGGCCTGCAACATCGAACTGAGCCTGACACAGACCGTGACCATGCTGGCAATCATGCTGTTGTCCTCCAAGGGTGCAGCGGGCGTCACCGGTGCCGGTTTTGTCGCGCTGGCTTCGACGCTGACAGTGATCCATGACATTCCCTTGGCCGGCCTTGCCTTGCTGATCGGTATCGACCGTTTCATGTCGGAAGCCCGGGCTTTGACCAGTCTGGCAAGCAACGCCGTGGCTACCGTGGTGATGTCCATCTCGGAGAACGCCTGTGATCGCGAAACACTGATGCGGACTCTGGACGGTAAACCTTCGCCCGCTGCACCCCCAGCCCAAGTCCAGAACCCCGACTGGGATGGCCTGAAGGTCACCGAACACGCTTGACCGTTCGCGGCTGAATCCAGCCCCCTTAAATACCTCAATGAATAACTCCCGCCAGGCACCGTTGATCGTGCCGTCTGGCGGGGACGGGGTCGCGCGCCTGTGCGTCGGCCACGCTACTCATAAGAACAAGAGAACTGACCTATGCTCGCATTGCTTGGATTGGCCATGGTGGTGGTCTTCACCGTCCTGATAATGACCAAACGGTTATCGCCGATTGTCGCGCTGACGGTGGTGCCGATTGTGTTTGCCGTCATTGGCGGTTTCGGTGGCACTACTGGCAAGATGATGCTCGACGGCTTGAAAATGGTCGCTCCTTCGGCCGCGCTCCTGCTGTTCGCGATCTTGTTTTTCGGCTTGATGATCGACGCCGGTCTGTTTGACCCGCTGATTCGCAAGATCCTCAAACGCGTCAACGGCGACCCGATGAAAATCGCTGTCGGCACAGCGTTGCTGTCGCTGCTGGTGGCCCTGGACGGTGATGGCACCACCACCTACATGATCACCTGTGCGGCAATGCTGCCCCTGTACAAACGTATCGGGATGAACCCGATGATTCTGGCGACCATCGCCATGCTTTCTCTGAGCATCATGAGTGGCATGACGCCTTGGGGAGGGCCGGCGACCCGAGCGATCGCGGCGCTGGGCCTGGATGCCGGTGAATACTTCGTACCGTTGCTGCCGACCATGATTGGCGGCGCCATGTGGGTGGTGTTCACCGCGTTTCTGCTGGGCCGTGCCGAGCGCAAACGGATCGGCAATATCCAGTTGGAAAGCGGCGGGGGAGATTGCTACATCAAGGCGATTCTTGAAGACACTCCGCACAAGCGACCGAAACTGGCCTACGTCAATCTGCTGTTGGTGATCGCGGTGATGGTCGCACTGGTGATGGGGATCATGCATTCCGCGATCCTGTTCCTGATCGGGTTCGTACTGGCGCTGATGATCAACTATCCGCAACTGGATATTCAGAAGGAACGCATCCTCGCCCATTCGGGCAACGCCATGACCGTCGTACTCTTGGTGTTTGCCGCCGGCATCTTTGCCGGGATTTTCTCCGGCACCAAGATGGTCGACTCCCTGGCGCAAACCCTGGTTGACTGGATTCCGCCGTCCTGGGGGCATCTGTTCCCGCTGGTGGTGGCGATTACCAGCATGCCGCTGACGTTCGTCCTGTCCAACGATGCTTATTACTTTGGCGTGGTGCCCATTCTGGCGAATGCCGCTGCGGCGTATGGCATTGATCCGGTGGAAATCGCCCGCGCGTCGATTCTCGGGCAGCCAGTACACCTGATGAGTCCGCTGGTCGCCTCAACCCTGTTGCTGGTGGGGATGGTCGATCGCGATATCGGCGACTTCCAGAAAGCCACCGTCAAATGGGCGGTGCTCACTTCACTGGTCATCACCGCGCTAGCCCTGCTGACCGGGGCGATCAGTCTCTTCACCTGATTCACCCAAGCCACCTGTTTTCTCCCAAGGCGCCTCGCCAGCGAGGCGCGCGCTGTTCTGCACCCCAAATAACAACAATGAGTAGTTTTCCATGACCACTTTGCATACCCAACGGGCGCTGTTTTCACTTCTTGGTTTGTTGCCGCTGGCCAGTGCCAGCGCAGAAGGATTTATCGATGACAGCAAGCTCAAACTGCAATTGCGCAACGTCTATTTCAATGAAAACTTCCGCGACGAACATGGCTTGAGTGCCAAGTCGGCAAGGACGGCGAAGAGCGAACGAACCGAATGGGCCCAGGGATTCCTGTTGGATTACCAGTCGGGATTTACCCCCGGCACCCTCGGGTTTGGTGTTGATGCCCTTGGCCTGGTCGGGGTCAAGCTCGACTCCGGCCGTGGCCGCAGCGGCACGGGTTTGCTGCCCGTCCATGATGACGGTCGTGCGGCAGACGAGTTTGCAAGCCTGGGTTTGACTGCCAAGGCCCAACTGGCCAAGACCACGGTCAAATACGGCACCTTGTTACCCAAGACTCCAGTGCTGATCTACAACGATGCGCGTCTGTTGCCGCAAACGTACCAAGGCACGCAGATCAGTAGCGTCGACATCGAAAACCTCACCCTCACCGGGGGCTACCTGGATCGATTCAAACTGCGCGATTCCACCGACAGCATGCCGATTGTGCCCGACGGTTACGGCGGAGATAAATCAGGGGACTTCAGCTATGCAGGGGCCGAATACAAGCTGGGGAAGAGCGTTCGTTTGAGTTACTTCTACGGTGAACTGGAAAACTTTTACCGTCAGAATTTTGCAGGTATCCAGCACGATCTACCCTTGGGCGGCGGCGTGCTGACCAGTGACTTGCGCTACTTCAACAGTGTCGATACCGGCTCGGCCTACGGTGGCAAGATCGACAACAACATGCTGAGCGGGCAACTGTCCTACGCCATTTCCGGCCATACAGTCGGCGGCGGCTATCAGACCCTCAGTGGTGACGCCGGATTGCCCTTTATCAGTGGCGCAACGGTTTATTCGTTCAGCAACGCCGGGATAGGCAAGTTCATCGAGGAAGATGAAAAAACCTGGATGCTTAATTACGGCTATAACTTTGCCGCCCTCGGCGTGCCGGGCCTGACGTTCTCTACTCGCTATCTGAGCGGCAACGACGGTAAGTCCAACACCACGGTAAAAGAGTGGGAACGTGACGCCGAACTGGCTTATGTCGTGCAACAAGGCACCTTCAAAGGCTTGGGTGTGCGGTTGCGTAACTATGTTTATCGCTCTGATTATTCCCGTGGCCGAGACAGCAACCGGATCTACTTTACCTACGACATCGCGCTCTGGTGATTCCCTGATCGCGGCCTCGCGATATTCGCAGGCCGCCTTTTAAGCCTCGGCCTCACAGGATTGGGTGAAGGATTTCAACGATGTCGTTTAAAACCAAAATACTGTTGCTGACCTTGTTTCCGGTAATGCTGTTTGCCCTGGTGTCAGGTTTGAGCACCCGCGGCACTTTGCAGTCCCAGGCCGAGCAAGAAGTCGCTCAGACCCGCGAGCGACTGCTTGAAGCGAGCCGCACTCGGCTCAAGGATTACGCGAGCATTGCTCGCACTTCCATAGCCGAGCTTTATGATCGGGCTGCTGCCGGGGATCCGTCCAGCCGAGCCTTGGCGATCAGCCGCCTGTCGAAAATGAAGTATGGCGATGACGGCTATTTCATTGGTTATGACAGCCAGGTTGTACGCCTGTTTCGCGGTGACAGCAGCGAAGGCGTCGGCACCAACATGAGTGATCGCAAAGACATCAACGGGAAATACCTGAACCGTGAAATGGTCGCTGCGGCAAAAAATGAGACTCACTTCGTCACCTATTCAGGAGGGCTGGTCAACACCGATAAGGTGGTGGCGAAGCTCGCGTACAGTTTTTATTTGCCCAAGTGGGACATGGTCGTGGTCACGGCGATCAATCTGGACAGTATCGACGTTCAGGTCGCCAAGGTGCGGGCTGATGTTGATGCGCGGGTGCACAGCTTGATGTTCAGCATCGCCATCATTGCTTGTGTGCTGGTTAGCATTATCGGTGTGTTGGCTTTACTGCTGGTCAAGCGCAGCTTACGTCCCTTGACCCTGATCCGGGCCCACCTTGATGAAATCGCTGCGGGCGAGGGCGATCTGACGCGGCGTCTGCCGGTGGTCAGTCGAGATGAGCTTGGGCAACTTGCCGGTTCGTTCAATGCGTTTATCGATCAGATTCACAGCCTCGTCAGCCAGATCGTCGCCATGAGCGAGCAGTTGAATGGATCTGTGAGCCATGTGGCCGAGCAGAGCAGACATATTGACCGTGCCATGGATAAGCAGCGCCAGGAAACCGACCAGGTGGCCGCGGCGATAAATGAGATGTCATCGGCGGCACAAGAAGTATCGGCCAGCGCGCAAAACGCTGCCGACGCAGCCGTCGAAACTGACAGACAGTCCCGGCACGCCAGGCAAATAGTCAATGGCAGCATGACTCGAATTCAGGCACTGACCGTGGAGCTTGATGAGAGTGGTATATCCATGAAGAGCCTTCAAAACGATGTGACTTCTATCGTCACCGTGCTGGATGTGATCCGCTCGATTGCCGAGCAGACCAATCTCCTGGCACTCAATGCGGCTATCGAAGCCGCTCGTGCCGGTGCTGCCGGGCGAGGGTTTGCGGTGGTTGCCGATGAAGTACGCGCGTTGGCCAGTCGTACTCAGCGCAGCACCCAGGAAATCCAGGCGATGGTTGAGCGGCTCAAGGGCACGACTGATGGCGTGGTCAGTGCAATGCATCAATCCACCAAAGCGGCTCAAGGAGCTAACGCTCAGGCCGATCAGGCGGGCGAGTTCCTGGGCAACACTGTCGAACTGATCGCGACCATCAACGCGATGAACGCACAAATCGCGAGCGCTGCGGAGGAACAGACCTCGGTGGCTGAAGAAATCAACCGCGGGGTGCATCAGATCGCGCGAGCCATTGATTCCGTTGCCAACCAGACCAAAAGCGGGGTCAAGACCGTCGATGAGCTGTATATGATCGGTAATCGTCTGCAAAGCTTGCTCGGACAGTTCAAAATTTGATGCCGAGGGAGCAGGGCGGTTAGACAGGGCGACAGGTCATTCACATCACTCAATGCTCATGGGCATGCGAATGGAGGGTCAGGGCACCCGGTACCTTGGTGCGCTCGAGCCCCCCACGTTCCAGCCACCGAAGGGTCTGCACATAGGCACGCTGCAGCAAAGACTCGGTCTGGTCAAAGTTGAACACCGAGACATCTACAGGACACAACGGCGGGACAATGTGCAAGCTGGTGACAGCGCGGAAGTGTTCGATGTCGCTCACCAGTTGACGCATGCTCATCAGGTTGACGGTGTGCAAGGCCAAGGCGACCAGGCCCCGGGGCGGTTGTGTCAGGGCGCAACTCACGCCGGTGGGGATGACCACAACGTTGGTGGCTCCCAAGGCTACTGCTGTCGAAATGGGTGTATTGCTTGCCACGCCTCCATCAACCAGAAACTGGTCGGCGATTTGCACGCAGGGAAACACCAGCGGGATGGCAGCGCTGGCCAGTAACGCCTGCTCAAGGTTGCCACTGGACAGAACCGTCTCGGCACCACTGAGCAGATCGGTGGTGACGATATGCAAAGGCAGCGTTGCCTCCTCAATGCGATGAATGGGAAGTGCCTGCCCCAGCAATCGGTGTAACGCCGACGGCTGCAATAAAAAGCCACGCCGCTTGATCAGTCCTTTGCAGGTGTCGATCCAGGAGAGAGGAAAGATGTCAGTTTTACTCAGCCCACGCCAAAATCCGGCGAGCGCCTCGACGCCCTCGGAATCGGGCCTTGCGGCAAAGTAGGCACCGTTGATAGCGCCAACCGAAGCGCCGACGACCATGTCGAATCGAACATCGGCCTCGACCAGGGCCCGCAACATTCCCACCTGCACCGCACCCAAACTGCCGCCGCCAGCGAATACGATTGCGGTTTTGGTGACCATGGTCGAAGTCTCTGTGCGGAGATGTATCGAATGAGTGTAGCTGACGGGGTGGCGCTGAATGCCGTGCAGCCAGACTACGGAGTCATCCTCTCCAACCGATGCGCCTGCACCGGTTGGATGGAACGTGCCTATAGAAGAGGGATCAGCTGTTGGCTACCTTCGTCGAGGTAGTAAACCGGTAATGGGTTGTCACGCTGGCGCATGTCGATATCAGACTCACAGGTGGCGCGCTCGGGCTACTTGCGTTGAAGACTGGACGCGTAAGGTGACGCGTCATTTAATGGCTGCGCAGTCACGATGACTGAGGGGAAATGCTCAGAAGCGTTGAGGTTCGCCGCTTTCGATAAGGGGCAACAGGAAGAAATGATGATCGCCTGACCCTCAGTCAGCACGCTCTAACGTCGATCACCAGAGAACAAAAAAAAACAATGAATAGCCTGAACTCTAAAGATTCGAACGGTCAGTTGGCACAGGGTTTCAAGCCGCGCCACGTCACTATGCTTTCCATCGCGGGGATTATCGGAGCAGGTTTGTTTGTCGGGTCGGGACATGCCATCGCTGCCGCCGGTCCGGCGGTATTGCTGGCGTATCTGTTCTCCGGCCTTTTAGTCGTTCTGGTCATGCGCATGCTGGGCGAAATGGCGGTTGCCAACCCGGACACCGGATCCTTTTCCACCTATGCAGACCAGGCCATCGGGCGTTGGGCTGGCTTCACCATCGGCTGGCTGTATTGGTGGTTCTGGGTGCTGGTGATCCCCATCGAGGCGCTCGCGGCCGGGCATGTATTGAACCAATGGTTCCCACAGATCGATACCTGGTTGTTTGCCTTGCTGTCGATCATCCTGCTGGTCGTGACCAATCTCTTCAGCGTGTCCAAATACGGCGAGTTCGAATTCTGGTTTGCGATGGCCAAGGTCGTGGCGATCATCGGGTTTATCGGCCTTGGTTTTGCGGTGCTGATGGGGTGGATTCCCGAGCGGGAAGCCAGCGGGTTGAGTCGACTCATGGACGAATATGGCGGGTTTGCGCCCAACGGTTTGTCAGCGGTCGTCGGCGCATTCATCACCATCATGTTCAGCTTCATCGGTACGGAAGCGGTGACCATTGCGGCCGCCGAATCCAGCAACCCTGCTCAGAACATCGCCAAAGCCACACGCTCGGTGATCTGGCGCATCGGGGTGTTCTACTTGCTGTCCATTTTCGTGGTCATTTCCGTGGTGCCCTGGAATGATCCGTTGCTGGCGTCTGTCGGCTCTTACCAGCGGGCACTGGAGCTGATGAACATTCCCCATGCCAAGTTGCTGGTGGATGTGGTGGTGTTGATTGCCGTGGCCAGCTGCATGAACTCGTCGATCTATATTTCCTCGCGCATGCTGTTTTCGCTGGGCAAGCGCGGTGATGCACCGAAACCATTGAAGGTGACGTCGTCGGCGGGTGTGCCGAGGGCAGCGGTGATCGCCAGCACTGTGCTGGGTGCCGGAGTGACCTTGTTCAGCTACTTCATGCCCGCCGGTTTATTCCAGTTTCTGCTCGCCAGTTCTGGCGCCATTGCGTTGCTGGTGTACCTGGTTATTGCCGTGTCGCAATTGCGCATGCGCAGGATTCTGCGTCGGCAGAACGTCACGCTGACCTTCAAGATGTGGTTGTTTCCCTGGCTCACCTGGTTCGTCATCGCCTTCATCAGCGCAGCGTTGGCGGTGATGATGGTGACGCCCGAGCACCGTATGGAGGTTTCTTCGACCATCGTCCTGGCGCTGGTGATTTCCTTTATCGGCCTTGTGACCACGCGTCACCACGGGCAGCCGCAGAGGGTGGCGGCGGCGGAAAGTGCATAGCCGCTTCAGCGTAAACCTGCTTGCGATCTTATAAGTACGCGAGCAGTGGCGGGGCGGTAAAACCACCCGCGCCACGGGCCATTACCGCTCACTGGGAGAATAATCTTCGATGGCATATGACACCCCCAGGGCCGTTTCTCCCCAAACCATTGGTTTTTTGCTGCTGGACCAATTCACTTTGATTTCTCTGGCCGCTGCTGTAGAGCCGCTACGAATGGCCAACCAGCTGACCGGTCAGGAGCTGTATCGCTGGCACACTTTCAGTTTGGGAGGCGAGCAGGTGTGGGCAAGCGACGGCATGCCGATCACTCCGGATGCGTCGATCAATAACGCACCGATGCTTGATACCGTGATTGTCTGCGGAGGCATCGGCATTCAAAGCGCCGTGACCCGGGAGCACGTTTCCTGGTTGCGAGCCCAGGCGCGACGCTCGAAGCGGATCGGGGGCGTGTGCACAGGCAGTTGGGCCTTGGCCCAGGCAGGCTTGCTCGATGGGTTCGATTGCAGCGTGCACTGGGAATTTCTGGCCGCCATGCAGGAAGCTTTTCCGCGCGTGAACCTCAGCTCCAGTTTATTCACCCTCGACCGGGACCGCTTCACCAGCTCCGGTGGAACCGCGCCAATGGACATGATGCTGCACCTGATCAGTCGCGATCATGGTCATGAACTGTCAGCGGCCATTTCCGAGATGTTCGTCTACGAGCGAATCCGCACCGAGCAGGATCACCAACGAGTGCCCCTCAAGCACATGCTCGGCACCCATCAACCGAAGTTGCAGGAAATCGTCGCCTTGATGGAGGCCAATCTGGAAGAACCGATCGAGCTCGACGAACTGGCGAGTTATGTTGGCTTGTCCCGTCGACAGCTCGAGCGGTTGTTTCAGAAATATCTACATTCCTCGCCGTCGCGGTATTACCTCAAATTGCGCCTGATCCGCGCACGTCAGTTGCTCAAGCAAACGCCGATCTCCATCGTAGAGTTGTCGGTGGTGTGCGGCTTTGTGTCCACCCCCCATTTCTCAAAGTGCTATCGCGAGTGTTTCGGCATTCCACCCAGCGATGAGCGCCTGGTGGCGCAACCGCAAGTGGCTGCAAGTCCGACTCTGCAAGTATTTTCGCCGGCAAGGCCGATGAATTTGCTGGATCAGGCGCGTGACGAGTCAACGTTCGCAAGTATCAAGATTATGAAACCCTGAACAAGCGGGCTGGTGTCATTCCAGACACCCGCAAATTAAATACCTCCCATTTCCTTAAGCACAGTGGGGCGGGCTGTGGAGCATCGTACTTTGTATGGTGCTGTACACGGGCGTCACCGGGTTGCTCGGAGCCAATTGCACGGCAAGCCTGATGAGCATGTTCCCGAGGCAGGCGGGGGCGAGTGTCGCCCTGGGTATTTCGGTGCAATTCGCCACCGGGGCGCTGGCCAGTCTGTGGGTCAGTCGCCTGTCAATCAGGACGCCCATGCCGACACGCTAGAACAACATTAGAGAACAAATTCTGGCTGCCTTCTTCATGTATAGGCGTTTTTCCAACGCCTATACATGAACCCGAGAAACCGGTTACTGAAGGGTATTGCTGATGGCGTCAAAGGCGACCATGTCGTCGATAACCTCACCACCGGTGGGTTTGGTCTGTGCTTGCCACACTACAATCACCACATTTTTGGTCGGGTTGATGTAGAGGTACTGACCAAAAGTGCCTGCAGCAGTAAAGGCTTTATCGGCCTTGGAAGCATCGGTCCAGCCTGGCCACCACATGTTGGCAAAGTCACCGTAGGCCGCATCTGTGCCAGTGGTCGCGCTGGCGAAGCTCATCCAGTCTTCAGGCAGCACTTGCTGTGCACCGGCCTTGCCGCCGCTGAGGAAAAACTGGCCAAAACGCCCGTAATCTTCAAGGGTTGCACTGATGCCGCTACCGCCCACTTCATTGCCATTGGGGCCGTCGAGCCACCATTTGGCATCGGTTTGCATGCCATAGGGAACCCAGATCTTTTCGCTCAGGTATTGCGTCAGTGGCTTGCCCACGGCGGCGCTGACCAGTTGTCCCAAGACTTGCGTTTCACCAGTGCTGTAGTTGGTGCGAGTGCCAGGAGGTGCAGCGGTGGGCAGGCTTGCCATGAACTTGAGGAGCGATCCAGGCACTTGTTCGATTCGCAGCTTGATCAACTGTCGTTCGTCTGATGTTGGATCAGTGTATTTCTCGTTCCATTTGATTCCGGAGCGCATGGAGAGAATTTGACGTACGGTGACCTGGTCGTATCCGCTACCGGCCAGCGCGGGTAAATAGTGGGTGACTTTGTCATCAAGGCTTTTGATGGCGCCGTCCTGCAATGCAGCGCCCACGAGAGTAGAGGTGATAGATTTCGCCACCGACATCGACATCCAGCGGGTGCCGGCGGTATTACCTTTTTCGTATCGCTCAGTGACGATTTTACCGTCCTTGAGCACCAACAGGCCTGTTACCCGATTCAGCGCAACGTAGTCATCGAGACTGTAGCGCTTGCCTTTATAGTCAAAGGCAACCGGGCCGAGCGGCGTGCCGCTGCGCGGTAACGGGGAAGGGTGGCTGCCCGCCTTGATGGCCCGCACAGGAAACAAACGATCAGTATTGCGAAAGGTAGTGACGGCCAGGTCCTCGCTGAGATTGCCGTCATAAATGGCCTGCACTTCGCCAATCGGCTCCAGCGCAGGTTGTTGGTAGGACTTCGTGGGACCAGGAGTGGCCGCCCAGGCGGTCAACGATAGCGCGAGTGTCGAAACACACACCACCACTTGGAGATGGCTGCGCTTAACGAGCGATGGATGGCGAGGGAGCATTGGCATAAACACCTTCCTATTGTTTCTTGTTGTTTTGTCAGGGGGCAGTTTGCAAGGTGGAAATTTTTTGGGCGCGTGGGATCGGGCCTGATCACGCGCGGAATCGGGCCATGGATTAGAGGCAAGCGTCGACGTTGGCTCCCAGGCCGCAGTCGCGCTGAGGCATGTGCCACCTCAACGCGAGAGCTTTCATGGTTGATTGATTGGCCTGGTGAGAAAGCGCTCTAACGCACTGCCGCCACCAGTTCCAACTCCAGCAATCCGCTGCCTGGAAGCCCGGCGACGCCCAGTGCAGAGCGCGCGTGTTGCCCGCGCTCGCCAAACAACTCGATCAGCAAACGCGAAGCTTCGTCGAGAATTTTTGAGTATTCCTGGTAACCGTCCTCGGCATAGACAAATCCGCGTACGAACAGAATCCGCTCGACGCATTCCAGATCACCGATCGCTTGCTCAAGCGCACTCAAAGCCCGCAACACACAGGTGCGAGCAGCCAGGATCAAGGTTTCTGCAGGCATGTCTGCCCGAGCCGGACCTTTGATTACACTGTCGGCCAGTCGACACACCTGCCCGCTGACATAGGCCACACCACTGTGGATCACCACCGGCACGTAGTCACCTTTGGGGGCAGGGGCATCGGGCAATTGCAGGCCCAACAGCGTCAGTCTCTCTCGAATGCTCATGGGTTCACCTGCGCAAAACTCACCGGCCCGCCGAGCCACAATCCCTGGATCTGCTCCTGAGCATCCCGGCGAAAGCGCAACGATATCTCCGAAGGGCGGCCCATAGCCCGGCCCTGACGAACACGCACCGGGCGCTCATCAGCACTCACCAGGCCGTTTTCCAGCAACCCAAAGGCCAAGGCAGCGGCCGCAATACCGGTGGCCGCATCTTCGGGATAGCCGGAGGATTTTGGAAACTGTCGTGCGTCGAATTGGCGAGTGGCGAGGTCCAGTGCTGCGTAGGGGTACAAACCGGTTGAGCCGATGCGCTCGCACAATTGCTCAACCCGTCGGAAGTCGGGTTTCAGTCCATCCAGCACCGCTACGCTCTTGAGCGGGATCAGGGTTTTCACCCGGCTGGTGGCCGCGTTTTGGATGGGGAGCGGAGCCAACTCATTGGAGCTGATGCCCAGCACCGAGAGGATCTCCGCTTCGATGTCCGGGGACGAGAGCGTTTCGACCTGACCTATGGGCTGGGTGATTTCGATCTGTACGCCACCATCCCCATCGCGCATGACCCGCGCGTCCACGCGTCCACTCAAGGTCCAGATCGACAGTTGATCCTTAGGCAACATCCCCAGTCGGTCCAGCAGCCAGACGGCGCCGACCGAGGCATGTCCACACATCTCCATTTCGTGGTTCGGCACCCAGAAACGGAAGCTGAAGTCATAGTCGGTTCCAGCCGGTGGCGAACAGACGAAGCCGCATTCATGCCCGTAAGCCTGGGCCACAGCCTGCATGTCTGCAGCGCTCATGCCGTCGGCGCGAGCGACGGTTGGTGCCGGGTTGCCGCCGTTTTCCGCAGCAGGGAATACATTGATCAGATGAACTTGCGGGGTCATTTCTGCGCTCCTTGAGCGTCCGATAAAACGGGTGCAACTGCATCGACGATGGCATTGGTAAATACTGTGTGCGGATCAAGGCTGACCGGTTCCGCTTCAACAGCGTTCATGAAACTGATGTTCTTCTGGACGCCCGACAACTCGACCCTTGGCGTGGCCGGGTAAGAGGGCAGTGACGCTGTCCATGCCGAATCGAAAATCGGCGCGGCGGTGTGAGCGAAGTACGGCCGCACGGCTTCCCGAGCCTTGTCCGGATCGGTGACGATCAGTTGCTCGGCGCGCCACAGGGCCTTCACCATTTTTCGTGCGGTGTCGGTGTTACTGGCCAGCCAGTCTTCCCGGGCAATCATCGCCGTAAAGAGGAAACCGTTGAGCGGCGGATATTCACCCTTGGCGAGGTCCATCAGCACAAATCCCCCTTGCTGTTCGGCGGTGGTGATAGTCGGTGGTGACAGCGAAAAACCATTGATGCTGCCCTGGGAAAACGCCGCCAGCATGTTCGGCGCGCCGCCAATCGGCATGATGGTCAGGTCTTTGTCCGGGCTCAGGCCTGCGTCCTTGGCCAGATAGCGAACCAGCATATCGGTGGTGCTGCCGGGACCGGTGACACCGATTTTCAATCCTTTCAAGGCTTGTGCCCGGGCAGTCAGCGGTGACGCCGCGGATACGCCCGCATTCTTGGCAGATGCCGCATCGATCACCACCGTGCTGCCGAACTGGGTTTGCACTGAGGCGAATGCCTGGACATTCTGGCCCTTGGTGCGGGCACGAATCGCCACGGCAGGCAGGCCGACATAGGCGTCGGCATCACGTCCGAGCACAGCGGTAAGCGCCGCAGAACCGCCTTTTTGGAAGACGATGACTTCGATGTCGAGCCCTTCTTCGGCGAAATAGCCGAGCTTCTGCGCGACATAGATCGGCACATACAAGAAGCCTTCACTGGGAAACGCCAGTTTGACCTTGGTCAACTCGGCGGCCTGAGTCGCGAACCCACAGAGCAATACGCTGGCGAACGCGGTCGCCGTTACTAGACGTTTGAACATGATGGAACTCCGGATAATCAAATCGTAGGTGTGCTCAAACCGCCACTTCACGTTCGGCGTCGTTGGCTTTCCACGGCATCAAACGGCGTTCGGCCAGCTTGACCGCGGTATTGAGGATCAGCGCCAGGGCAATGATGCCCACCAGCGCAGCGAACACACCGGCGGTGTCAAACTGCGAAGCCGCGTCGGAGAGCAAGTAGCCGAGCCCGCGATTGGCAGCGATGATTTCACCCACCAGTGCGCCGATCAGTGCGTACGGCACCGACAGGCGCAACCCGGTAAACACCCAGGTGAACGCGGAGGGAATGACCACCATGCTCAACAAATCACGCTCGCGGGCGCCCATCAGGCGCAGGATGGTCAACTGCTCGCGGGACACGTTGCGCACACCGCTGTAGGTATTGAGGAACACCAGGAAGAACACCACTGCTGCGGTCAGTATGACTTTCATCGGCAAGCCGATGCCGAACCAGAGGATAAACAATGGCGCGAGAGCGACCTTCGGCAAGCTGTAGAACGCGGTGAGGAAGGGGTCGAGGATGTCGGCCAGGACTTTGGCTCGTCCTAACAGCAGGCCAGCAGCGAGACCGGCGACCGAGCCGAAGAAGAATCCGAGTACGGCTTCCAGCGTGGTAATCCCTGCGTGGTAGAAAAACACGCCGTTGAGCAGGATCTTCCACAAACTGGCCGCCACGGCAGAAGGCCGGCTGATGAAAAACTCGACGCCGAACCAACGGGAAATGCCTTCCCACAGCACCAGCAGAAACACCAGGAACAGCAAGCGATAGACCTGAATCATAGGGCCTCCAGAGAGTGAGCCAGCGAGGAAGGATCGGCGGCACCGGCGATGTCTGGGGCCAGGCGCTGCCAAAGGGCGGCGCAGAGTTCGACGTAGTGCGGATCGGAACGCAGTTGCACCAGATTGCGTGGCTGCGCCAGTGACACCTCAAGGATGTGATCGATGGTGCCGGGACGTCCGGCAAAGACCACGCAGCGATCGGCGAGGGCGATGGCTTCGTCGACATCGTGGGTGACGAACAGCACGGTTTTTTTCAGTTTCTTGCACAGTCGCAACAGTTCGGTTTGCAGCGTGAGGCGCATCTGCGCGTCGAGGGCTCCAAACGGTTCGTCCATCAGCAAGGTCTCAGGATCGCTGGCCAGCAATCGGGCCATCGCAGCACGTTTTCGCATGCCACCGGACAGTTGGTTCGGGTAGCTGGCACCGAAACCGGTCAGCCCGACCAGCGCCAACAGTTCCTCGACGCGCACGTCGATTTCACGCTTGCCCAGGCGCCGGATCTGCAACGGTACGGCGATGTTGCCGGCGACTGTGCGCCACGGCAGCAAGTGGTCAGCCTGGGTCATGTAGCCGACGCGGGTGTTCACGCCTTTGACTTCGGCGCCGTCGTAATGAACCCGACCTTCGGTAGGACCGAACAGCCCCGCGGTCATGTTCAACAATGTCGATTTGCCGCACCCGGACGGGCCGACCAACGTAATGATTTCGCCGCGCTGGATCTCAAGCGATACATTGCGCACGGCCACAAACTGGCGCCCATCGACCTTAAAACTCTTCTGCACATCAGCGAAACTGATAAAGGGTTCTTGCCTCACGGCCCCATCCTCTTGTTGTTTTATCAGGGCTCAGGATGCCGGGCGGAGGAATTCCGGGCGCACGGGATCGGGCCTCATCATGCGCGAGATCGGGCCATGGATAATCGGGATGGTTTACCGGTTGGTGTTACGGCGAAACTCGTCAGGCGAGCAGCCCTGCGCGCGTCGGAAAACCTGGGCCAGGTGGGAAGGGGACTCGTAGCCGACACTGTTGGCAATCTCCAGCACCGACATGCGCGTGTGCTGCAGCAGGTTCTTCACTCGCTCCAGGCGCATGCGCTGAACGCAGGCCAACACGGATTCGCCAGTGTGTTGGGCAAACAAGCGGGTGAGGTGGCGTCGTGAAACATGAAAGGCTTCAGCGATCTCGTCCAGTCCCGGAGACTGTTCAAGGTTGCCATCCAGATAGCGCTGAACATCACGCACCAATGCCGCACCATGACGTTCGGTCGAAGAACGTTGCAGGCTTGGCTGGCTCAGGGAAATCGCCAGGCATTCCAGGAGCAGCAAGTGGTCGGTCTGGGTGATTTGCCGACGCCGATCCACGTAGCGATCCGGTTGGCTGAAGGCCTTTTTCGCCAGCAATAGATGATGAAACGGTGCCGAGGCGTGCCAGATACCTAACGTCGGTACTCGCAACAAACGATTGGCATCACCGGACAGATCACGCAGGGCATAGCTCATGTAATCCGGGTCGACATAGAACGCAACGTGCCCCTGGCTCACTGTCATTGACGATGAGGAATGGCTCCACTGGGGTGGGACCAATACGAACTGTCGGTCAACTATCGACGTCGAACGGCCGCTTTGTTCGTCCTTGAATCGCAACAAACCATGCTCCGGCACCATGATCATGAATTCATCATGCTCATGGGCAGCGGTTTCATAGGCTCCATTGGAGTTGAAGACGCTGTAGATTTCACGCATTGGCCGCACCGGATCGCGTCAGTCAGGTGCAAATACTAATACGCTGCGGAGGGAGAAATCTCAAGATTGGATAAAACCAGCAATTACTACCCGCCCGTCTCAGAAGGATTTGCGATCCCCTGCAACGAAGAGGTCGCGGTCTTCCATGCTTTCTCACTCGTGGCGCTGTGCAACATCCCCGCCCGTCACCCCCAACAACCCGGCCCGCACTAACCCGAGGTTGCGTTGTCAGTATTTCACGCCTAGCGACGAGGATCGTCTCTGATTAGCGGCACGTCAGACTACGTCTATTTTTTTCCAATGCCTGAGGGCAAAAAGCTCGCGATGGATTGCGTCTTGGACCGACTATTCCTTTTGCGGGCGACACTCTATGGGTTTGCTTCTCGATCCACGGCATGACATTGATGCCGCGTTATTAAGCTATCGCCGTGTGTTCTGGTCGTTGGCGCTGTTCAGTGGTGTGATCAACCTGCTGGTGCTGGTGCCGTCGCTCTACATGATGCAGGTGTACGACCGGGTCCTGACCAGTCGCAACGAAACCACCTTATTCATGCTCACCTTGATCGCACTGGGACTGTTCATGTTCAGCGCCCTGATCGAGTGGGCACGCGGCGAGGTGATGATTCGCATGAGCGCCGGGCTGGACGAAGCCCTGGGCGAGCGGATTTTCGATGCCGCCTTCGCCCGCAGCCTGCGTGAGCACAACGCGAACCCGGCGCAGGTGCTCACCGATCTGGCGACGCTACGGCAGTTAATCACCGGCCAGGGCCTGATCGCCTTGCTGGATGCACCGTGGTTGCCCATCTTCGTGCTGGTGGCGTTCATCTTTCATCCTTGGTTCGGCGTGCTGACGCTGGTTCTCGCGCTGGTACTGATCGGCCTGGCGCTGTGGGGCGAGTTAGCGACGCGCACACGCCTGGACGAAGCCAATCGCCTGGGCGTGCAGTCGTCGATCTATGTAAACAGCACGCTACAAAATGCCGAAGTCATCCGGGCTCTGGGCATGCTCGGGCCGTTGCGCCAGCGCTGGAGTCTGCTGCAGCAACGCATCATTGCCGCCCAGTCCCATGCCAGCGACCGCGGCGCGCGTATCACCGCGACGACCCGCTTCGTGCGCATCTCCGGACAGTCGCTGGCCCTGGGCCTGGGGGCGCTGCTGGTACTGGAAGGCCAATTTTCTGCGGGCATGATGATTGCGATGTCGCTGCTGCTGGGGCGTGCCCTGGCTCCCGTGGAAATCGCCATTGGTTCGTGGAAGCAATTCAACTCTGGACGCCAGAGTTACCAGCGCCTGAGCCAACTGCTTGCTCAGCAACCGCGCGAGCGCCTGCGCATGCCGTTGCCACCGCCCACCGGCGCGCTGCGCCTGGATCAGGTGTATGTCGGCCCGCCCGGCGCCTCGCAACCGATCCTGAGGGGCATCAATTTCAGCCTGACCAAAGGTGATGTGCTCGCCGTCGTTGGCCCCAGCGCCAGTGGTAAATCAACGCTGGCCAAAGCGCTGGTCGGGGTATGGCCGGCCATGGGCGGGTCGGTGCGCCTGGACGACGCCGAGATCAGTCAATGGTCCCACGACGCCCTGGGCCCGCACCTTGGATACCTGCCGCAGGACATCGAGCTGTTCGACGGCAGTGTGGCCGACAACATTGCCCGCTTCGGCGAGCAGGACGCCGACAAGATCATCGCCGCAGGGTGTCACGCCGGCATTCACGAGATGATCCTCAAATTCCCCAAGGGTTACGATACGCCGCTGGGCCCCGGAGGGCTTGGCTTGTCCGGTGGACAAAAGCAACGCCTCGGCCTGGCTCGCGCGCTCTATGGGCACCCTTCGCTGATCGTGCTCGATGAACCCAACTCCAATCTCGATGAAGCCGGAGAGGTGGCGCTGGTGCAGGCCATCAATGCGCTCAAGGCTACTGGCAGCACCGTGGTGCTGATTACCCACCGGCCGAATGTGCTGGCAGTGGTTGATCACATCCTGGTGCTCAAGGACGGTACTCAACATGCATTCGGTCCAAGGGATCGGTTGCTCAAGGCATTGAGACCGGGGCCAAGACCGGCCGCGGTCAGGGAGGCTGGCGGAGATGCGTGATCTGACCCCTGAGGCACAAACGTACAGCGAGCATGGGCTGAGTGCGCGCGGCACCACAGTGCAGCCACGCGCCAGCACCGACGCCGGGGGCGCGGCACGCTATGGTGTGGGTTTCCTGGTCCTGACACTGGGCGGTTTCCTGCTCTGGGCCTGTCTGGCGCCACTCGACCAGGGTGTCGTGGGCAGCGGCACCGTGGTGGTGGCGGGCGAACGCAAGGCTGTGCAGTCGTTGGTCGGTGGGGTGGTAGAAAAGCTGCTGGTCAGCGATGGCGAGCGCGTCACCCAGGGACAGTTGCTGGTCCAGCTCAATACGGTGCAGGCGCAGGCGCAACGGGACGTGACTTTGGGCAAGTTGCTCAATGATCGTAGCGTCGAGGCGCGGTTGATCGCCGAGCGCCTGGGTTCAGCCGAGATCCAATGGCCCGTTGAACTGCTGGAGCGTGCCGACGAGCCGCGGGTCAAGGCCGCCATGGCCTTACAGAGCCAGCTGTTTCTGACCCGCCGTGCAGAACTGGGCAGCCGTTTGCAGATCATCGAACACGAAGCCGCGGCCTTGCAGCAGCAATTGCTCGGCTACGAGGGCGTCAAGCGCAACTACGACGCGCAGATGCACTTCCAGCAACAGGAGCTGGAAGGCCTGCGCAATCTTGCCCGTGAAGGTTACATTCCGCGTAACAAACTGCTCGAGGCCGAGCGCAATGCAGCCCAATTGGCTGGACAGATTTCCTCCGGAGTGGGCGATGTTGGCAGGACCCGCCAGGCGATCAGCGAAAGCCGGCTCAAGGCCTTGCAGGCGCAGCAGGAATTTCGCCGCGATGCCGAAACGCAGCTCAGCGAAGTCTCTGCCGAGGCGGCCGGTTATGCCGATCAGATTCATGCCTTGCAGTTTGAAGTCGACAACGGCGCGATCCGTGCGCCGGTATCCGGACAGGTCATGGACGTGAGCATTCACACGGTCGGGGGCGTTGCGCAGGCTGGCCAAACCCTGATGCAGGTGGTACCGCTGGATGCGCCGATGGCGATCACCGCGCGTTTCGAGCCGCTGATGGCCAATAAGCTACGCCCGGGTTTGCCGGTGCATGTGCATTTCACTGCCCTGCAACGGGTGGATACGCCGACGGTCACCGGCACTGTGACTACGGTGTCGGCGGACCAGTTGATCAATGAACAGACGCACCAGCCGTACTTTTCCGCCAAGGTTGAAATTCCCGCCGACACCGTCGCCTCGCTGCAGGCCGCTGGTCTGCTGGTGCGCCCCGGCATGCTCGCCGATGTCACGGTGGTGACGGGGGAACGCACCTTGATGAATTACCTGATGAAACCTTTGCGTGAGCGCTTGCTTGCGGCCTTCAAAGAGGAATGAGCGTGAAGCCAGTCCTGCGCTGGCAGCGCGACTGGCCGTGGTGAATTGTGGCGAGGGGATAAATCCCCTCGCCACATTAGTCTGTGTTGGTCTTTGATTTTCAGGCACCGAAAAAAACCTGCGGGTGCGAGCCTGCTCGCGATGACGGCGGTACGTTCAGCATGGAAGCTGATTGACCGACCGCTATCGCGAGCAGGCTCCCTCACATCAGGTCAGGCTGTGAAATCGCTGGCCTGCAGCTCCTTGACGCCCACCATCTCGAATTCGAACTCGGGGGTGACGTCGGCGTTGACGCTGCCGGAGAGGATGCCGTCGGCAAAGCGTAGTTGGCCAGTGGCGTTGGTGGGGTCGAAGGCGTTGCTGCCAATGAACATGAATGCGTCGACGGTGGCGGTCAGCGGGTTGGCGTCCAGGCTGGTGAAATCCAGATGATCACCCTCAGTGGTCTTGAAACCGCTAATCACATCGCGTAAAGCCCCGACGCCCATGTCCGACAGCGCTCCAAACGCGTAGGTGTCCGCGCCAGTGCCGCCGGTGAGGTTGTCGGTGCCTGCGCCGCCGATCAGTCGGTCATCGCCCGAACCACCCACCAGGGTGTCGTTACCGGCACCACCGTTCAGGATATTCGCGGTGCTGTTGCCCGACAGACTGTCGGCGTTGGCGCTTCCCGTCACGTTTTCGAGGAATTTCAAGGTGTCGAGCCCCGACCCCGCGGTGTTTTGTTGTGCGGACGTTGATAGGTTTACAGTAACGCCCGCCAGGGCCCGCTCGAAGGACACTGTGTCGTTGCCATCGCGTCCGTCCAGCACATTGTTGCCGGCACCGGCGAACAGCGTGTTGTCCAGCGCATTGCCTGTCCCATTGGCGGCTCCAGCGCTATCGACATACAGATTCTCGACGTTGCTGCCGAGGGTATAGGCCGCCAGGCTGCTGTGTACGTTGTCGACTCCTCCAGGCACCGCATTGCTGTTGGTCTCGATCGCGGTGTCGTCGACATTGTCGACATAGTAGGTGTCGTCACCATCGCCACCGCTCATGCTGTCGGCCCCTGCGGCACCATCGAGCACGTTGTCGGCAGCATTGCCGGTGATGAAGTTACGCCGCTCATTGCCGGTGCCGTCGATTTCCGACACGCCGGTGAGCACCAGATTCTCGAGATTGGCGCCCAGCGTCCAGCTGACCGAGGCCTGCACGGTATCAATCTGCGCGGTCGAGGTGTTGGTTTCCTCCACACTGTCGAACGCGTTATCGACCACGTAGATGTCGTTGCCATCGCCACCGGTCATTGTGTCGGCGCCCAAGTCGCCATCCAGTGTGTCGTTGCCCGAGCTGCCCACCAAGGTATCCGCTTGATCAGTGCCGGCAATCATCCCGCCCTGGTTCTGAGCGTTGTCGAAAATGGCCTGCACGCTGTTGTTGTCGGTGGGATTGCCCTGGAAGCCCAGGTCATTGGCAATGTAATCGGCCAGGCGTTGGCCAACGATTTCCGCTGATTCCTCGTGCAGGTGCCAGACGTCATCGGGATAGACCAGCGGATCGACTTCGTAGCGCAAGGGCAGGTCGGTGTAGTCCACAGCCAGCTTGACGTCGGCGCGCTCGGCGGCGATGGCCTCCTGGGTGGCGCGGACATAGCCAACCCCCGTAACGATTGAGGCAATCTTCTCTTCCGAATAACCACGGGCACGCGCAGCGTCCTGCTCGTAGTGACCGGTTTCCATCATGTACACGCTGAAGTTGCCGAACTGGGCATGCAGGTAATCAAACACATTCAGGGTCGCGGCCTTGTAGGCCGATGCTGCTGCGGCTTTATCCGTGGAGCGGCCAATCTCCTGAGCGGCTTCCTCGCCCTGGCCCCAGATGATGCCCATGGTGACGTTATCGATGGATTTGAGTTCGGTGAGCTGGTCCTGCAGCAACGCCACGGCACGCAACAGTGCAGGCCCGGGTTGGTTAGTGTCGGTCAGCCACCAGCACAACTTGAGTTCCTCGGCGCCCAAGGTCGACAGGCCATTGACCGTGCTGCCACCCACCGCGATGTCGATGCCATTGCCATCGGCGTCGGTGAACTGGCTGCGCACGTCATAGGGGGTGTAGCGGTCCAGGTCTTTTACCAGCATCGAGGTGCCGGATTGATCGTCGTCCTCCGTCATGCGCAAAAGGCGCGCATTGGATTGGCCGAGAGTGGGCAGGTAGAGGATGTCTTGCTGGGCGCGCTCGCCGAACACGAAATCACTGGCGGTCAGGGTGTCGAGGTAGTTGCCGTTGAGGGCGATTTCAAAGCGATTGCCATCGGCGTCGGCCTCGGCGGATTTGATGTAGGTCTTGTCGCCGGCCGCGTTGAGAGTCATGTACAGCGTGCCATTGCTGCCATCGCCGAGGCCGAGAATACCCAGCGCTGAAACGTCGATCTTGTCGACGCCCGCGGTGAAGTCGTAGACCGTGTCGGTCGCCGTGACACCACCGGCGTCGTAGTCGCGGTAACTGTCGAGTACGTCGGTGTAGCGGAAGGCGTCGGCCCCGTCGCCGCCGTACAGCGAATCGCGTCCGCCGCCGCCGTCGACGATGTCCGCGCCAGTGCCGGCCTTGATGGTGTCGTTGCCACCGAGGCCGAGGATCAGGTCGGCGCCCGCCGTGCCGTTGAGGCTTTCGGCGTTGTTGCTGCCAGTGATGGTGTTGGCGGGCGCATCGGCCACCACCAGGGCGAAGCTGTCGCTGACCGACGCACCAGAAGGATCGGTGGCCTTGACCAGGACGTTGTAATTGCCCGACGCCGTGCTGATCGGCGTGCCGGAGAACGCCAGGCTGGTGGCGTTGAAACTCAGCCAAGCGGGCAGGGCGCTGCCGTCGGCGAGGGTCGCAGTGTAGGTCAGCACATCCTGGTTGGCGTCGGTGAAACTGTCGTGGGTTACGGTGTAGTTGAACGGCGAACTTTCGGTGGCGTTCTGGTCGAGAAGGGGGATGGCCACCACCGGCGCAACATTGCTGGGAGTGTTCTGGTCCGCGAAGACAAAATGATTGGCCGTCAGGCTGTTCACCAGGTTGCCCGCCAGCGACACTTCGAAACGGTTGCCATTGGCGTCGGCGGTGAGATCCTTGAGGTAGGTGCGGTTGCTCGAAGCGCTGTAGGTCACTTGCAGCGTGCCGTTCAGGCCATTGCCCAAGGCCGTGTAGCCGAGCGCCGAGACATCGATTTTGTCGGCGGTCACGTCGAAATCGAGGATCTGGTCACTGGCGCTGGTGGAAGCGGTGCGGTAGCTGTCGAGTTTTGAGGTGTAGCGGAATACATCGGCGCCCGCGCCGCCGGTGAGTTTGTCCGCGCCGGTGCCGCCGACCAGGATATCGTTGCCGGCGCCGCCATTAAGGGTGTCGTTACCAGCGCCACCGAACAGTTGTTCGTTGGCAGCGGTGCCCGTCAGCGTGTCGTTGTTCGGTGTGCCATTGATCACAGTGGGTGCGGCGGGTACGTCCTGTACAGCCAGCGTAAAACTGTCGCTGACGGTTGCGTTGCTGCCATCGGATGCAGTGACCTTGATGGAGTAATTACCCGATGCCGTGTCGTTGGGCGTGCCGCTGAAACTACGGGTAGCGGTGTCGAAGGTCAGCCAACCGGGCAGGGCGCTGCCATCGGCCAGTTGGGCGGTGTAGCTGAGGCTGTCGTTATCCGCATCGGTAAAACTGGTGGCCGGCACGACGTAGCTGAACGGGGTGTTTTCGGTGGCGCTCTGATCCAGCAACCCCGTTGCCACCACCGGCGCGTGGTTGACCGTTGGCGAAGTGGCAAAGACAAAATTGGCGCTGGTCAGCTTGTCGAGATAATTGCCGTCCAGCGCTACCTCGAAACGGTTGCCATTGGCGTCGGCGGTCAGGGTTTTGATGTAAGTCTTGGTACCGGCAGTGTTGAGCACCAGGTACACGGTGTTGTTTTTGCCGTCACCCAGGCCGGTGAAACCCATGGCCGAGAGATCGATCTTATCGGCGGCGATATTGAAGTCAGTGATCAGGTCGCCAAGGTTGGCGCCGCCGGTGTTGTAGTTGCGGTAACTGTCCAGGCGGTTGGAGAACACAAAGGTGTCCGACCCGGCGCCACCGGTAAGGGTATCCATGCCGGCGCCGCCGTCAACTTTGTCGTCGCCTGCACCGCCGCTGAGGCTGTCGTTGCCCGCCAGACCGAGCAGGGTGTCGGCCGAATCGCTACCCAACAGCGAATCGCTGCCGCTGGTGCCGGTGACCACCCGATTGAAAATGAAGTTGCTGGCGGTAAGGGTGCTCGCCAGGTTGCCCGACAGAATCAACTCGAAGCGATTGCCGCTGACGTCGGCATCGTAGTCCTTGATGTAGGTGCGGTCGTTGCCGGCGCTGTAGCTGACCTGCAAGGTGCCACCACGGCCATTGCCCAGGCCGGTGAAACCGAGGCCGGCGAGGTCGATCTTGTCCTGGGTGACGTCGAAGTCGGTGATGGTGTCATCGAAGCTTGCGGTTGCGTTGCGGTAACTGTCGGACTGGGCGACGAAACGAAACGTATCGGCACCCGTGCCGCCGGTGAGTTTGTCGATGCCCGCACCGCCCACTAGAATGTCGCCACCGGCCCCGCCATTGATAGTGTCGTTGCCTGCTGCACCATAGAAAATTTCGCTGGCCGCGCTGCCCGGCAGAGTGTCGTTGCCAGCCGTGCCTTGCACGGTAGTCATGGGCACCGTGGCGCTTACGTAACTGCCGTCACCATAGACCAGTGTGGCGCCCTTGCTGGTATGGCTGATGGTGTTGCCGATGATGGCGTTGCGATCGGTGCCGTCTTCATTGCGCTCTGCAACACCGTAGGTCGACAGGTTGCTGCCGCTGATGATATTGCCCTGGATTGTGTTGTCGCTGCCGTTGAAGTACTTGCCGGACACGCCCAGCGTGTCGTCGTAGGACTGGATGATGATTTCCGGTACGGGGGCGCCCAGAGAGTTGTTGTTGAGTGTGTTGTCGATGATCTCGACATGGTTACTGCCGTAGATGCGGATCCCGGCGCTGGCGTTGTCGTGAATATCGACACCACTGACGGTTACATCGCTGGACAGCTTGACCAGCACACCTTCAGCGCCGTTGCCGTACACCTCACCACCGGTGATGGTGATGTTGCTGGGGGAGGGGATGTCCTCGCTGCCGCGCTGCACCACGATGCCACTTCCGCCATTGTTGTAGGCAACGTTGTTGCTGAGGGTGAAGTCGTGGGTGCTGGTGACGACGTTGAAACCGTGGCGGTCATTGTCGTAGGCGACGTTGTTTTCGAAGGTGCTGTCGCTGAGAAAGTCCGCAACGAAGCCGTCCAGGCCATTGCCGTGGGACACACTGTTCTTGATGACCATGTTGACGGTCTGCTCGTGGGGGTCGAAACCGTACCCGGAGCAATCCTTGATCTCGACGCTGTCGAGGGTGACGTTGGAGTCGTAACCTTCCTGACCGGGAATGTAGCCATTGAACCAGCCGTCGATCTTGCCGGTGGTGTTGTCGCGGTTACCGTCGATAGTGAGGTTGCTGACGCCAAAGTCATGGGTTTCTTCGCCATAGGCCGAGCGGATGACCCCCGTGATTTTGGTGTCGGAGCCGTCAGCCACCTTAACGGTCGTATCGCCCATGCCGTCGCCGTACAGATAGACGTTGCTCTTGAGCATCAGGCAGCCGTCGGAGGGTTCCTCACCTCCAGAAACAATATATGTCCCGGTCGGCATATACACCTGCCCACCGCCTGCAGCGGCCGCCGCATCAATCGCACTTTGTATCGCTGCCGTGTCGTCTGTGATGCCATCTCCTTTGGCGCCATAATTTTGCACATTGAAAATCATTAGCTTATCTCCGTATCGGGTAAGGACCTCGCTAGACGCCAATATTCCATCGACGACCACCGTGTTAGGACCCAGCGGAGTGCAAAAGTTGTGACCGCATATCGGGAGAGTGTCAAAAATCAGGTTTTACTGATCTGCGGTTGTGAAGTGTTTCAAAAAAGTAACGCTTTGTTGACGCTTGCGCAGATTGCGAGCGATGCCTTTTGGGAGCGACTTGCTTGCGGTGTTCATAAGCGGCTGGCCCCCTGGATTCTGAGACCCGTTAGCCGGAAACCGGGTTAAAGTGTTCATCAATCTCTGTTCATAAGGACCCTCCACTCGATTCGCTTAGTCGCGCCAAGCGGTTCCAGCGAACGAACCGGGCCAAAAAACCGTATATCAATCGTTATGTGAAGAATGAATCGTTCGCTATTTGTTTCTCTAGATGGGCCCAAGGGAACCGGCAAAACCACACTGTTGGAGGCCGTTACGAAAGTACTGAGGGCAGACAACAAGAAGGTGATCCGACTTTGCGAGAAAAAAAGCGATCCCTTCAGGGGTGAAACAATGACCCTCGTTAACAAACTCGCCAGAAATCCCAGCAGGGATTTGGAGTTGGCGGTTTGCGAGCGCTTTGCTGATAGCCGTACCTGGATTTCCCGGCACGTGCTGAATAAACAGCCACCAGGCAGCATCATCTTGATCGATCGCTGGTACCCGTCAGATGCCGCGTTTCGCCGGACAGTCCCGTTTGCAGAGATTCTACAATTGAACATTGATCGAAACGTGCAAGTGCCAGACCTGCATGTCGGGGTTGTCACCGCGCCTGATATTTCATGGGCGAGAGCAGCGGCACGACAGCGTGGGCTGAGCAGTACTGTGATCCATAAGCTGGAAGAACATGTCGCTTGTACCAAATCGTTCGAGCGAGCAATTGCAGATCACGGCTGGGTTTTATGCCGTAATGAAGGAACGATCGAAGACGCAACGATGCAGGTAGTTTCTGAGATCTATAGAGTCCTTGGATGCCCATAGGCGAAGTTCGCAGCGCTCCGAACTGAAAGCTAGAATTTTTGAAAAAGAAAGAGTTTTAAAAATCAAAGACATATAAATTCGCTTTTGAGGGCGCTTGGTTTTTTAGTTTCGTTATTTCGTCTGATAAAACATTGGCTCGGGCAAAGGAACTAATTCTTGGTAAATGCAAACGCATGTTCTTTTTTGTCTGTGAGCTGTTTAGGTCTAATGGTTATATAGTTCAGCTGATCACGACTAAATTCAAAAAATTTATAAAAAATTATTTTTATTGCCAATTTAATATAATGAATAGCGGGCGGCGTTGCTATCCTGTCTACGAATGTCCGCCCATTTTTCACCTAAAGGAATGCTAACGAGGCTGGTCATATCACTAACTACGTTCTCTCAATGTAGAGTGAGTATGATCATGTCCAATTCGGCAAAGAGTCCTGCCAATCGTCTAATTTCCAAAGCGCGCAGTCGTAGGTCAAATGCGAGTTACCTATGGACTTGCTACAGTCATAAAATTGATGCCGATCTTGTGCTTGAAAGCCACGAAGAGCTTATTCATTGGTTGATATTTCTAGAGTTCAACAGTCAAGTTGAAAGTTTTTGGATTCCCGCTGGCGATGAAGCATACTCAGACAGTTTAGGTGGGCCACTAATACGGCCGGATGCCATTGTTGTTGATCCCGCCGGCCACCGCGAATGGCATGATGTTAGAGTGGGTGTTGTCGATAAGGATAACCTGTCGTCGAAGTTAATCGCCGGTTCACGGGTCGCCGCGGCTTGCGGCGCGACTTACCGTATCTATGATAATTCAGATCTTATTCCCCACGTGTACAAAATTGCACCTTTGCTACGTATTTGTAGTTTTGTCTTACTTTGTCGGTTTGTTAAACAAACCGAATCAGTTGAAGTCGCGGTATTGACATATGCAAAAGATCGGCAGCGTGGCAAATTTATAGACGTCTTGAATAACTTTCCTCATTTAGACCAAACTATCGTAATAGCCGCATTAGGGAGGTTGTATATACGTGGAGCGCTAGAGATTGAAATAGATGAGCAGACACCCTCCCTAACCACTTCCTGGCACTGCAATGAAACGAACTAGCATCCCAGCAGTCATTCGCGCTGGCGAATGGAGGCGAGTCGATCCTGCCTGCCTCGAGAAAGGGCGTGTCGAGCTGTTCAGTCGGCGAAAAAAAGCTGTTGAGCTTTATATCGAAGGAGTTCAGCCGAGAGAGATAAAACTACGTACTAACATACAGGCAAACGAACTCCATCGATTGCTAAATAGATTCTTATCAGTGGATGAGAATGGGCAATTTTATGGCGAGTTGGCGCTTCGGCCGGGTTTTCATATTATGCCCTATACGCGCACCTGCCCCATATCTCCCAAAAGAAGTGAGCAGCACGGCGGCATGTCGGGAGTTCTGGGTGCCTTATTGCTCAACCATCCAGAGATTGAAGAGTTTTTAATGGGTATTATTCTGAAAAAGGGGCTAACCTTTTCCGCGACTCAAGATTGGCAGAAGTATTTGATCGGGAAATTTTATGAGGCGCTAGAACGGGTTGAGTTAGCTCCCACGGAGTGGCCGTACAACACCAAGCATAAAGGGAGGCGTACTATTCGAAAGTTTGTGCGCAAATTAGTCGATGAAAATATGGTGCGCTTTGTCCGAGCGCATGGAGATGCTATCGCCAATGCGCATCTCTATACCGGCACTGGTCACCCGAGGCTAATTCGGCCAAAACGTCCGGGAGATATTGTAGAGCTAGACGGACACTGCCTTGATGCGTTTTTTGTAATTCAAGTGGAGCTGATGCCAGGTTACTTCCAAGAAATTGTTGTGAGAAGGATCTGGCTATTAACGATGATTGACGCTTTTTCAAAAGCGGTATTAGCCTTCAAGCTGGTTTTTAACAGCGAAATTTCCGCTGCTGATGTACGTGCAGTAATTGCGCAAGCGTGTTTAAAAACATGGTCCCCTCGCGATGTTAGTGTTGTGCGCACCCCGTATGTGCCCGGCGCGGGATTTCCGTCCGGCGTGGTTCCCGATTGGCTGGGCACTACGTTTAGCAGTCTATGGGTCGACTCGCACCTTTCGAACATGGCCAGCAAGATCACGACAATTGCGCGGCAGGATTTTGGATACATGCACTGCCTTGGTCCGACCCAACATTTTGAAAGCCGTCCTTCTATAGAGCGGTTGTTCAAAGAGGTCGCCCGGCAGGTGCAGATGCTTCCATCCACGACTGGCAGTAATCCACGGCAAGGGCGCGCCATTGATCCGGAAACAAAGGCAGTGAAGTATCACATTGACATGGTCAAATTCGAGGTCGCCATGGATGTAGCCTTAGCCAACTATTGCGCCACCCCCTCCGAAGGCATTGGCTTCCTAACCCCTATCGGAGTGATTTTGCAATGCCTTCACGGAGGTGCCCTTATGCCAAAAATTCCCAGTTTCCAACGAGAGAAATTACAAGCGGACCTCTCCACCAAGACTGTCACGGTGCGCGGCAGTGTTATGAGTGGGCGCCGGCCTTACGTGCAACTTGATCGCGTGCACTATACAAATAGTGTGCTGAACGACAGTGCTCAATGGGTGGGTAAACAGCTGCAGGTAGTGGTCGATGAGGATGACTATCGCGCTGTTGCGGCTTATCTACCCAGCGGCGAATGTATCGGTCACCTTCAAGCCATAGGCTGGTGGTCCGAGTTCAAACACAGTGTCGCAACCCGTCGGAAAATTAACTCGCTTGTTTCGGCTGGTGAGCTTAGGTTTTTGCATGGAACAAGCCCTGTTCAGCAAATTTCGGACTACTTTATCTCGCACGGGCAAGCGCTGGGGGCTTTCAAATTGGCACGCGAATCCGATCCTGAAGTTGCTGCGGTGACGCGACAATCAGACGTAAAAATCGTTGATTCAGCTGAGGCGCAAGTCATGAATACCGAAGTTAACGATGTGGAATTTCCTTTGCCGGGCACGGCAAGTACTCGGAGATAACTCATGACCGGTTCGACACACCCATTGATGCTCGGCGAAGTGCAGTTTATTACCAACGAGATGATTCGTGTCTTACGTCTTTGTTTTGATCGGGTAATAAGTCGACGGCCGGCTGTAATGTTTGAGGGAAGTTCCCGCGTTGGGAAGTCGATGTGCGCAGAATTTGTGCAAGCTCAACTTGCACCGAAAATACCCAATGCACATGTGACATTATGTATCGCCCGTGACAGGCACGACCATAGATGGAACGTGTTGCGCGAACTATGCCATGCCGAAAACACTGCCACTAAACAAAAAATTGATATTCTCTACCATTTGGTTAATTTGATAGCAAGTCAGCTAGCCGACTCTGTGAACAAGCAATATGTTCTGATCATTGACGAAATCCAAAACTTCAACTCTGTTGATTACAAGATCCTGGTGGATTTACATAATTGTCTGAAGCAGGTAAATATCTCATTGACAGTGATTGGGTTTTCACAGCCTAACATCTACGAAAAGCGTAGCGGTTTCCAAGAGGTAAAGGAAAGGCGCATTGTGAGTCGTTTTTTGTCTGAAATTCACACCTATCATGGGTGCCAGTCTAGTGCCGACCTTACTGCTATTTTGCATGCGTGTGACGAAGGGTCTGAGTTTCCTGTTCTCTCTGGTTTAAGTTATACAGAGTATTTTCTGCCTAAAGCATTTGGCAGTGGATTTCGCTTGGCAACTTTAAGCGGTCTATTCTGGAAATTTCTCTCCGACAGTGTGGCTGGCGAATACACTAACAACCTGCCGATGGAGCATTTTTGCGAATCGTTAAAAAATTACCTTAAGTTCGCCGCTCATAATGACACTGACCTATTTGAAGTCAATGAGGAAGATGTGCGTAAAGCCGTCGAGGCTTCCAATTTGAGGGTGTTCTGTGATGTGGCATAGAGACGGCTACTTTTGGCCAGATGATTTTCCATGGGCCTACGATGCGGACTTTGCGGTTGTTCAGAAACTATCAGTAATTAATGCTGTCCCGGCGCGCACGATACTTCTTTGGTTGAAGTGCGGCTATACAGCCAATAAAATAGGAGAGCGCACTTATCGTCGACTATTTCAGACTTTCGATACTTGCGAGCCTTCATCACAATCCTTCACACATTTCATCTCCAGTTACGCTTCGCTTTTACCCGGAAACAGCAAGGGGGCATACAAGTACTGCCCCGCGTGCGCTGAAACTACGGGATTCGTATCGGTATTTTTCTCGCTACAGTTTGTGCACTGGTGCCCTTGGCATCATATTAAACTCAAATACCTCTGCGCAGGTTGTCAGCACCTCCCTTCGTTCAAGCCCAGCCCGCTTGGATCGTTATACGGCTTTCATTGCCCGGATTGCGGATATTGTTTACCTCGCACCGAGGTTCTCAGCAAACGTAGTGCCCATCAGGATGCTCTTGGCTATGTGAAAAAGCATGAAGCATTCATTGAATACGCTCGCACTCTTAATAGGCTTGGGGTGCTGTCGAGCCTTTGTTGCGAAAAAGAAACGGCGCAGTTGTGCGCGAATATTTATCTCGAGGAGGGCGACGACGGATCCACTGGTGTGGCGTTTGAATGGTCAGGGCTCGCTGGCTGGACGAAGACAATTGATCTGCGTTGCTGCGCTTCAAGCGGCTTATCATCCTCCATCACCTGTGCCGATTCTCTTCTGCGATTACGCGCTGGATATCGACAGTTCTGTGCATTCTGGCAACGGCGAATGCTCCGCCGGCATGCCTGTTGTCTTGAGGCAATAGCTGCTTCGGTTGGGCAAGGGCTGTGTGAAACCTGCTTGATGGGATTGGCATGGCAGCTGTTTCGGATGAAATTCGAGGCGTGTCAGGTCGGTGACGCGTCCCTGCGATTATCGGAGTCGGCGGAAGCGTGCCTGGCACCGCTTGCTATGTCATCCATTCAGCTCAGTCAATATTTCAGCTGCGTGTTTCATAAACTGCTGGCAAGGGTGTACTTCTGGCTGAGAACCACTCCCAAGATATGTTTTTTGGTGGGCGATAAACACGGGTTCTGGGATGTTTTTCAACATAAAGACACTGATCCAGAGTGGCACTACTTGCTTGTTCGTCACTTCAGTGGCGCTCGGTATTCATGTTTTTTTGATTTGCCGGTGTCGCTGCAAGGCATGCGAGAGCTACTACATCATCAAGCCTCATTGGTGATTCGGATAAAGGTGAGGGGCGCAAGCATTGATGTGCACACCAACACACCAAAGTCGCTGCTGTTTGGGTCGCTCCGCCCCCCAATTTCTATCGAGTTGTAGCGTGGCATGCATGCCGATTTTGCTCATGAACGCGATAATCGTTGTCGATATTACAGGAGGCGACGCGCGCGGTCGGTTATGTAACAAACCCACATGGTGTTTTAAATCGCCCCCCTGACAAAATTCGCGGCAAGTTTGCACCCTGTATCTTAGGTTTCAGCCAACAAGGGGTATTGTTGAGCGGTTAATGCCTGGAGAAGCGGGTAAGGTATCCGCCACCGGGTGGATTTGACCAAGCTACAGTGGTTTAACCTCGGGCGTGAGATCAGGGTCGCGCATCAGTTCCGTGGCCCGGCTGGCGAGCAGTGAGCCGGCTTGGAAATAGCCCATCACCGTCCCGACGCCGCGGTGTTCGGTCATGGCCATGACTTCGCCGAGCGGCACGCCCTGGCGCCCGGCCTCGGTGACAAACCCCGAACGCAGGCTGTGCGCCGCCCAATCGCCCTCCAGGCCCGCCAGTTTGGCGCGACGCTGGACAATCCGTGCCACCTGATCGGCGGACAATCCGGCGCTGCCGACCTTACCGCCCTTATAAATGCGACGAAAAAGCGGGCCGGATTGAGACGGCGCGACTGCCAACCAGGCAGCAAGGGCCTGCGCTGCTGGCCCGCGCAGCGGCTTTTCACGGTGCACCCCGCCGGTATCGGTCTTGGTCGTGCCCAGGGCGTACAACCAGGTCTCGGCATCCAGTGGGCGCACGTCGCCGACTTGCAAGCCGACCACCTCCGAGCGCCGGCGACCGCCGCCACTCCAGGCCAGCAGGAGCAGGGCGCGATCGCGGACCCCGCGTGCGCCGTCAGTACAGGTCGAGAGCAGCGCCTGCAACGGCTCAAGCACGAGAGCGGTCTTCTTGCGCACGCTCGCGCCCTGACGCGACTGGGCTTTGCGCGCTTCGCGCAGCAGGGTTTTCAGCGCTGGCGCTTCCGTCGGACTGTCCCATTCATTGATCCGGTGCCATTTGCCCAGTACGGCCAGCCGATGGCTGACGGTGTTAAACGCCAGCGGTCCCGGCCTGGCCTTGATCCGGGCGGCGACGAGTGCCGCGTCGATGCTGGGCGGCAACAGGTGGGTCCAACTGCCATCGGCCAACGGCCGGGCAAGGTGATCGAGGACGAACTGCACGGCCACGGTAGCGGGCAATGGCGCATCGCCCAGCGCCTGGCCATAACGCAATTGCAGCCAGGCCGACCAATAGGCGAGGGCGCCGCGGTAGCTGCGCACGGTGTTGGCCGCGGTACCGGCGGCGATAAACGCCGCCGCCGCTTCCTGTGCGTTGAGCGCCAAGGCCTGCGGGTTAAGCGGGGTTTCGTCGATCAAGGCCAACTGCTTTGTAATATTTAATACGTTCAACGTATGATAATTCCAATATCTACAAAATAACGTCGGATAACATTCGATTATCAGACCTAATATACCCGGAGGTGAGCCATGGCAGTAGGGGTGCCGGAACACGAGGTATTTGCCGCGGCGGATGCGGTGTTGGCGCGGGGCGAACGGCCGACGGTGGAGCGCGTGCGTCTGGAACTGGGCCGCGGCAGCCCGGCGCGGGTCGGCGGCCTGCTCGATCAATGGTGGTCGCGTTTGGCTGAGCGGCTGAACGGCGAGACCCGCCTGCCGGCGTTGCCGGGTGAGGTGGCGCAGGCGTTTGTTGTGGTTTGGCAGCAGGCGATTGACTTGGCACAAGGCGTCGCCGAACAAGCGCTGGCCGAACAACGCCAGGTGCTGGATGCCGAGCGCGAACGAGTAGCGGCTGTGGAAGACCAGGCGCGCCAGGAAGCGGCGCAGTTTCGTCAGCAAGCGGCGGAGGCGGTGGCTGGGCGTCAGGCTGCTGAGACGCGACTGGCCGACCTCGAGTTGTTGCTGGCGCAGCGTCAGACGCAGATCGAGGACCTGCAGCAACAGCGCGAAATTCTGCTGCGCGAGCGCGGTGATGCTCGGCAACAAAGTCAGACATTACAGCTGGAACTACAGGCGCTGCAGCTAAAGACCGAGCAGGAGCGCGTTGCGCAGGAAAGCTATGTGCGTGGGGTCGAGGATCGCGCGCACCGCGAAGTCGACCACGCCCGGGAGGGGAGCAAAGCAACGATGACGCAGCTCAAGGCGGCCGCGCGTCACGTCGAACAGCTACAACGGCGGCTGGAGTCGATCCAAACCGAGCTTAGCCAAACCCAGCAACGTGCCGCTGCGCAGCACGCCCGTGCCGAAACGCTGGAGCAACAATTCACGCAAGTACGTCAGGCTAACGCGACCAAGCGTAAACGGCAGACCCGAAAACCCGCGGCGCCAAAGACTGGCCCCTGAGAGTGATAACGCCCCCCGCGGCGAATTCGGCGCAATGGGCGCCACGCTGCCCGGGGTAAAGGAAGGCGCTCGCTTCGCGGTAAAGACTACAGCGTACCCGTCGATGCAGGTTTGTCGCCCACTCCCGACTCTTGGAAGTTTGCGACTGATTTGCGAAAACTGCGTGCGAATAAGAGAGTTAGCGCAATGCACTGACTCTTCTTTCCACAATTCTGAAACTCAAGCGCACGGATGTTCCCTGGTCTTCGTGGTGGGTCAGACTGGCTTCTCCTCCAAAACTTCCCATGATCTGCTTCACCATGATCAACCCTATACCCAGCTTGCCTTGCTTGGTGGTGTAGAAGGTCTTGAAAGCCATCATTTCCTGTTGCCGTGACATTCCATCCCCGGTGTCAGCGATGATGAGATGCAGCCATTGATGGGTGTCATCCACACTCGCCTGGATGGTTAGCTTTCCACCGCCCGGCATTGCCTCGACGGCATTGGCAATGACGCTATTCAGAATTTGGGAAAGTAAAAGCGGATTACTGATGATCCGTGGGGTGGGCTCATTGTTGAACTCGACCTGGATTCTTGATTGAGCTAGTTGTGCGCTGTAGCTGGCCAGTGTCGCCTGTACCACAATCATCGGCTCTACCAGTTCTGCCTCTCCACGGATCGGTCGTAAGCACATCAGCAATTCGTGTACCCACTGCGCCATTCGATCCACTTGGCTAACAATATCGTCGATGTTCTTCGTCGCGGGTTGGCCGTCCATTTCGCTTGCCAATTCTGCGCTGGAGCGGATGCAGGCCAGCGGGTTACGCAAACTATGAGCGACCGCCGTGGACATCTCGACCAAGCCCACATAGGTCTTGTTGGCAACGAGCTGGGCTTCCTGTGACGCTAATTGAATCGATGCCCGTCGAACAAGCCAATATAGCCCGAAGTAAAGCAGCAGACCTCCCACTGCAGTAGACAGCCAAATTATCCAGTGGCCACGATTGAGCCGTTCGCTTAGATCGGCCGGTTCCTTGTAAATCTCCACGACTGCCAGAGTATTCCCTAGATCATCTACCAGGGGGATGTAGCTCTCGATGAAGAACATCTTGGGAGCGAGCAAAAATTGCTGCTCGGGACGGCGTTCATCGGCATTGCTGTAGTTGGTGGAAACCCGGTCTTTCGAACTGAATGCCGCTTCAAGGGCCTTATCGTTGAGAAATTGTTGTCCGATCAGTTGCGGATTGGTCGACCACATAACTGTCCGAAGTGGCGAGTAGATGCTGATTAGGAGTGAGTCTGGCAGGTGCGAAAGGTGGTCGAGGAACTCGGAGCGGGCACGGTGCCTGTTCAGCGCCATTTCTTCCGAGAGCATCCCATATTGGGTGGCGGCCAGAACGTCACCCATCCGCATCCCGCCCAACCCGTGGTGACGTATTTCACCTTTGGCAATGGTCTGGATAAATTGCGCTGACAACAGTGCGTCGCGCTCCAGGCTTTCGATGACCAGGAAACGCGTCGACACAAACCCCAGCCCAATGGCTATGGCGCTGATCAGGATGAAGCTGATGATCGAAAACCAACGCAAGAGATTGGGTGGTTTGGTCGGCGCAATCGAGTCGACTGCTTCCGAAGGCTGACGTCTGAAAAAAACTGATAATGGCTGCATTGGAGTGTCCTGTTCGCACTGCTTAACCCGTTGTAGCCGCTTGAATCACTCAATGAATCGTAGAAGAAGACCTAGCATTCTCTATGCCAGCAACTCAGGGCTTAGCCTGGTTAGCAATCCACCCCGCGTTCAACTGTTTCAATGCTTGAAACGGGGACAATTGAATGTCTTGGCAATAACGTCAGCACGAAAGGTAAATGCGGGGCGTGGGGAAATACAGCCAATGTTGGGGCCATCACCCCCTACGAAAGGAGATGTGAATAGTTAGCGACTATTTGGGATTGAGCGCTGCGTTGGACAGTACCCACTTGTGACTATGCGGCCGATCACGACATGCTACTGATGACCCAATCGATTCATCACCCAAGACGCTACGCTCGTAGGCGAGCTCCTTCAGGTAACGGCAATTACGACATGAAACGCATACTGGATTGTCTACGTTGCTGGGCTAGAACGCTAAAGCGGCAAACCATGGTGCTTTGGTTTTGTTATCAACATCCACAAACACCCTGGTTACCCAAATGGATTTCGGTTTTTGTTGTGGCGTATGCGTTGAGTCCTATCGACCTCATTCCCGATTTCATTCCTGTGTTGGGGTATTTGGACGACGTGATCGTTCTGCCGCTTGGCATACTTCTCGCTATCCGGCTGATGCCTGCGCAGGTGCTAAAGGAGTGTCTGGTCAAAACGATCAAGTGGGAGGAAAGCCGTGAGAAGCGGCCAGTGAGCAGATTTGCTGCGGTGGTCATTGTATTAGTCTGGCTTATTGCTGCTGCGGGTGTTTGGTGGGCTTACGTTCTCTGAATTAAACCGTTTTTTTACTGGGTGGTTGAATCCACAACCGTTAATTGTCGGTGGTGAAGGTAGGCAATCGACTCCGTGAACGCATTAAATTTTTACGCATTCTTTACGGTTGCTGCTTTCG
Organism: Pseudomonas sp. BF-RE-21; assembly: GCF_019947305.1. Taxonomy (NCBI): domain Bacteria; kingdom Pseudomonadati; phylum Pseudomonadota; class Gammaproteobacteria; order Pseudomonadales; family Pseudomonadaceae; genus Pseudomonas; species Pseudomonas sp. BF-RE-21. Next base: position 141,338 of record NZ_JAGYGF010000003.1, on the reverse strand, counting down.
TTCGCAACGATACTGGCCGCGATTTTATATCGACCATGTGCCCGAGCCTCCAACGGCTCTGGCAAAACGTATTGCCCAAGGATGGCATGCAGTTCCTTCCCGCCGTTTGAGAGAAACGCCCCTTGAGTAAAACAGTGACCAGTGCGAATGACGGCTCCGAAACCAAAACGTCAGGAGTGGCCTTGCTTGTTGCCGCTGTCGGAGTGGTTTATGGGGACATTGGCACCAGCCCCCTCTATACGCTCAAAGAAGTGTTTTCCGGTCACTACGGCGTTCAGTTAAATCACGACGGCGTACTGGGCATTCTGTCGTTGATCTTCTGGTCACTGATCTGGGTTGTCTCCATTAAGTACGTGCTGTTCATCCTGCGCGCCAACAATCAGGGTGAAGGCGGCATTATGGCGTTGACGGCTTTGGCCCGCCGCGCGGCAGCACCTTACCCCTACATGAGCAAAGTCCTGGTTCTGCTGGGACTGTTCGGTGCGGCATTGTTTTACGGGGACAGTATGATCACCCCAGCCATTTCGGTGCTGTCAGCGGTTGAAGGGCTTGAGCTGGCGTTTGACGGCATAGAGCACTGGGTTGTGCCACTGTCAGTGGTGGTGTTGGTGGCGTTGTTCCTGATCCAGAAACACGGCACAGCCCGGATCGGCATCCTGTTTGGCCCGGTCATGGTGTTGTGGTTTGTGGTGCTGGGGGCTCTCGGAATCTACGGTATTTTGCAGCAGCCCGAAGTGCTGCAAGCACTCAATCCCGTTTGGGCGGTGCGTTTCTTCGTTGTTCATCCGGGCATTGGTGTGGCGATTCTGGGCGCTGTCGTCCTGTCACTGACCGGTGCTGAAGCCTTGTATGCCGACATGGGCCACTTTGGTCGCAAACCGATTTCACGTGCCTGGTTTATTCTCGTTTTGCCCGGTCTGGCACTCAATTATTTTGGCCAGGGCGCATTGATCCTGGGAAACCCGGAAGCGGTGCGCAATCCGTTCTATTTACTGGCACCTGACTGGGCGCTGTTGCCGATGGTGGCTCTGTCTACGCTGGCGACGATCATCGCGTCTCAAGCCGTAATCTCCGGCGCGTTCTCGCTGACTCGCCAGGCCATTCAGCTGGGTTACGTACCTCGCATGTTTATCCAGCACACCTCCAGCCAGGAGCAGGGGCAGATATACATTGGCACCGTCAACTGGGCGTTGATGGTGGGTGTTGTGCTGCTGGTGATCGGTTTCGAGTCCTCTAGCGCCTTGGCTGCGGCTTATGGGGTTGCGGTGACGGGAACCATGCTGATCACCACCATTTTGTCCTCGGCGGTCGTCCTGCTTCTGTGGAAAACGCCGCGCTGGTTGGCCATCCCAATGTTGCTTGGTTTTCTGCTGGTGGACAGCCTGTATTTCGCAGCCAATGCGCCGAAGATTTTTCAGGGCGGTGCGTTCCCGGTGATTGCCGGTATCGGCCTGTTCATCTTGATGACAACCTGGAAGCGGGGACGCAAGATCATCGTCGAGCGGCTGGATGAAACCTCACTTCCTTTACCGATATTCATCAGCAGTCTTCGTACGCAACCACCCCATCGTGTTCAAGGTACGGCAGTGTTCCTGACAGCCAGGGCCGATGCTGTTCCCCATGCGCTGCTGCACAACCTGCTGCATAACCAGGTCTTGCACGAGCAGGTGGTGTTGTTGACTGTGGTCTCCGAAGACAGCCCGCGAGTGCCTGTCGACCGTCGATTCGAAGTTGAATCCTTTGGCGAAGGTTTCTTTCGGGTCAGTCTGCACTTTGGTTTTACCGAAGAGCCCGATGTCCCACTCGCGCTGTGTGCCTGCCATTTGCCCGAACTTGATTTCAGTCCTATGCGCACGACTTACTTCCTGAGCCGGGAGACGGTTATCCCGACCAAGCGCATCGGTATGGCCAAGTGGCGCGAGTACTTGTTTGCGTTCTTGCTCAAGAACGCCAACAGCAACCTGAAGTACTTCAAGTTGCCATTGAACAGGGTCATCGAGTTGGGCACTCAGGTCGAAATGTAGAGGCAGTTGTTGTCCGGTATTCAAGGAATGAAATGATACCCAACGCCTGTTTCGGTGATGAGGTGTCTTGGTTGGGAAGGGGCTGCTTCGACTTTCCTGCGCAAGCCACCCACGAATACCCGAAGGTAAAGGTGTATCGGTTGTGTGCGAAGGCCCCCAAACGGCCTTGAGCAGTTGCAGGTGTAGGGTGTGAGCAATGGTGTAGGCCCGAACTTTATCTCATTTGTAATTCTATAAGTAACCCTACAAACCTGTGGTGTGTCATCTGGCATTCACGTAATAAATTTGTGAGGTCGAGTATAAATGCCAACCTAATTACTGAAGTAAGGCGGTTAAAGTTCCGATTAATGCCACTGACGCTTTATTTCCTGCCACTGGATTTCTGATAACCACTTATCTGCCGCCGGAAAGAAAATATTCTCCTCAGCATCCATATGGTCGTAGTATTTCTTGATGAAGTCATCGATAGTGTCAGCGATTACTCTCGCCTCCTGAGTTGAGTCCTCCAACATCTTGAGCTGTCCAGCAATGCGCTCAAATGCTTGATGATCTCGCTCGATATCCCTGACCCGTTGGTGGATCGGTGCTTCAGTCGCTAGCAACGCACGCCGAATAAGCTCTTCATTTTCATGGTGGTGTCGCTCTGCATCACCATGCAAGGCTTCCAACAGCTCAAACAACAGCTTGCCGTCATCGACGCCAGCGGATTCATGCCTCACCCTCCCCAACAATCCTTTAATCTGAGTAATTTTGATAGCCACCTCATGATGATATAAGTGCAGTTCTTTCAACAAAGCGTTCATATAAAATCCTCAGCCACACCAAATCATCACAGAAAAGATATCATTAAATACCAACTCCGAGGATAGCCGCGCATATCAATTTCCATAACTTCTAATCCCTCCACCTCCAAGCGTTCATCAGTGCGTACTTAACCTTTTTATTATAGTCTTGCGCAAAACTCGTGCTCCAAAAAATTTGTCACCCTTGGATGAATTTGAAATAACAAGTGAATGTTCATATACGCAATTGTATTTGCTTAAGGCGCCGCTAAAAAATAACTAACCGCCCCCTGGCACACCGAGCATCGTCAACCAGCCACCCACGGGCGCGGTGCAATTGGGTTGCCGAGCAGGTCAATCTGCTGGCGCTCAACACCGCCATCGAAGCGGCTCGGGCTCGTGCGGGCGAGCAGGGGCGAGGCTTTGCCGTGGTCGCCGACGAAGTTCGCCCTCTGGCGCAGCGCACACGGATTTCAACCCAGCATGTGTCTATCGAAAGGATCACTGGATGGGTACGGTCCACAGATATCCTTTCATTGATAAGGCAACCATGGACCTAACCGCTGTGCCCTTTGGTACGACCGATTGGTCGACTGTCGAACCTGTCGAGTATGTTGGACTGACGGGGACCGCCTATTGGCGAACCTGCCAGTTTGGTTCGACGCGTGTGCGGATGGTTGAATACAGTCCTGGCTATCTGGCCGACCACTGGTGCTGGAGAGGTCACATCCTGTTGTGCCTGGAACGCGATTTTCGTTGATGTCCTGACTGTCAAGCCTACTTCAAAACGTTTTCACACAGCCTGGACCCCAAGCTGGCTGCCATATCAGGCATCAGCCGGCCAAAAAACAGTCAGTCCCTTGTAGTAACACGCCTTTCTGTTACAGATATCAAGACTGACGATCGGGCTGCTCGGCCTTTTTTACCGAAAGCCCCAAGTTCAACCGGATCCTTTGTAGAACAAGCAGATCGAGGTTCGATCTCGCCTGCGCCTATGAGCTATGAGTTTTCGCTGGCTGACCACGTCGAGTGGTAAACATGCGGAGCCTCGATTCTCTGCTTGAGCTTGACAGCATAATCCTGAGCACTTTTTTCATGCCGAAACTGCACTCGTCGGATGCCAAAACATACAGACCAAAGAGCTTCGCTTTGACTGGATAGATACTCGACCTTCACTGACATGATCATGTCTCCATGGGTGTGATCCAAGGGTTAAAAATGGATTTCAGCGGTCTTGAGTCCCAAGTCTCGAAGTTCGGCAATCAAGTCATCCAGATGCCCAAAAGTCTCGACCTCTTCGTTGTCATCCACCAAGAAATAACTTCTCCCGGCGTCCTTCTTGAAGAACACAATCCACTCCTTGGGGTTGGTCGGGTTTGCGATCACATGGGTGTCAAAGGTCACGCCTTCTGCATGCTTGCTTTTCACTGTTTTACGATTCATGTCAGTCACCACGCTACACGCGCTCTCGAAATTTTCTATCTGCAGTGCGCGCCCGTTCAGCCCCATGCGAGTCCGCACTATAAAAAGCTCCAGCCGCACGACGCAGTGGATCAAAGGCTTTTAAATTATAACTGCATGTTAATATTATGCACATACACCCATTAAGGAGCTAGCCATGATTGCGATAGGTGAGGCATGGAAAGCGGGGCTGTTGGGTCGAGAGCACTGGCTCAGCAATATAGTGTCTGGCGTGATCGTCGGGGTCGTGGCGCTACCCCTGGCAATGGCTTTTGCCATTGCATCTGGCGTCAAGCCTGAGCAAGGCATCTACACCGCAATCATCGGCGGCCTGCTGGTCTCACTCTTTGGGGGAAGCCGCTTGCAGATTGCCGGGCCGACAGGTGCGTTCATAGTGATTCTGGCGGGAGTGACGGCCAAGCATGGCGTTGACGGTCTGCAAATCGCTACGATGATGGCGGGTGCCATGTTGTTATTGCTGGGTATTGCCCGGCTCGGCGCAATCATTAAGTTTATCCCCGATCCGGTGATCGTCGGATTCACCGCTGGTATTGGCGTGATCATCTGGGTCGGACAGTGGAAAGACTTTTTCGGTTTACCGACGATCAGTGGAGAGCACTTCCATGAAAAGCTCTGGCATTTGCTACAGACGCTCCCGGATCTTCATATGGCCACCACCCTGCTGGCTGCACTCAGTCTTTTCTTGGTCATCACCACTTCCAAAATTCCCGGTCTCAAACGTGTGCCTGGCCCGCTAGTCGCAATGGCGGTAGCTACGGCGATACAGTCAACCTTTCATTTCGAGGGGGTAGCCACGATTGGCAGCGCATTTGGTGGCATACCTCAAGGTCTTCCAGTGTTTAGCCTGCCTGAAATCACGCTGTCTCGCGTCATCGATTTGATTGGTCCGGCTTTCACTATCGCCATGCTTGGAGCAATCGAATCGCTGCTGTCCGCAATGGTTGCCGATGGCATGGCGGGCACTAAGCACGACTCCAATCAGGAACTGATCGGTCAGGGGGTGGCTAATCTGGTCACGCCGTTGTTTGGCGGCTTCGCAGCAACCGGAGCCATTGCCCGTACTGCAACCAATATCCGTAACGGCGGCACAAGCCCGCTGGCCGGCATTACGCACGCGGTCACCTTGGTGCTTATTATTCTGCTTCTGGCACCACTAGCCTCAAACATCCCACTGTGCGCCCTGGCCGCCATTCTTTTCGTGGTCGCGTATAACATGAGCGAGTTGAAACACTTCAAGCGCATGGTCCAGCGAGCCCCACGAGCAGACGTGTCTATCCTGCTTATCACCTTCAGCCTCACAGTGTTCAGTGACTTGGTGATCGCCGTAAATATCGGCGTCATTCTCGCGATGCTGCACTTCATGCGCCGTATGGCCTCATCTGTGGAGGTGCAGCAGATAGTCGAGCACGAACTTGAAGAAGAGTTGAGGGCCAATGGCCATGCTCACTTACCGCCAGGGATACTGATTTATACAATTGAAGGGCCACTGTTCTTTGGTGCGGCTGAGACCTTCGAGCGTGTGTTAGCACAGACCCATACCGACCCACGTCTATTGGTTATCCGTCTGAAGCGCGTACCGTTTATGGATATCACGGGCTTGCAAGTGTTGGAGGAGGTCATTCAGCAGCTGCACAAGCGGAATATCGTGGTGAAACTCTGCGAAGCGAACAAGAAGGTGTTCAGCAAGCTCGAAAGGGTGGGTATCCTGCAAGAAATTAGTCCGGAGCATTATCACGCAGACTTCAACACCGCGTTGGCTAAAGCCGTCAGTCACGTAGAAGGTACCTCGACCCTCTAGAGACTAACTGCCAGTGTTGGGTTATGACTTGGTACTGGCGGCATGCTTGCTCTTGGTCGAATAGCTGGCGCCGTGAGTGTCCAGGTAGTCACGAATCAGTTGGCGGACAACCTGCGAAGACGTCAGGTCTTGTGCTGCACAGAGTTCCTCGAAAGCTTTTTTCTTTACGGGATCAATGAGCACAGTGAGGCGCGCAGTCTTGCTTTCCATGGGGTATTCAATCGCTCAAGTCGCTGGATGTTAATCAAATTGTAATTGCCCTGTTCTGTGCTGTCACTGTATAGGCGGCTTGCTGCTCGATACCTAGACTTTACTCACAAGAAAAGATTTGGTTCTCACGGTGGGTGATGAGCCGGATCTGCTCCGACTCAATATGGATAATCCCCACCTGCGAGGAAGGGGGGGCAGATTCATTTTAAGCTGACCACCTGCCTGCAGCGGGTCGACTGTGATCAGTCACGAGCGACCGGAAATGGCCGTTTTCTGTCCCTGCGTGAAGTGCCGCAACGGATCACACTTAGAGGTGGGGAGGTAAAAATGAGATTGGTGGCGGTGACCTGCGGATTCCGCCCATCATAGTAACCCCCGGTGCAGGCGCAGAGGATCTCGAACCCAGGTCCTACGCCAATACGCCGGTCGGTATCAATTTCTTGCTCATAGGCTATAGCGATCTCCATGGTAACGTGACGGCCAACCCCTCTGTCCCGCTCCAGGATGCCAAGCTCAACATCAAAACTGTCGTGTTTGCCTTTGCCAGATCCCTGGACACCTGGGGCCGCTCCGGGAAGTTCGATATCATCGTGCCTGAGGCCAAATTGACGGGCTCTGCCCTATTGGCCGGTGAACCCAAGGAACGTAATGTTACGGGGTTGATCGAATCCAAGATTCCGGTTCTCGGTCAACTTATATGGCGCCCCGACGATGTCCTTGGCTGAATCCCCAGCTATCAACAGGATGTGATTATCGGCGCCAACCTGGCGATCACGGCGCCACTCGGCCAATACAACGCAAGCAGGCTGATAAATCTCGGCAACAACCGCAGGTCATTCAAGCCCAAACTAGGGATTTCCAAGCGTCTGGGGCCAGTGACCTTGGAGTTATCCGGTGCGGGAACCTTTTACACCGACAATGACGAGTTCATCCGCGACCACACATTTTCCCAGAACCCGATTTACCAAGTACAGGGGCATCTTATCTATGCCTTTAGCAACGGTGTTTGGGTGGCGCTGGATGTGACCTACTTCGCTGGCGGGAGTACTTCAATCGATGGCGTTGATAACCACGACTTTCAGGAAAACACACGCTACGGATGCGCCCTCACGCTGCCGTTGAACCGGAACCATTCGGTAAAGCTGAATGCGAGTAATGGCGGACATACTCGCACGGGCAGCGAATACGATGTCATTGGCATCGTCTGGCAGTTTCGCTTCGGTGGAGGGCTTTGAAACTTAGGGCTTACGCTACATTCCATTCATCCATTAGTGAGACATTCGTCTAATGCTGGTTGTTTACTAATGCACGGTGGTGGCTCAGGAAAATAGAGAATCACCTGGTCTGATTCGATGGATAAAGACCGGCAAGCCGCGCTATCACAGGATGGTGGGCCGGACGCCCCTTTGCAGCAGGATCAACACTTTCAAACCCTAGTACACCCAGGTCGAGCTCATCGACGAAAACGTTGACCAGTCGGACTGGACTTTGTTCGGCTACGTAATCGCCCAGACACTCCGGCAGAAGCGTCACTTGCGTCCGAGACCCACCTTCGATGAATTGCTTCATGATCGCGGCATCGAGCAGGATTTCGCCCAGCCGCACATTAGGGCGCGTCGGTTCTGTGCGTAATACCTCGGCTTCGTTGGGCAGGGTCGGTGCGGGATGTTGGCCCCCGACATATGCACTCGTCTGCGCCAGAAATCAACTGCGGATAAATGCCCGGAGATCAGCATTCAATTTATCGATCGCGGCTTTGAAATCCTTCGTGGTGACTTTCTGGCTCTCGTTCGAAAGCTGGCTGCCAAAGACCTTGCGCACTACTTTGGCCACGGTTTGATTGGTTTTCGCGTCGATGAACTCGGCTTCGATGAACAGGTTGGTGTCCTGATCACGATGACCAGTGGCAGCTTGGGTCGCTCCGACTACGGCCGCAACCGGCACCACTTCATACCATTTCATGCCTTCATTCGAGGCGCTCACCCCGGTGATCGCTGCGCGAAGGATCAGAGGGGTTGACCCGACGGGTGCTGCGCTCTCGTTCGATACCACTCGGTATTTCTGGTCCAGCACGCCTTTGGCCTTGTTGGTCATGTAGTTCTGCAATTCGTCGAGTGTCTGCTGGTTGACCCGCTCGTTGGGTTTGGGCGCCGGATAGAGTTCTAGTTTGTTGAACACTACTGTGTCATACGCATTAGGGTTCCATGACGGACTCACCCAGCGCATGGCTTTCTCGCCAGAGGTAGTCGTCACTTCTTGCAGATTGTTGTAGTTGGGGAGGAAACCGGAGTATTGATCTCGTTCGGTGACTTGCGAGGTGCAACCGCCGAGCAACAGACCGGCCAGTGCGGCACCGACGAGCAGGTTTAGGGACAGGTTCATAGTGGTGAGTGCTCCACGGATAAAGTTGTTTTTTTCGTCAGCAACGCTTCAGAATCGCCAGGTCATGTTGCCGGTCAGCGCTTGAATCCAGGCATTGTCAAACTGACCGGAGATTTGATTGCCCGAGATCGACTTGGTCTGGTCCACCGGCATGTCGCCGAGCCAGACCATGGCCCAGCTGACATTGACATCGGTGTCCCTGTTCAGAGCATAGGTGGCTCCTGTGGCAATCCGCCAAGATTCGCCCATGGGCACGATTACGCTGCGTTTGCTGTCTGATACTGCGCTACTGTCGTAGGCCACACCAACATTCCACAGCCATTGCTCAGTGGCTTGGTACTGCGCGCCAAGTGACAAGTGCCAGGTGTCCTTGAAACCGGCGTCGACCGATTTCGATTGCGCCCCGAATGCGGTGGTGTCGACCTGTACGCCGATATCGCCGAACTCCGACCAGTCCTGCCAGTTGGCTGAGGCCAGTAACGCCCATTGCCGGTCCAGTTGCTGGAAAAGGCTCAGGGTCACGGTCTGCGGCACTGTCGTGTCGAGTTTGGTACTGATGTTGTTGACGCGCTCCAGCAGACGGCCGTCGCCTTTCACATCCAGCCGGTCTTCGAAGTTCAGGTCGACTTTGCTGGTATAGGTCAGGCCGATGCGCGTGCCGGCTTGGGGGGCGTAGATCACCCCAACGTTGGCGCCATAGCCCCAGGCGCCATCCTCGTATTTGTACTGACCGTCCATGCGGTCGGTGGAACCGAAAGGGGAGCGGTCGATAGCCGTTTGCGCCTGCAACATGCCGTACATGGCCTTGATTCCCACGCCCACCGACCATTGTTCGTTGAAGCGGTATGCCACGCTGGGCACAAGGGACAAACCGAGCAGGCTGGAGTTTTGCGCGAAGTAACGCCCGGACCAGTCGTTGTCATAATTGACCGCAAGACCGAAATCGCCGTACTGGCCGAAACCGACACTCCAGTGATCGTCAATCTCATGCGTGATGAAGAAGCTGCCGCCAGGAATTGGATCGAGGGCGTTGCCACTTCCGCTGCCGGGACCATTGGTGCCGGAATCTCGATCGAAGGTCAGGTCACCGTAAAGCACTTGCAAACCGCCGGTGATCTGCGTGCCCGGCAGGTAGCTCATGCCCGCGGGGTTACTGGCGATTGTCGAAGGGCCTTGGGCGCGGGCGGCTGCACCGGCGTTGGCGAGGCCGGCGTTATCGGTGCCGATTTCGTAGAGCATGATGCCGCCAGCCCACGCTTGCTGACAGCAAAACGCAAGCAGCGTAAGGGCGGGCAAGGCGGTTGTTCTGGTTTGCATAACGACCTCGGCAAATCCATTTTTGAATGAGCGTAGCTGATGTCCACCTGTCGATGTGTCTCATCAATAGTTGCCCCCACGCACCCTATTGATCAGTCATTGCGCGTCAATCGGCCAGCACCGATGGATGCAGAGCATCGGTGCTGGCCTCGGCGCTACTTGACCTCCTCAACCTCATAATTCACGTAGCCGAACTCGTTGCTGCGAGCCGCCATGTATTTGCCGTTTTGCTCGAATACCGTGGCCTCGAAGGGTGTGCCGCCCAATGTTGTCACTAGATGTCCGTCCTTGATCTCATATTTGGCCGGCACGCCAAACTGGCCGTCATGCAGCATGTTCAGATACTCCCCTTGCGTAGGCGGCTTTCCATCGATGCTGGTGACCAGGCGTTGGCCATCGGTGCCATAGACTATCTCGAACGTCTGGTCGGTGACGGTATTACGCACCTTGATGGTTTTGCCCACCACGTAGGCTTGCAGCTGCTCGTTAGTGAGCGCTTTGGCGCCTTCGGATTTCAGCTGATCGATGGTTTTGCCAGCAGCGACAAGCTTACTGTCCTCAACTGTCGGCGTGTACCAGATGGGCGAGGTCCAAGCACGTTCTTGGACAGTGGTCGAGACGTCGGCCGGCGGCGGTACTTGCAGCTTGGCCGCGTCATAGGTGCTCCAGCGCGGGGTCGGAATCTGTAGCACGCGGGTGTAGTAGAACGCGTGCTGGGCCGGATCAAAATCCGGATCGCCCCAGACTTTTTTCAGCTCGGTGGCACCGATGGTATTGGTGTAGGTCGCCTTGGACACATCGACCGTTGAGCCTACCGGCGGGACTTTGCCGGTGACCGGGTCCGGTTGGCGATCACCGGACCAGGCGACGTCGTAGATCCTCTCGAAGGTCTGGCCGTTTTTGGTCCAGCCCTTGATGATCTGGATTCGGTCCAGGTTGCCATCGTCGGCATCCTTGACCGCCCAAACCACGAAGGACGGTGCCTGTTTACCGGTTCTTGCCGGCAAGTCGCTGCCCATGGGAACGCCCATGGCGTAAGCGGCATGCACCCAGTCTTTATCGCTCCACAGACTGCCGTCGAAGCCCCAGCCACCAAACATGCGCACGGGGATGCGCACGCCGCTCGTGCCATAAACTTCTTTGCGCTTCATGGCATCGAAGATCGATTCACGGGTGTTTTCCTCAGCCCACACGCCAGCCAAGCCGGATGTACTGGTTTGCAAGGCCACCATGCCCGAGTTCTGTTTGCCGGAAATGCGCGCCGCCGGGGTGCTGTCGGTAAAGCCGTGGGAACCGAAGTTGTTGTCCTGCGAATAGGGGATCACCCCGTTGTGCGAGTCGCTGGCGCCGACCACGCCCATTTTGTAGGGGTTGTAGCCACGGGTCTCCTGCAAGGCCATGCCGTTTTGCCAGGCTTGCCTGATGTAGCTGCCATTGAGTTTCGATGTGCTGTTGTCCATGCCAAGCAGGAAATTCATGATTTCATAATTGGCAAACTCGTCGGTCGGCGATAGTTCAGGATGGGTTTCCGAGGTGCCCTTGACCTGGTGAATTTCCGTGAGGGATTCATTACGCATCCGCGTCTCGGCCCAGGCTGTATCGATGGGGCGGCCACGGTCATCTACGTCCACCGGAAACATCAGGCCGTTGCTGAGGTTGGCATTGTGGGAGATGGCCAGCACTTCGTTGCCTTTTTTGCGTTGATCGTCCATCCAGCCCCACAAATCCTCCGGTTTGTCCGAATCGAGGGCCGTGAAAGGCAGGTCCGGCACCTTCTTCGAATCGCGGAAAAACACATTGCGGTGCATGTTTTGATTGTTGGGGGCGGAGGTCCATTCATAGGCGACAAAGGTGGTGAACTTGCCGGGCTTGTAGTACTTGTCGGCGATGGCGATGTTCTGCTGCCAGATATTGCCGGCGACCTTGGGGTCAATCAGTTCCTTGATCGGGTGGCTCAAGCTGCCGGCGATCCATTTGAATACCCGGTTGAAATCTTCCGGGGTCTTGACCATCAGCTTTTGCGCGATGGGCAGCTTGCTGAAGTCTGACTTCGGATCGTTGGCCAGGGCGATCACGCCTACATATTCCGAATGATCCGTTACGCCATGGAAATCCAGCGGTCGGCCCTTGAGTTGCACTTCAAACCCCATGGGATGCTTGATCGGCATCCCTAGCGAGAATTGGTACGTCTGTTCGGGATCGACCTGGTGGTTGCCGATCAGGTAGGCATCAATCGACCAGGAACTGTGAGAGTGCGTCTGGCCGAAGTAAACCTCGCGATCCGGGTTGCCCTCTGCCAAGGCCAGCGTGCTGACCGTTAACACGGCGTAACCGAACAGTGTTGGCACGGTAAAGTGTGCAGGGGTTTTCATATTCCACGTCTCCGGAATACGGCAATGACAGGGAGCAACTCAGGGCAGGAAACTCGAGGCTCTTTCGAAAAACCAGAACGCAGCCAGCGTACCCAGCCCGTAAGAAGCCATCGGTCGGGCATACAGGACTGCGCTTTTCGGCAGTCGACAACGCAGCAACAATGCGCGCAGGCTCAACACGACGGCGACGAACATCAGTTGGCCGATCTCGACGCCGACATTGAAGGTGAACAGCGCCAGCGGCAGGTCGCGCTGCGGCAAACCGATTTCCGCCAGCGCACTTGCAAAACCGAAGCCATGCAACAAGCCAAAACAGAACGCCACCACCCATGGCCATTGGATTGTGAAGCTGACGTCGCCACGGTTCTTGCGGGCGATTTCCACCGCCAGCAACAGGATGCTCAGCGCAATCGTCGCCTCCACAGGCGGGCCGGGCAGCCGCACCGCCCCCAATGCTGCGAGCGCCAGGGTGATGGAGTGGGCGAGGGTGAACGCGGTGATGGTCTTTACCAGCATCCAGCCATTACCCACCAGCAGCAGGAGACCGAAGACGAACAGCAAGTGATCGAAGCCCCCCAGGATGTGCTGGATGCCATGGACCAGAAACGCACCAGCCACCGAGAACATTCCCGGCGTGGCAGCGATTTCTATCCAGGGTTGCGCAGGGTGGACGAGGGTGGTGGCCAGGCTGCCGTCCAGGGGCGAGACACGCACCAGCACATCGGTGATGCTCGCTTGCAGGCCGACAAACTCGATACGCTGCCCGACCAGACCGGCGGGACCGGCATCAATGCCCCGGCGCTCTATCAGTGAGTCGTTCAGTTGGACTTCCACCGGGTCAACGACAGTGCGTACACCTTCGGCAAACCGCAGTGCAATCGGCAATCGCATGCCTGACAGCACCGGCGTGCGCCACAGTACGTCATAACGCCCGGCAGTCGTTTCGTTGAGTTCCAGGTACGCGGGACGCGACTCATGGGCCATAGCGCTCAGTCCCATGAACCCGAGCAGCAACAATAGCCAGACCCTGCGTCTCATCACGGCCGCTCCGTTGGTCTGGCGGCAATGCCACTGTCGGAAGCCGGCATCATCACCACGACTTCATAGCGGGCTTTGAGTGCATCGAAATTCGTGCGTTTCGATTCGCTGCGTTGCTTGGACAACCAATCGGACTTGACCTGCTGGGCCACGGTTTCGAAGGGCGGTGTCGGTGGTTTGGCCAGCGTTTCAATCCACACCAGATGCCAACCAAAACCTGACTCCACAGGCCCCACCCAACTACCCGACGTTTGCTTAAACAATGAAATGGCGAACTTTGAACCAAAGACCCGCGCCACCTGATCCTGGGATTGTTCTGTGTAGGCGCTTTTGAACATGAAGGCATCGCCTTCACCACTGTTTTTGTCTGTCAGGCCACTTAATGCAGCCTGAGCCTGCACTTGAGCATCCGAGCCGCGTTTGTCCTTGGCGAAGAACAAATGACGGAAGGTCGCAAGTGGTGGTGGGGCATATTGGTCCTGATGCTGGTTGTACCAGGCATCAAGCACACCGGGTGCAGGCTCGCGAAGTGAGGCGACATCTTCGGCGAGGAAATCCATTTTTTGCGCCAGTCGGCGGCGAATAATAGTGTCGTCTCTATCCAGGCCAAGTTTCAGTGCTTCGCGATAGAGGATTTCCTCTTTCACATATTCATCAATTAGGCCCTGCAACTGTTGCTCCGATGCGGGTCGTTGCCATCGCGCCAGCCAGGAAATCGCGATCCGCTGAACAACTTCAGGGGTGATTTCGATGCGTTGCGGATCTTGATCAAGGGTTGAGCGGTGTAAACCTCCGTACAGCACAAAGAGTGCAAAACCGGCGATTAGAAAGTGTAATAGCGGCTGATGAAGGCATCGTTTGATTAACGAAAGTCGAGATTCTTTCGCTTCGCAGGCGCTTAAGCTCATGACTTATTGCCCCACATTATACTGTGAGAGGTTTTCGCAGCAGAGTGGAGTATTGCTGCTGTACCGGAACTTTCCACCAAGGCTAATCACGATAAGCACTAAGGCTTAGTCGCAATCGGATTAACTACTTTCCCAAGGCGTCCAGTCTTGCACCTATACAGCCCGGAACGGAGCGCCCATGTGATGAAAGGACTGCTTGTTTTCACCGCGATCATCGAGGCAGCCACTGGCGTGGCGCTGATACTTGTCCCGTCGCTGGTAGGGCAACTTTTGCTTGGCATTGAACTTACGGGCGTCATCGTCCGCATTGCCGGTATCGCCCTCATCGCATTGGCCATCGCCTGCTGGCCCGGCTCACCCTTGTTCGGCATGTTGATCTATAACGCAGCCGTGACGGTGTATCTCACCTACGTTGGCATCTCGGGCAATTCGAGTGGGGTTCTCTTGTGGCCCGTGGTCATCCTGCACGGAGTCATGACGGTACTTTTGATTCGAGCAATGACCAGGAAGACTTCACATTGAGCCAATGCTGTTGAAAAAATCGACTTCGGTTGCCTGGCTGAAAAGTACGCGCTTGAGATTAAAGTCCGAGTCTTGCGCAGAAGATTCAGGACCAGATTTGATGTAGCTGCGTGCAAAAAAAGATGCTTTCACCGTTCAATGCATTGCTAGCCAGGCCCGGCCGACTTTTTCGTCACAATCGGCCGATTGCAGTCTGTCACGAAGGGTTGTAATGAACCTATAGCGGACTGTCGGAGATGCCCCCGAAGTCAGGGGAAATTCGTCGCGTCTGGGGACAGTGCCTCGGGGGCTCCGGACTTAGCACCAAGAATTTGAATCGGTCAGAGGTGTTCATCCGCCGCACTGACACTGATTTTAGCTTCTTGGGCGAAGCGAAATAGACCCACACCGAGGAAGTATGTGGCAACTACAAAAAGAAGGCCGGCACCATAGGCGTACTTGAAGCCCATGAACTCAGTTAAAAAGATGATTGCGAGCAGCAGGGTGGCGCAAAGTCCACCGCGCAAAGAAGACAGGATGCCAGCGTTTAATAATTCAGCCCGCCGCCTCAATCGCTCCAGATCGGCCCTGAGGTGCGCACGCCTCTGGTCGTCTTCGGGGATAGCATTGAGTACCCGTGTACGGTCTATGACAACTGATAACCTCGAAGTCATTAACGAAACGAACGCAGCTATTGCACCGAGGAAAAACGTAGGGGCTGTTGCTTGTGAAAAGATTTGCGACAACCGCACAGCGTCAGGAATGAATTCGTTCAATTTAGGGACCACCTATAGGCCGAATATTTGCAATTCTCCATTTGACACAATTAGCGGTGGAGAGGCAGGACGCTCCCCATGTCATCAGCTGAGGGCCTCGGTACAGTCTTGGGGCTGAGTATTACTAACAGGGCACCAATGTCAGGCCAAGTCTGCGAGTTGGTCGGGACGTCCTATCGTGGAGCGTAGAGCAGTCCAGGAGACTTTCAACAGTGAGCAAACGTTTTTATGCCATGTAGTGGGGCATCCTGACACTAATGAAAATAAATACAGGGTCCTCGAATCTTGTTACTAGACACTTGCGACTGGCTCCTATTGGCCGTTTTCTGCCTTCGCGAATGACCGCAAAGGGGTGCGGCTGACGCTCAAGCCACATTCGGGGGGCAGGCGGCGATAGCAAGACACTACGCATTTATGAGGCCTGATATTAGGCTGCCGCTACGGGATCGCATAAACCTTGAACAGCTTCCTGTCCATGTTACTGACGCCTCCCAGGTAGTTGACGTATGCATGCTCCATCTCACCCGTTCGATACATTTCACTCAACACGGTGTCGACCAGCAGACGGAAATTTTCATCGTTTCGATCAACCGCCATCGATGTCGGCGAATACTCGAATACCCGATCCAACAGGAGCAGATTGCCTGAGGAGGGGGGCTGGGCGAGAAGACTCTTCAGCATCATGCGGTCCGCGAAAAAAGCATCCGCTTTGCCTTCGGCGACCCGTTTGAGGCCCTCCTCAGTGTTCTCGACCGTGATCAGGGTGGCCACTACCCCGAGTAATCGAATTTGCTGACGGATCCATGCTTCGGTAACGCCACCGGCTATGGCAGCAAAGGTTTGGTTGGCCAGTCCATGGTTGACCGTCGCACGCCATGTCGGGCCGGTATGGGCTACTTTACCGTTTAGTACATTGAGCAAGGCCTCTGGAGCATCCTGGCGCACCACTGCAGAAAGACCCGCCGTGTAGATGGGCACCGAAAAGCTCACCCGTTGCCGGCGCTCCAAAGTGGGTGGCGTCGGCGTGCACAGGATGTCGACTTCGCCCGAGCTGACGGCATTCATCTCTTCAGCGACGGTGACGGGATGGAAGCGCACCTGCAACGCTGGTAAACCCAGTTCGATCTTCACCTTGTCGGCGATTTTCAGGCAAAGCTCGATGGCGAAGCCGCTGGCTTTGTCGCCCGCATGGACGCTAAAAGGTGCGAAGTCCGGCAGGTAGCCGAGGTTAAAAGTGTTGCTCATCCGCACGCGTTCCAGGGTACTGGCACTGGCTAGCACCGGCATCAGTGTGAACAGGCAGATGAGCAGCAAGTTGATGCCTTTGGTCAATTTTACGTTCATACCCTAGTCCCCCGCATTCGGATGCCTTTGTTGACCGAAAATTGCAGTCAGGGATTGTCGGCCTCGGACTGCGCGGTTGTAGGCTTATCGACAAAACGCTTGGAGAGGAAGCCATAAAGCAGGTAGCCGAATGCAAGGACAATGAGGCCACCGAATACGGCATCTTTGCCGCAGGCAAAGAGGGCATACAGGGAGTACGCCACGGCAATCAGCAACAGGATCGTGTTACGTGTGTATACACCAGCACTGACGTTGGCCTTGTACATCATGACCAGCAGACCGGTGGCTGCCGTCACGTAAGGAATCAGGTTGGTCACTGCCGCCAGGCTGACGAGTTTCGTGAATTGCGCGCTGGCATTGGGCGAAATGGTCGACAACGCCATCAATGTCTGCAACACACCGCAGACGAGCATGCCGATGATGGGTGCGTCCCGTACACTGACCTTGCTGAACAGGGATGGAAACATTTTTTGGTCCGCGGTCATCTTGGCCGTTTGCGCCAGGGTGAACTGCCAGCCCAGCAGCGATCCGACACAGGCCATCACGGCCAGCGCCATGATGATATTGCCGACCATGGGATTGAACATCTGCGCATAGACCAGAGCAAAGGGGGCCGAGGCGTTGGCCAGTTCGGCATTGGGAATGATGCCTTGGATGACCGTGGTCGACAGTACGTAGACCACCGCCGCACCCAGCGTCCCGAGCAGACAGGCTAGCGGCACGGTGTGCTTGGGATTTTCCACTGCCCCCGAGGCTTGCGCCGCCGACTCCATGCCGAGGAAAGCCCACAGTGTCAGCGGAATCGCCTTGCTGATGGCGTCCTGAATGGGCAAGTTGTTCGGGTTCCAGGCGGCTACGAATACGTCGGGCTTGAACCAGAACCAACCGATAATGCTCAAGCCAGCGACCGGGATGATGACACCCCAGACGGTAATTGCACCGATCTTGCCGGTGATGCCCGGGCCTCCGAAGTTAGCCACCGTGGTCAACCAGAGCAGACCAACCGTACCGACGAGCAGCGGAATGGCACCACTCCCCAGCCAGGGCACAAAGGATGTCATGTACCCCACTGCGGAAATCGCGACGGCCACGTTGGCAATGGCCAGCGAAAGAAAGTACAGATACGAACAGATGAAGAATCCGGATTTGGCATGCGCCTCTTCAGTGTAGGCGGACAACCCGCCCGGTCGCGGGCAGAAGATCCCGCACTGGGAAAAACAATAGGCGATTGCCATGGACCCGATGGCGGTGACGATCCATGACAACAGCGACACGGCTCCCAATTGCGCCATGCTCGTTGGCAACAGGATGATGCCCGACCCCATCATGTTTACCGTCACCAGTGTGGTGAGCCCCATGAGGCTCATTTTCTCGCTCGAGTCGGCCATCGCATTCTCCTGATGTCTTCGCGTATGACGGACGTTAGTGGGCAGTCCGGGATCATTACAACGAAGACGATGCTGGGGCACCGATAATATTCCCGAGCATGTTTCCCATCACGGTTTCCTTGAATACCTGACGCGGAGTGAGGGGCGGTATGCTGCTTCATCGTAAAGCATCCCCCGACTGCAGGGTTTTAGGGCTGGTCTGTCTCAGCATAGAACACTCATCGTCAGCGCATAACCGTAGCGTGCGACAAAGACGCCAAGAAACACCGCGATTACGTTTGCTAGAGTGCTGCTTGACGGTGGCAGAGACATTGACTTCGACGCATGCGTCAAGTCAGACCGAGTAAGAACGTGGCAAGAAGGCCGGCCAGGATTTGGACGATATTGGCAAGTGGTGACATTGCTGAATAGCTATTCAATCACCATCGCTTCGCCCACCGACGGCTCTTGGCCGATGACTGCCTGTCACCAAGGACAGCCATCGACCTATTGTGTTGAAGATGTCCTGATAGAGGTCGATCACATATCTGCAGGCCTTGTCGCCCGTCTGGGTACTAAACGGTGTGAAGTTAGGTACATACCCCGGAACCACTGAGTGGTTCCGCACCCGTTCAATAGTATCGGCCCCCTCAATTAAGGGTACTGGGGAAAGTAGGCAGACAAGAAGCAGGTTGGTGACTTAGGTCGGTTGAGTGCTCTCTCCTTATTCTCCCGTAACGTATTTCTTTTGATAGGCAACTATCTATAGTTCAAATTATTTCCGGCGAAACCACCCACACGCTGCAGGGCATCTTGTACAGCAGATGTTCCACGGTGCTGCCGACTAATCGCTCCATGGCGCGGTGGCCTATGCGCCCCATGACAATCACATCGGTGTCATAAGCCTCGGCATAGCTGGAAAGCACTTTGGCCGGATTGCCCATGATCATGTGCTGGTGCTCCGGCGCAATACCGTTGCGCTCCGAAAGCTCGCGGAACGCGTCCGCTTGCGCGTCGAACAGGGTCTTGGCTTTGCTCGAAGAAAAAAATGCCGAACCATTGCTGAAACCGAATTCATCTGCACTGATGGATGAAAGGTCATGGGCGTAGATCACGTCGAGTTCGGCGTTGCAGGTAGTGGCCAGTTTTGACGCCTCGCGCAAAATCCTGTCGTTGAAACCTTTGTATTGGTCATCACAGTGGAAAGGGTCGACGGCGGCGACGATTTTTCGTGGCAAAGCATGGTGCATATGGCTGACAAAATGCAGCGGTACAGGGCATTCACGTAGCAGATGGATATCCAGCGGGGTAAACATCAGGCGTGACAGCAGGGATTCGTGTTCTAGCGCCTTGATCAATACGGCCATCGGCTGTTCTTTGAGATGAACGAGGATTTCCTGCAACGGCCGCTCCACCCAGACCACTTCAGTGGTGACGTGAACCCCGATTTTGCGCAACGGTCTAGCCTGGTCTTCAAGCCATTGACGATGGCGCTCGACATAGCCCAGCCGCATCTGTTCCAGCGCTTGTTCGTTGACCATTCCAGCCGTCGCCAGCCCTTCGAGGTAATCGAACGCCACGATGTGTAGTGCCGCGTCTGCTGCCTTGGCCAGTGCGGCGGCCCGGTCGAAGGCAGGGCTATTTTCCATCAACGGCGAGACGATCAGCATGAAACGTGATTGATCAGACATGACAACTCTCCGGTAGGTAATCGCGCTGTTTCTTGCCCCAATGGCTGAGGCATTGGGCAGTGAAGCCTTGCACTTATCCTGCTGTGGAACGGGTCATAGGGTTTGATCTTTGTCAATGGGAGGGGAGACGGACGATGTGGCCCGACGTGCGGTTGTCCGGGGCTGGTCCAGTCACGAAATTGTTGACCATTATCAATCTTTCGTCCGTTAACCCAGCGCAGTCTTTGGACTCGAACTGAACGTTGGCTCGGCATAGGAGGGATCACCATGGGAACCATGAAAGCGGCTGTTTTCGTTGAGCAGAACCGGATCGTGCTGGAAGACAAACCCATCCCTGAAGTCGGGCCGCAGGATGCATTGATCCGTATCACCACCACGACCATTTGTGGCACCGACGTGCATATCTTGCGTGGTGAATACCCAGTGGCCAAAGGTTTGACTGTAGGCCACGAGCCGGTGGGCACTATTGAGCGCCTGGGTTCCCAAGTACGCGGTTTTGTCGAAGGTCAGCGGGTGATTGCCGGTGCCATTACGCCCAGCGGACAAAGTTATGCCTGCCTCTGTGGTTGCGGTTCACAGGACGGCCCGGACACCCGCCATGGTTTTCGCGCCATCGGGGGGTGGAAGTTCGGCAACATTATTGACGGCTGCCAGGCCGAGTACGTGCTGGTACCGGACGCCATTGCCAACTTGTGCCCGATTCCCGACGGGCTTAGTGACGAGCAGGTGTTGATGTGCCCGGACATTATGTCCACCGGATTTTCCGGGGCAGAGCGGGGTGAAGTGACCATCGGCGATACTGTTGCCGTGTTTGCCCTTGGTCCAATAGGCCTCTGCGCGGTGGCTGGTGCACGCCTCAAAGGCGCGACGACGATCATTGGCGTCGATGCCGTGGCCGAGCGGATGAGCGTCGCGCGACGGTTGGGCGCGACCCATGTCGTTAACTTCAAGGACGGTAACGTGGTCGAGCAGATCATGGCCTTGACCGATGGTCGGGGTGTCGATGTGTCTATCGAGGCACTGGGGACCCAGGGGACGTTCGAATCCGCGTTGCGGGTGCTACGTCCGGGCGGGCGACTGTCCAGCCTCGGCGTTTACTCCAGCGATCTGCGCATCCCCCTCGATGCCTTTGCTGCAGGGTTGGGGGACTACAGCATCGTCACCACCCTGTGCCCCGGCGGCAAGGAGCGCATGCGCCGCTTGATGGCGGTGGTGCAAAGTGGTGGTGTGGACCTGTCACCGCTCGTGACACACCGTTTCAAACTCGATGATATCGAGGCGGCATATGAGTTGTTTGCCCACCAACAGGACGGTGTGATGAAGATCGCGATTACGCCGTGAGGCTGTCCGGCTTTATTCTCGAAGTAGAACGGAGGTATCTATGATCATTGATATCACGGAGAAACCGGCAAGCCATTGCTGGGTCGTGTGCATGGATGCCCTGGAAGTGAACTTCAATAGCCTGAGCGAAGCGCAGGCCTTCGTTGGCCAACTCAAGGCCCGTATCGACGCGCCGCACGCCTGGCCTATTCCCCCTCGAGCGGACTGCCCCAAGGGCGAACAGGTTCGCGCCGACCTCGTGGAGTAACGCTTTGGGCCTGCACCGGGGGGCTTCATGCGAATGACAACCCAATGAACGAAACCAATGGGCTGACAGGTGCAGCGGCGGGCGACCGTTTGCCGCTTATGTGATTCCCGGCCAGGTGTTACTGACCCTGGCGTTGTGGGCGGGCATGGGGATCTCCTGATGGACATCGCGCGGGTAACTGACAAAAATCAAGTGGTCAGAGCGGGGGAACATTCAACCTGTGGTTCTACTCCTGGATTGAAATGGCCGCGTGCCGAGGTGCCCCATGTCGCAGACTCAACGTTTACTCTTGATCGCTCCTTCAGCCATGACTCGGACACCGGCATTCGACCGGGCCGCTGCGTTGGCGCTGGCGATGCAATTGCCGTTGCACATCGTGGCGTTCGACTATTCACAAGCTCTGGCGGTGGCGGGGCTTTTCGCCCCGGAACAATTCAGTCTGGCCCGGGACGGCTATCTGCAAACCCATCGGCAATGGCTCGCGGATCAGGCCGGATTGATGAGCAAGCATGGCGTCCAGGTCACCAGCGAAGTGGTGTGGGTACAGCATCCTTACGAGGAGATCCTGAACTTCATCAATGAGATGCCGCTGACGCTGATCATCAAGGACGCCCAGGAAGAATCAGCGTTGAAACGGGTGTTTTTCACGCCGCTGGATTGGCAGCTGCTGCGTGATTGTCCGGTACCGGTGCATCTGGTGACCACGCCTCTAAACTCCCGGCCGCGCAACGTACTGGCCATTATTGATGTGTTGCGCGATGAGGATCAGGACCATGTGTTCAATGACCAGATTATCGACGCAGCAACGAAACTGGCTGCGGTCTGTGATGCCAGTCTTGAACTGCTGCATGTGTATGACTGGACGGTTGTATACGCTCAGGACATGGGCTTTGCCGCCTTACCGCTGGCCACCGGCCTATATGAAATGTTGGGAACGGCTCAGCATGACGCGTTTGCGGCCATCGCTGAACGCCATGGCGTGCCTCCGGAGCGTCGTCACTTTTACGAGGGGGCACCTGTGCCGCGTATTTGTGAGTTCGTCTCGGACCACAATACCGATGTCATCGTCATGGGCACTGTGCAGCACAAAGGCTTGAGAAAACTTCTAGGAACCACGGCCGAGCAACTCTTGCATCGGGCGCCGTGCAGTGTGCTGGCGATCAAGCCGGGACGAATGCTGTAATCCTGAGGACTGGATCGCCCCGCGATGAACCGTTGGCCGGAACATCGCGGGGTGATTTTTTACAGGTAAAGACGGTGGATGACCTGACGGGTGTCGTTGGGGTCATTGTTCGTCGCGAAACCCAATGCCTTGGCCAGGTCGCGCATGGGCGCATTGTTGGCGGCGTCCACCGAATACATATGGCGAAAACCGTTCTTGCGGGCGGCCTTGATTAAATGCTCCATCAGCAACGTACCCAGCCCCAGGTGCGTCCATTCATCGGCGACCGTGACGGCGCATTCACATTCATGTTCGCCGGTGGCCGCGTAACGACTGATGCCGATCTCGATCAGTTGACCATTGTCGTGGACCAGGGCGATGTAGGCCACGCGTTGTTTGTTGTCTGTGTCCATCAACTGATCGAGCATCGCAGCGCCGGGCTCGTTGATCTGCGCGAGAAAGCGCATGTGCCGGGACTCCGGAGACAGCCGCTTGATGAAGGCATATTCACGGTCGCGATCCTTTTTCGCCAGCGGCCGTATCAGCACGTGGCGGCCGTCCCTGAGCGCTTCGATCCAGTATTGGCCGTCGACCGCGGCATACGCGGCCGCGGCTCGATCATTGTGGTCTTTGACGGTGAGCATGGGGTATTCCTCCAGCACGGTTTTGAAGGGGGACGAGTCAGAAAAAGCAACCGCGTTTGATGCCTTTCTACGCCGCTGTCTACGCTGGAGTTTGATCTGGATCAGAGACTGCTGTCGGGGGCGTCAATTCACCTGTGTTTGATGTAAATCAACTCGCACGAGGCACCAGAGCGCAGTGTTGAAGCATGCCGGCACGTGAAGGCCGGGGTCGAACGGAGGTGTGTGATGAGTCAATATCAACGGTTGCTACTGATCGTCGATAAAAGCCTTCAGCAGTCGCCCGCCATGCAGCGCGCCGCCGCTCTGGCTGGGGCCACAGGGGCAGTTCTGGATGTGCGGGCCTTTGTTGAGCCAACACCGGTGGTGCATTTGTGGGAGGAAAAAATCGACGACGCAGAGCAGCAGCGCTATTTGCGTCGCTATCGCCGCTGGGAAGCCGAAGAGTTCGATCGGCTCAGCGACCTGGATTTGGAGGTCACGGTCAAAGCCGTCTTCACCACCCATCCGTTACTGGACATTTTGAGGACAGTCGAAGATCTGAAGCCTGACCTGCTGATCAAGGATGTAACTCTTGAACCCGTGCTCAAGCGGGTGTTCATTACTCCGCTCGATTGTCACTTGTTGCGTGAATGCCCAATTCCCATGCACTTGGTCAACCACGTTCGTTACAGCTTGCCACACCGGATCGTGGCAGCAGTGGACCCGTTCGATCCGTCGACACAAATCAGCGGTTTGAACGACACCATCATTCAGACGGCCAATACCTTGGCCCTTCAATGCGATGCGCCGTTACACCTGCTGTACGCCTATGACTTGTCGCCCGTCTTCAACAGCGATGCACCACTGGCCGGGGGCGGTTGGGGCGTGGACTATATTGAGGAGCTGCGTCAATCCTTGCATGAAGCGTTTATTACTCTGGCGGAGCGCCACGGCGTGCCGCCAGAACGACGCCATTTCGTTATGGGGCTGCCGGTGCCTGTGATCAGTGGATTCGTCGAGGAGTACTTGGCCGACGTGGTGGTAATGGGCGCTGTGCATCGGGTGGGAATCGACCGGCTGATCGGCAGCAATACTGAGCGGGCGCTGTACTCGGTGCCGGGGAGTATTCTGGCAGTCAGGCAGCGCGTCAGGGAGTGAGCACGATTGCGCCATTGAATTGCCCGGTCCGTAACCGCTCCAGCGCCTGATTGGCATCATCAAGGGCAAAACGGGTGACGTCGCAGTGAACCGGTGTGTGCTGCAATTCCTCGAAAAACGCGGTGCCATCATCGCGGGTCAGGTTGGCCACCGATCGAACGCTGCGCTCGCCCCACAAGAGTCGATAGGGGAAGGTTGGAATGTCACTCATGTGAATGCCCGCGCAAATCACGCAGCCACCCTTGATGGTGACGGCCAGCGCCAGCGGTACCAGCGCCCCGACCGGGGCGAAAATCAGACTGGCGTCGAGCAGGTGCGGCGGAGGTTGATCCGAAGGCCCGGCCCATTCGGCGCCCAGCGATCGGGCATAAGCCTGGCCCTCGCTGTCGTCTGGACGGGTGAAGGCATACACCTTCTGTTTGCGTCCACGGGCGACCTGGATGGCCAAATGTGCCGCTGCGCCAAATCCATAAAGGCCCAGATGGTGGGCGCCCTTGGCCATTTGCAGGGCCCGAAAGCCGATCAGTCCGGCACACAGCAGTGGAGCGGCCTGTGTGTCGGAAAGTGTCTCGGGTATCGGAAAGCAGAAACGTGCGTCGGCTACGGTGTAGTCGGCATACCCCCCGTCCAGATGGCAACCGGTGAACCGGGCCTTATCGCAGAGGTTCTCTCGACCCGAGCGGCAGAAACCACAGTGTCCACAGGTCCAGCCCAGCCAGGGCACACCCACCCGCCGGCCGATCCACTCGGGCGCGACGTCTACACCGACTGCCGAAACTTCGCCGACAATTTCATGCCCAGGCACCCGCGGCAGCCGCGCTTGGGGTAACTCGCCATCCACCAGGTGCAGATCAGTACGGCACACGCCGCAGGCCAGAACTTTGATCAATAGTTGCTGTGAGCCAGGCGCAGGAATGGGGCGCTCTTCAAGTTGTAACGGCTGGCCGGGGCGATGCAGAACCATGGCACGCATGAAGACTCTCCGGACGGCAGATGTCACCTCAGGTGACGATGGCAGCCCACGATCAGTTGCTTGAGCCCGTCCAGGTCCATGATATTAACGTCGCGGCCGGTTATTTCCACCAAGCCCTGGTCTCGCAGGTGCGCGATGCCGCGACAGATGGTTTCGAGGCGCAGGCCCAAGTAAGAGCCTATTTCCTCCCGACGCATTTTCAGCACAAAGTTACGGGAGGAATAACCGCGAGAGTTCAAGCGTTGCGACATATTCAGCAGGAAAGCGGCCAGGCGTTCATCCGAGTTCATGTTGCCCAGCATCATCAGCATGTCGTGATCGCGAACAATTTCCCGGCTGAGAATCCTGTTCAGGTTGTGCTGCAGTGAAGGCAGCTCTCGGGCAAGTTTTTCCAGATGAGCAAAATGGATGGGGCAGACCTCGCTGTCCTCCAGGGCAACCGCATCGCAGGTATGCAGATCCGTGCTGATGGCGTCCAGACCGAGCATTTCGCCTGGAATATGGAACCCCGTGACTTGCTCGCGACCATCGACCGAAAGCACGCTGGTTTTGAACGAACCGATCCGCACGGCATACAGCGAACGCAATGGATCGCCTGCGCGAAATAGCGCTGCGCCTTTTTTGACCTTGAGTCGCTGAATGATCAGTGTGTCAAGACGTTCGATTTCCACACCGGTCAAGCCAAGCGGCAGGCACAATTCCAAGACGCTACAACTGGAACAGACAGCTTTGAGATGTTGGTCGCGATAGGTTCGAGTTTCAGTCACATGGAAGCCCTCCATACCAGCTTAATTAGCATAGTTTCTAGATCACCTTGGACGTGGAAAAAAGAGTCGTAAACCCGAGCGATTCGACGAGTGGATCCAGATCTGGCTTTGTTTCAGATCAGTATCTCAACGGAGTTGAATTGCTTGAGTTAAATCAAGTTTCAAACCTTCCAGACTCACAAAATCAACTCTATTGATCGGTGACTGGGATACGGGGGGAGAATTGCGATGAGCGACTTTCTGAATACCGAGCAACTGGAAGGGCTGGATGCCTATTGGCGGGCATCCAATTATCTGGCGGTCGGGCAGATCTACCTCAAGGACAACCCGTTGCTGAAGTTGCCCCTGACCCTGGCACATATCAAGCCCCGGTTACTGGGCCATTGGGGCACGACGCCGGGACTGAACCTTATCTATACGCACCTCAATCGGCTGATCAACCAGCACGACCTGAACATGCTGTTCATCGCCGGCCCCGGTCATGGCGGGCCGGCACTGGTGGCGCAGACTTATCTGGAAGGCACCTATACCGAATGCTATCCCTCGGTGGAGCGCAATGTTAATGGCCTGGTCCGTCTTTTTCGGCAGTTTTCCTGGCCGTATGGAATTTCCAGCCACGTGTCGGCGCAAATTCCAGGGTCGATTCATGAAGGGGGCGAGCTGGGATATAGCCTGGCCCATGCCTACGGTGCCGCGTTCGATAACCCCGACTTGATCGTCGCGTGTGTGATCGGTGATGGCGAGGCCGAAACGGGTACGCTGGCGGCCAGTTGGCACTCCAACAAGTTTCTCAACCCCGCGCGTGACGGTGCGGTGCTGCCCATCCTGCATCTCAACGGCTACAAAATCGCCAACCCCACGGTGCTCTCCAGAATCAGCGAGGACGAGCTGTCGGCCCTGATGTATGGCTACGGCTACGATCCGTATTTCGTTGAGGGCGATGACCCCACGGAGGTGCATCAGACGCTGGCCAGAACCCTGGATACGATGTTGCTCAAAATTGCCGAGATTCAGCGCGTCGCGCGCCAGCATCCGCAAAATGAGCCAACGGAACGCCAACTGTGGCCGATGCTGGTACTTCGTACGCCCAAGGGTTGGACCGGGCCGAAGTTCGTCGACGGTCATCGGGTTGAAGGCACCTGGCGGGCGCATCAGGTCCCTTTGGCCGATTTCCGGCAGCCGCAGCACCTGCGCCAGCTTGAAGAATGGCTCAACAGTTACTGTCCTGATGAATTGTTCGATGCCAACGGCGCCTTGCTCCCCGAGTTGGCCGCGTTGGCGCCCACCGGACATCGGCGCATGAGCGCCAATCCCCATGCAAATGGTGGCCTGTTGTTGCGCCCCTTGGATCTGCCGTGCTTTACCGACTATGCCGTGAAATGTGACGTCCCCGGTACCCTGCGTGCCGAAGCGACACGGGTCATGGGCACGTACTTGCGCGATGTCATGAAAAACAACCTGAGCGCCGGCAACTTCCGGCTGTTCGGCCCGGATGAAACCGCCTCGAACCGCCTCGACGCGGTTTATGACGTCAGCGCCAAGGCGTGGATGGACCCGCTAGAGCCGGAAGACCTCAATCTGGCGGCCGATGGCCGGGTGATGGAAATCCTCAGTGAGCAGGTTTGCGAGGGTTGGCTAGAAGGGTATTTGCTGACCGGACGCCATGGTTTTCTGTCGTGTTACGAGGCCTTTATCCATATCGTCGATTCGATGGTCAACCAGCATGCCAAATGGTTGAAAACCGCCGCCGAGGTGCCGTGGCGCAAACCGCTCGCTTCGCTCAATTTTCTGCTGACGTCCCATGTCTGGCGGCAGGACCATAACGGATTCTCCCACCAGGACCCGGGTTTCATCGATCTGGTGGCTAACAAGAAGTCGGACCTGGTGCGCATCTACCTGCCGCCCGATGCCAATTGTTTGCTGTCGGTGGCTGACCACTGCCTCAGAAGCCGCGACTACATCAACGTCATCGTCGCCGGTAAACAACCGGAATGGCAGTGGCTGGACATCGACGCGGCCCTGCGCCACTGCCAGGCAGGTATCGGTCGATGGGATTGGGCCTGTCGCGAGGATGACGACCCGGACGTGGTGATGGCCTGTGCCGGTGACGTGCCAACCCTGGAAACCCTGGCCGCCGTGACCTTGTTGCGCGAGTACATACCTGATTTGCGGGTGAGGGTGATCAATGTTGTGGACTTGATGGTGCTTCAGCCGTCCTTCCAGCACCCCCATGGTTTGCCGGACACGGCGTTCAACGAGCTCTTTACCGTCGACAAACCGGTCATCTTCTCCTTCCATGGCTATCCCGCGCTGATTCACCGGTTGATTTACAAGCGCACCAATCATGAGCATTTTCACGTGCGCGGTTTCAACGAGGAGGGCGCCACCACGACGCCGTTCGACATGGCCGTGATCAATAACATGGATCGTTATCGGCTGGCGCTGGACGTCATCGAGCGGGTGCCCCGGTTGCACGATCAGTTGCAAACCGCTCGTTCGCGCTATTGGTCGACCATGGAAAAACACAAGCTCTACCTCATCGAGCATGGACAGGACATGCCTGAAGTACTGAACTGGCGATGGACGCCGGGAGTGGGCCGCTGAGTCCCTGGGGCGGCCGTTGCATTGAATCGTTACCCGACTGGAGGCCAGTCATGAGCCAGTATCAACGGTTGTTAGTGATGATTAATCCGGTCCTGCGTCACTCTCAAGCAATCAACCATGCCGCGGCGCTGGCCAGGACCAGTGGGGCGAGTTTACATATTGCGGCGTTGATCCCCCCGATCAAAGGCCTTTCGATGCTTGAAGAAGGCGCCTGCGATCAGGTTAGCAAGCACTACCTGCGGGACCATCGCGACTGGCTTCAGGGGCAGGCTGAACATCTGCGTGTCAGAGGGATCGACGTGACCACGGAGGTGGCCTGGGCCGAAGATATGAAACAAGACATCATCGATCATGTCATGGACATGCAGCCCGACCTGTTGATCAAGCAGATCCAGCATGAATCAACACTCAAGCGGGCTTTTTTCACCGCGCTTGACTGGTACTTGCTGCGCCACTGCCCGATACCGATCTATCTGGTGGGCGGCAGCAGCTTCGTGTTGCCACGCAAGGTTGTTGCAGCGGTCGAAGTATCGGAAATAGAGACAGCCGACAACGCGTTGAACGACCTGATCATCAAACAGGCACGCGGCCTTGCCATGCAATGCAATGCCGAGCTGCATTTGCTGTACGCCTGTGATATCTCGGCCGCTTTTCTGGCGGACTTCGGGAATCTCGCACTCGCTGAACTCACCCAATCGCTTCGCAAGGATCTGGAAAAATCTTTCCTGCGGCTGGCTGGTCGGTACGGCGTGCCCTCTGAGCTGCGACATCTCATCGAGGGGCATCCGGTCAGGGTATTGAGTGAGTTCGCCCACGAACATCAAGTGGATGTCATTGTGATGGGCAAAACCCAGTCCCATGGGATGGGTAAGCTTTTGGGCAGCACGACCGAACACATCCTGTACCAGGTGCCTTGTTGTGTTCTGGCGGTCTAGATCCGATTGCAACTTGGTGACAGTTGAGAGCGTCATGTGCGCAAAAGGGTTTATTTGCGCTTCCAGTACTTCTGCATTTCGAGAAACAGAAAGGATGCGGTCCACGTGATCAGTACCAGCCCGGTCAGGGCTTGCAGGCCGGTCAAATACTTGAGGTTGCCCATCGGCGAAATATCACCGAAGCCGATCGTCGTGTAGGTCGTGAAGGAGAAGTAAACGCAGTCCATCAGGGTACCGTCGAAGTTGCCCGTCAGGCCGCCCCATTTGCCGGAGTGCACCATCAGGTAATAAACCAGTGCAAAGCACCAGACCTCTATCGCGTGAGCCAGCAGGGCGCCGAATACCCCGACGACAATTCTGAAGCGGCTCCACAGCTTGAGCCGGGGTAGCCAATCGTTCAGGCGTAACAGACATTCGTAATGGATTACTACGGCGATTATGACCACCAGCGTATTGATCAGTGTGACTGCCAGCATGACCGACTCCATCTTCCAAGGGGGTTACGGTGAATCAGGGTCACGCTGTACAGGCATGAGTGCTGGAAAGTCTTCAGGCGTCAGAGTTTCTTTTTCGAGTAGCAGGTGTGCCCCGGCGTCCAGATCTGCCCGACGACTTTCGAGCAAAGCCCTGGCCCGCCCATAGGCTTCATCGAGCAGGGCTCGAATGCCCAGGTCGACTTCCCTGGCTGTCTGTTCCGAATAGTCTTTTTCACCCAGCCCCGGCATGCGGTCACCCAGGTACGTCGTGTTTTGTCGCTCCAGGACGGACTGACCGAGCTCAGCGCTCATGCCAAACCGGGTGATCAATTGGCGGGCGATATCCGTTGCGTGGGCCAGGTCATCGGCAGCTCCAGTGGAAATCTGACCATAAGCGAGGAATTCGGCAGCGCGACCGGCCATCAGGACGACGATCCGGTCCTTGAGCATCTGACAACTGATCAGGAAGTGATCTTCGGTCGGACGCTGCAGTGTATAGCCCAGCGAGCCAATGGCACGGGGCACAATAGAGACTTTATGTACCGGGTCCATGGCCGGCAGACTGCTGGCGGCAAGAGCGTGCCCCATCTCGTGATACGCCACCACTTGGCGTTCCTCGGGGCGCAACACACTGCTCTTGCGCTCAATCCCCGCGACGATACGTTCTACCGCGACCGTGAAATCGTCGAGGTTGACTGCATCGGCTCCACGACGGGTGGCCACGATGGCGGCTTCGTTGACCAGATTGGCCAGATCCGCGCCGGTGAAGCCTGTGGTGATGTCGGCGATATGCTCGGCATTGAGGACGGGCTCCACGGTGATTTTTTGCAGATGGACCTTGAGGATCGCCTGTCGGCCTTTTCGGTCTGGGCGGTCAATCAGCACCTGCCGATCGATCCGGCCGGCCCGAAGCAGTGCAGGGTCCAGAATCTCTGGCCGGTTGGTAGCGGCAAGTAGCACAACGCCCTCACGGGGATCGAATCCGTCCAGCTCTGACAGTAGCTGGTTGAGCGTCTGCTCTTTTTCGTCATTGCCGCCAAACGCGCCAACGCCTCGCATTTTACCCAGAGCATCAAGCTCGTCGATGAAAATGATACAAGGTGCCGCCTGCCGCGCCTGTTCGAACAGGTCATGCACTCGGGCGGCGCCTACTCCCACGAACATTTCGACAAACTCGGATCCCGAAATCGAGAAAAAAGGCACGCCGGCTTCACCGGCGATGGCTTTGGCCACCAGCGTCTTGCCTGTTCCCGGCGGGCCGACCAGCAACGTGCCCTTGGGAATATGCGCCCCCAGGCGTGAGTATTTGGCTTTGTCCTTGAGGAAGGAGACGATCTCCACCAGCTCGGCTTTGGCCTCATCAATGCCCGCCACATCGGCAAAGGTCACGCCGGTTTCGCGCTGCACAAACACCTTGGCCCGGGACTTGCCGATGCTCATCAACCCACCGACACCTTGTTTTTCCGCCAGCCCGCGAAACAGGAAATGCCAGATCACCATGATCAGGACAAAAGGCAGCAGCACGCCCAGCAGGCCATTAAGCACCGAGCTTTCGTTGACCCCGGTGAAGCCGACGCCCGAACGCCCCAGCTCAGTCGCCAGCACCGGATCCACCCGCACCGTGGAAAACTGTTGATGCCCGTTGATGGGCTCTTGCAGTTTGCCGCTGATCTGATCCTTCTCGACCCGTAAATCGCTGACCTTCTGCTCATTGAGCAACTGCACAAACTGACTGTATGGAATGCTTTGCACGACATTGCGTTCGAAAAACAGTATTTGAACCAGGGTCAGCACAACAAACGCAATCGCGAAGTGAGACAAGTTCCATTGGTGATTTTTTTTCATGGGCGTGGCTCTGGGTCGTGGCGCCGACCAGGGGCAAACGATGATTGCCGTTCAGTATTTTTCTACGCCTGGGCACAGGAAAATCGTTGAGGTAAATCAATAATCTTCCTATGAGCACGCAAGGGGCGTACGGCCACCGATTTAGTTGATAAAAGTCAGTGCTGCCAACGGATACCGCCAGATACTTGAACCACTGCATTTGCAGTTGCACACGCCGAGGGGAAGATCATGAACAAGTGCTTGTCCATTGCAGTGCTGGCCATTTTGCTGGCGATGACGGCCGGTTGCAGTCATCAGCATGCCCAGGAAATCGACGCACGCCTGGAAAATGCCGAAAACAATGCCGCCACGGCACGGCTCAGGGCCGACGAGGCGTACATCAAAGCCGAGCTGGCAGAGGCCGCGGCCGCACAGGCGCAAAATGCAGCCGATCAAGCAAATGAACGCCTGAAGCGGATGCTGGAGAAGGCAAGTCGCAAATGACAAGCGATAACCCCCCAAGCATGAGATTAGAATTGCAATCATCCAGGTAAACGTTTCAGGGAGAGGCACGTGATGCTCAAACTCAAACGCATTCTATTGATAGCCCCTGGCGAAATGACCCTTACTCCGGCGTTTGAACGTGCATATGCACTGGCCTGCGCAACCGGTGCGTTTTTGCATATTGTCGCGTTCGATTATGTCCCGGCACTGGCGGTGGCAGGTTTGCTTGACCATGATGCGATGGTCCAGGCGCGGGAGGGGTATTTACAGGTGCATCGGCACTGGCTGGAACAGCAAGCGCGCTTTAAACGTTGCATCGGCCTGCAGGTGACCACTGAAGTGGTCTGGGCCCGATCAAGCGTGACGCACCTGCTTGAGTACGTGAATGACTTTCATCCGGATATGGTGATCAAGGACACTCATTATGTGCCGGCACTCGACCGGGCCTTTCATCGACCCCTGGACTGGCATTTGCTGCGCAAATGTCCGGCGCACTTGCACCTGGTGACCAGTGCCGTGCACCCCAAACCGTTGAAAATTCTCACGGCGATCGACCTGTCCCATCTGGAAGAACTGACTCAGGGGGTGAATGACCGAGTACTCGACCTTGCTTCCACACTGGCGGCCAGTTGCGGTGCCGCGCTGCACCTGCTCAATGTCAGAAGTTGGTCAGTGATGAACGATGCGTCTAGAAGTTTGCCGACAGGCAGTCTGGATGACAGTTTGCGGGACGCGATTGAGGATGCCCAGCAAGAAGCCTTCGATGAACTTGCTGAACGCTATTGCATCCAGCTTCCATGCCGGCATTCACTGACAGGTACTCCCCATAAGGTAATCGCCCTTTTTGCTCAACAGAATGCCATTGACATGGTGGTGTTGGGGACGAGGTATACCGACGGGAAAAACGGGTTTATCGGCAGTACCGTCGAGAGTGTGTTGAACAGGGCACCGTGCAGCTTGATGATCGTCAAACCATTGCCGCCACTTGATTGAAAGGGGAGCTGTCGAGCTTGCAGTTGATAAAAATCAACTGGTCTTGAGCCAAAAGGCGCAATCAATAGCGCTCCCCTGAATGTTCAAGGAAACGGCCATGCGAATCACATTTCTGGGTGCCGCGGGCACGGTCACGGGCAGCAAGTACTTGCTGGAAAATCGTAACCAACATGTGCTGATCGATTGCGGTCTGTTTCAGGGCTACAAGCAACTGAGATTACACAACCGTGACCCGTTCCAGATTCCGGTCAGCGACCTGGACGCTATCGTGCTGACCCATGCCCATCTTGATCACAGCGGCTATCTACCCGTACTGGTGCGCAATGGTTATCGCGGCCCGATTTACGCCACGCCAGCGACCTGTGAGCTGGTGAAAATTCTGCTACTAGACAGTGGTCGCCTACAGGAAGAAGAGGCTGAGTTCGCCAATCGGCATGGCTTTTCAAAGCACAGCCCGGCGCTGCCTCTTTACACTGAGCAAGATGCCGAGCAAGCACTAAAACTGTTACGGCCTGTGGAGTTGCACCACAAAGTTAAAATTGTCCCTGACATGACCATCGAGCTACGATGCGCCGGGCATATCCTGGGTGCGGCAACGGTGCAAGTGGGCGCCAATGGCATGGACTTGGTGTTTTCAGGGGATTTGGGGCGACCTGATGATCCTTTGATGTTCGCACCGGAAGCCGTAGAGCAGGCAGATTACTTGCTGGTGGAGTCGACTTATGGCGACCGTAAGCATCCAGTCGACTCGCCGCAGGAGCAATTGGCTGAGGTCATCAACCGAACCGCGTTGCGCCGAGGCATTACGCTGGTGCCATCGTTCGCGGTGGGACGTGCCCAATTGTTGATGTATCACCTTTATCAGTTGAAACGCCAAAGAGCGATTCCTGATATTCCCATCTACCTGAACAGCCCGATGGCCACCGACGTCACGGTCCTGTACCAGCGGTTTCGCAGCGAGCACAGATTATCCCTGGAGGACTGCGAAGGTATGTGCCATGTGGCGCAATTCGTCCGGACCGTCCAGGACTCGAGAGCACTCGATCAGCAACGCACTCCGGCGGTGATTATCGCCGCCAGCGGCATGGCGACCGGAGGGCGGGTCGTCCATCACCTCAAGGCGCTGGCTCCCAATCCGGTTAATACGCTGCTGATGCCGGGTTTTCAGGCAGGTGGCACCCGCGGAGCGCAGATTGTTGCAGGCAGTCCATCCGTTCGCATCCATGGCAGGGACGTGCCGATAAACGCTGAGGTGGTGCCGATGCAAACCCTGTCGGCGCATGCTGACGCCGATGAAATCATGCAGTGGCTGCGTGGGTTCAAGCGACCACCCAAACACACCTTTGTGGTGCATGGCGAGCCAAACGCCTCGGATGTGCTGCGCCGCCGTATCAGCCTGGAACTTGGCTGGTCGGTATCGGTGCCGGAGTATCGCGATAGCGTCGACCTCACCCCAATCAGTTCCCCTGAACACTCACTCCTCTGACAAAAAACACCCCCCGGCCGATGTCGAGGCGGGGGGCTGATCGGCCTGCCATCGAGTGATTATCGATCCTTCGTGTCCCTGGTGCATAACCACTCCCGCCGGGCTTGCTGGTACTTTTCTTCCGCGCGCTTTTTCGCTTCGGAAAATTCATGGATGGACAGCGTCGAAACAGGCTCGCTCAACAGGGCGTAGGCTTGCTCGTTCAACCGGTCTGCTTCAATGAACAGCTCGGCGCAATCGTTGATCGGTGGCCGATGAGTTGGCTGTTCGGTTGTTTGCGTGTCGATGTTCTCCATTATTTTTCCCTCTGAAAACACAGAAGTGTCTATCCGGTCTTCTGGCATTCTTCAAATTTGGGCATTTAACATATCCTCGCCTGGTACTGCTCATCCCGATTCCGGATACGCTAACTGACGTGCCCGGCTTTTTCCTTTTTCCGGTACGCGCCGGGATGACAAGGTTTATTTGGGCTCGAATTCGAGCGGTGCGGATTGACCTGGGTCAACTCGCGATCATGCGTCGCCAGTCGCTCATCGCACAGCATTGCCGGTTGCATGAGCTGCAGGCCAAGGAGCCTGAAGGCTGCGCCGGCGTGGCGATTTTATTGATAAAAATCAAGTTTGCAGGGGGCCATTGATAGAAGCTGCAAGGACGCACCGGCCGGGAGAGCAATCTGATGGCTCACAGTAAAATCATGTTTCGTTCAGCCGCTCGCGAGAAAATCCTCAGTGGCGCCACCCAGTTGGCGGATGCCGTGCGCGTTACGCTGGGCCCCAAATCAAAATCGGTGTTGATCCAGAACAAGTGGGGTAACCCGACGGTCTGCAATGACGGCGTGACAATTGCCAAACGAATTGACCTGCAAGACCCCGAGGAAAACCTCGGTGCGCAAATGCTGCGTCAAGCTGCGGAGCGCACTGGCGATGCAGTCGGGGACGGGACCAGTACGTCAACGGTGCTGGCCCATGCAATGCTGGCCGATGGCATACGCAACGTCGTGGCGGGGGCCAGTGCGATCGACCTGAAACGCGGCCTGGATTGTGGGTTGCTGTTGGTACTGGAATCACTTGCAGCCCAGTCGCGCCCAGTCAGTACCCTCAAGGAAAAGGCCCAGGTCGCCACGCTTTCGGCGCATAACGATACCGTCATAGGTCAGTTGGTGGCAGACGCCCTGGAAAAGGTCGGCGTTGAAGGGGTCGTCAGTGTGGAAGAGTCCAAGACCACCGAAACAGTGGTCGAGGTCATGGAAGGGATGCGCTTTGACCGGGGCTATGTCTCACCTTACTTCGTCACGGACACCGAGAAGATGCAGGTCGAACTCGACGATGCCTACTTGCTGCTCTGTGACCACAAGATCGGTGCACTCAAGGATCTTCTGCCATTGCTTGAACTGATTGCCAAGAGTGGACAACCACTGGTTCTGATCGCAGATGACATCGAAGGTGAGGCATTGACCACGCTGGTCGTCAACCAGCTGCG
Source organism: Pseudomonas sp. BF-RE-21 (assembly GCF_019947305.1). Taxonomy (NCBI): domain Bacteria; kingdom Pseudomonadati; phylum Pseudomonadota; class Gammaproteobacteria; order Pseudomonadales; family Pseudomonadaceae; genus Pseudomonas; species Pseudomonas sp. BF-RE-21. The sequence continues at coordinate 104,774 of NZ_JAGYGF010000003.1, read as the reverse complement.
AGGGGTACTGCGAGCCGTGGCGGTCAAGGCGCCGGGCTTCGGGGATCGACGCAAGGAGATGCTTCAGGACATGGCAGTTTTGACAGGGGCTACCATGGTTTCGAACGAATTGGGTATCTCCCTCGAACAGGTGGAACTGAGCCAATTGGGACGGGCACATCGCGTAGTGGTGCAAAAAGACAGCACGGCGTTGATTGGCGGTGCAGGTACTCGCGAGGCTATCGAGGCGCGTCTGCAGCAGATTCGCGCGCAAATGGACGCGACCACCAGTGACTATGATCGTGAAAAACTCCAGGAGCGACTGGCCAGATTATCTGGCGGTGTCGCGGTGATCCGGGTCGGGGCGCCATCCGAAGCTGAGATGAAGGCGCGTAAGGATGCGCTGGACGATGCCATTTCGGCGACTCGGGCGGCGATTGCAGAAGGCATTGTCCCTGGAGGTGGCCTTGCTTTGCTCAAGACTGTGCCGATCATCGCATCCGAAGAAGGCCGACACGAGGGCGATGCCAGGACTGGTCTGCAGATACTTGGCCGGGCGCTGGAAGCGCCGGCCAGACTCATCGCCGAGAACTCAGCAGTGGACGCTGGCGTTGTGGTTGCGCGCATGCTCACGGAAACGGGAAACATAGGCTTCGATGCGTCCGCCAATTGTTATGTGGACATGTACGAAGCCGGCATCATTGATCCGACCAAGGTGGTACGCATTGCCCTGGAAAATGCGGTTTCAGTCGCCAGTATCCTGCTGCTGACCGAGGCGACCATGACTGACATTCCGGAAAAGGAAACGCCTGTGCAGGCACCGTTCCCTGAATGATGGACGCGACCTGTTCAACACGATGAGGACTCGTTCATTGTCAGGTGATGGAGCAACAGGCTTTCGCTTTGCAAGTAAGCCTGTGCCTGGTGCATCAATTGGATGGATCTTTCTTTTTTTTCATTTTGCTTGGCTGTATCAGCTTGGCGCAGCGCTCCATTTGCCAGTGAAAAACAGCGCGTAGCCGCACGCAGAGAAAGAAAAAAAGCCAAGGGTTGGCAATCTTCCTCCATGACACTGTGATTGACGTAACTGGATAGCAGACGTGCGCCCAATCTGTTCAGGCCATGATGTTGCAGGTCCATCAGCACAAACGCCAGGTCGTAGAGCACGTCGATGCAGGCGATCCGTTCACTGAATTCGATCCCGTCGAAAAGTGTCGGATGATTGTCGATCAGGCAGATATTGGCCAGGCGCATATCACCATGACAGCGCCGGACGCGCCCCCCGCGGCGACGTGATTCGAGGCACCCAATCAACGATTCCAGCATCGTCTTCGAGGCGTGGGTGATTGCATTGACGGTCGCGATGTCCAGGATTTGCGGGTAGCGACACATTTCCCTGTGGTTTTTCTCGATTTCTTTGTACAAGTCCGGGATGCGACCGAACGAAGGGGTTATTTCGGCGCTGGCATGGAAACGGGCGATCTCGGTTCCCAACCGTTCCATCATGGATTCGGTCAGCCGTCCTTCGACGGCCATGCGCTCGAACAACAGATTCTGAGCAAAGCGGCGCATCACCACGAGCCAGTCGACCACGGGGCCGCAACCGTTGAGCTGCAACAGACCATCTTTCCGGCGATTGATCGGGCACAGGCTCAAATACAGCATTGGCGCCGTTCGTCGATTGAGTAGCAATTCTGCTTCGCAGGCATCTTTACGGCTTTGCAGGCTTAGGAAGTCCAGCTCGGCAAACGCGACCGCGCGTTTGAGCTTGTAGGCGCGGTTCGCGTGCAGAAAGATCACAGAACCATGGGTTTCGATACGTTCCACCGGGCGGTTGGACGCGTCGTAACTGGACGGTCTGGAGAGAAAGGCGATGACCTCCTCTTGAGCAATACTCACGTGATACTCCTCGTCTTCAGGCTGTCCGCGGCCCCTTGGGCAGTGTGAAGAAGGGAAGTTCCGACCCGTTTGATATTTATCAACGCCAGCAACATTTCGGTGGAGCAATCTGAACTCAGGTGCTGAATCCGGCATCGAGCCCCCTCTGTCTGGAGTCGAGTCATGAGCCAGTACCGACGGTTATTACTCATCATCCATCTTGCCCTGAGCCATTCTCCGGCAATCAACCATGCTGCGGCGTTGGCCCGGGCCAGCGGCGCGCGGTTGCATATCGCGGCCCTGGTTCCACCGTTGAAATTGTTGTCGCTGCTCGAAGATGGCGACCGGAAAAAGGCAAGGGAACGTTATCTGCAGGACCATCGCGATTGGCTGAAGGACCAAGAAAAACTCTTGCGTGGCAGAGGGATCGACGTAACTACCGAGGTGGCCTGGACTGATGACATGAGGCAAGACATTCTGGATTACGTCGCAGAATTGCAGCCCGACCTGTTGATCAAAGAAATTCAACATGAATCAGCGCTCAAACGCGCGCTCTTTACCCCGCTGGATTGGCGCTTGCTGCGCCAGTGTCCGGTACCGGTTTACCTGGTGGGCGGGACCGGTCACGCCTTGCCCCGCATGGTGGTGGCGGCGGTTGACGCGTCGGCTGGCGAGTCTGAACACAGCGAACTCAATGACCGCATCATCCAACAGGCCTCCAACCTCGCCATACAATGTGATGCCGAGTTGCACCTGCTCTATGCCCATGACATTTCGGAAGATTATCTGCAAGAGTTGAGCGATAGCTTGAAACTGTCAGCGCTGAGCAAAGGGGGGCGCAAGGAGTTGGAAAAGTCGTTTCTGGCATTTGCCAGCCAATACGGCGTTCCCGCCGACCGCCGGCATTTCGTTTTGGGTCACCCCGTCACGGCTCTCAGTGAATTTGCCAGCGAGCATCATGTGGATGTGATTGTGATGGGTAGAACCCAGTACCAGGACCTGGAGCACCCTCTGGGCAGCACGACCGAACATATCCTGTACCAGGTGCCCTGCAGCGTACTGGCGGTCTAGTGAAGGCTCGAGGTCCCGGCCGCTCATTGGCACGGGCACATGCTCAGACCTGATCAAAGGCTCCATTTTCCGCCAGCAAGGTGGCGGTCAGGGCCGTGCTGTCGAGTACCTTCAGGTGACGCGTGACACACTCAGGCGGCAGGCGAAACGGCGGCACGGAATCAGTGATCGCAATGTGTTCAAAAAGAGGCTGGTCGAACAACCGACTGCCAGCGGTGAACAAACCGTGGGTGGCGGCTGCGAACAGCCGGACAGCGCCGGCCTTTTGGCAGGCGTAACCGGCATGCGTCAGCGTTTCACCCGTGCTGATCAGGTCGTCGAACACAATGGCTGTCTTGCCTGAGACTTCGCCGATCAAGAGATTACCCGTCAGCGTGGCATGATCGCGGTGCTTTTCCATCAATGCACTGCCGACCGAACGCCCCAGTTGCCGCTCCAGGGCTTGACGAAACTGCTCGGCGCGCTTGGTGCCTCCTGAGTCCGGGGAAACCGCAACGACTTCGGCGTCGCCGACGAGCCCGGCGAAATGCCCTGCGAACAGTTCGGTGCACTGCAGGTTCCAGGCTGGAATGCGAAAGGCGTTGTCGAACGCTGCCGGATTATGCACGTCCAGGGCGATCAGACGATCCACGCCACTGGCTTCAAAAAAGGCGGCTACATAACGCGTAATAGTCGGGTCCTGTGGCTGGTTGCGGCGATCCTTGCGCCCGTAGCAGAGGTAGGGCGTCACCACCTGCACTTGACGAGCGCCGGCATCCTTGAGTGCACCGCAGAAGAACAGCAGGCGACACAGCTTATCGTTTGCGCTCTGTTGGGCATCCCCATACAAGGAATGGAACACCACGACGTCACGACCGCTGACCCGATCCAGCGGTCGGCATTTATGTTCGCCGTCTTCATAGTCGCGCTCTTCGTGGCTCGCCAGTTGGCAACCCAGCCGCTGAGCGACGCTGCTTGCATACAGTTCGGTTCCTTTGAGGGCAAAAAGAAGCGGGGGCAGGGCACGCATGCAGAGGCTCCTTGGAGGCCGGATATCAACTGCGCCTCACCTGAAATGGCACATATCCATCATCTATAGCGCATGGCCGCTGTCGAGTCTGAACGACGGACGACCCTCGAACGGTCAGCGCGCGGCGCCGTGACGAACAACATCAATGCAAAACTCCGTTTCGTAGGGCGGTACGTTGCATTCGACGATGTCACCGGCCGCCACTTGCAGATGCACGCCGACAATGTCGGCATGAATCGGCTGTTGGCAAACATGGCGGTCCACCAATACGGCAGTGTAGACCCGACGCGCCCCGAGTTGTGCCAGATACGCGCAGGTGCGCAGGAGTGAATGGCCTTCGAAAAGCACATCATCGATCACCAGCAGGGTGGTATTGGCAAGGTCCAATTCACTCAAAAGCGGATTCTCGGTTAATTGGGTATGCGCGTGCAGCACCTGAAGATCATCGGCATAACGCTTGACCTTGAGGGGGTAGAGGGGCAGTTCCGGCTGACCGGTTTGATGTGAAAGATGCTGGCGCAAGCGCTGAGCCAGAGGCTCGCCACGGCGCTGGATGCCAATCAGTGCCGTTTGACAGGGCGGCAACAGACCAGCGACCTGGCGCGTCATCGCCTGTAACACGTCATCGAGTTCATCGCTGTCGTACAAACGCAACCGCTGACTCGCCAACATGCTCGACATAGCAACCTCCTGTGAGCCCTGTGCACTGCACCTCGTGCGAGTGCGGTTTGGTCAAGGTAGCCCCATTGGCCCTCGCCGGATTGATATTGATCAACCGCGGTGAAATGAAATACGTATTCAGCCAAGGAACGCCAATCCCATGTTCGCGTGTGCAGGACTTGCTCCAGGGGCCGGGAGATGCAGGGGCATGATTGGTGTTGCACGGTCACTTGATATAAATCAACGCCAGGGTGGCTTCAACGGAGGACGCTGAACTGGAACTGCGGGTGTCTGTTCACGCGGACATATCAACTGTTTCCGTAGTGGGTAACTGTAGGCGCAAAGCCCCATCTGGAGTCAGATCATGAGCCAATATCAACGCTTATTACTGATCATCAACCCGGCCCTGCGCCATTCACAGGCCATAAACCACGCAGCGGCCCTGGCCAAGGCCAGTGGGGCGAGTCTGCATATTGCTGCCTTGATTCCGTCGTGGAAACTGTTGTCGCTACTCGAAGAGGGTGACCGGGAAAAGGCTCGAGAGTGCTTCCTGCAGGATCATCACGATTGGTTGAAGGACCAGGCGAAAAACCTGCATGGCAGGGGAATCGACGTGACAACGGAAGTGGCTTGGGCCGATGACATGCAGCAAGACATTCTTGATCACGTGGCGGAAATGCAGCCGGACTTGCTAATCAAACAAGTGCAGCATGAACCAGCGCTCAAGCGTGCGTTCTTCACTCCGCTGGACTGGCGTTTGCTGCGTCATTGCCCAATCCCTGTTTATCTGGTCGGTGAAGGAGGACTTGCCTTGCCGCGCAAGATCGTGGCAGCGGTTGACGCTTCGAATACCGAGCCTCAGGGCAGCGAACTCAATGAGCGGATCATCAAGCAGGCTTCCGGTCTCGCCTTGCAGTGTCAGGCCGAGTTGCACTTGCTGTTCGCCTGCGACACGTCAACGGCCTATCTGGGCGACTTGGGCGGCGGTGGCTTGGCGCTTGCTGACCTTGGCAGTCAGTTGCGCAAGGAACTGGAAAATTCGTTCCTCAATCTGGCTGATCAATATGGTGTGCCCCCTGACCGTTGGCATTTCATTGAGGGGCACCCTGTTTCGGTGCTGAGTGAGTTCGCCCATGCACACAATGTGGATTTGATTGTGATGGGCAGAGTCCAGTCTCATGGTCTGGACAAGCTTTTGGGCAGCACGACCGAACACATCCTATATCAGGTGCCTTGCAGCATTCTGGCGGTCTAGAGCGGACAGGGCCATGTACTACGAAACGACAGGTGCAATCGCCTGAGGAGGTTCTATTGTGATTCAGAGTCCCTCATTGCAAACCACCCTGCAGAATCGGGCCGCGGCTGGTCGAAGTCTCGTGGAGCCATTGTTCAAATATGCCCACAGGCCCGACGTCATCATCCTGGCCTTGCCCCGTGGTGGTGTTCCGGTTGCCTATGAAGTCGCCAAGGCCCTGGACGTTCGTCTGGACCTGTTGCTGGTCCGCAAACTCGGTGTTCCCTCCCGCCCGGAGTTCGCCATGGGAGCCATTGCCAGCGGTGGCATACAAGTACTCAATCAAGACGCGCTGCAGGCGCATCCGATCGATCAAGCCAGTTTCGAGGCCGTGGTCGCTCGGGAAACACGGGAGCTGTCGCGTCGTGAGCAGTTATATCGCGGAACCCGGCCGCCGTCGCAACTCAAGGATCAGGTGGTGATCCTGATCGACGACGGTCTGGCGACAGGCGCCTCGATGATGGCGGCGGTCCATGCAGTGCGCGCGCAGGCGCCGTCACGCATTGTTGTCGCAGTGCCGGTTGCCCCCCTTGAAACGGTAGAGGCATTGCGTGGTGAAGTGGAAGAGGTGATCTGCCCGCTCATGCCCGAGTGGATGATCTCGATCGGCTACTGGTACATGGATTTTTCCCAGACCCCGGATGAAGAAGTCATTGATCTCATACAACGGGCCTGGCAGCGGGAATCCTCGCACGGCTCCACTCCGGAGCCTGTCGATGTTTGAACTTCAATATCGATCCATGGACCTGATGGGCGTTGAATTATCCGCCGAATTGCGATTGCCGACGAACCCCCGCGCCTTGGTCATCTTCGTCCATGGCAGCGGCAGTGGCCGCTCAAGCCCCCGTAATCAATATGTGGCCGATGTCCTGGCCCGTCGAAGCCTGGGTTCAATGTTGTTCGACCTGCTCACGGAACCGGAGCAGCGCCTGGACAATCTGACCGGGGAGCTGCGTTTCGATATTCCTCGGTTGGCCAGACGGTTGATCGATGTGATTGACTGGGCCGGCCTGGACCGCGAGTTGCGCTCGCTGCGGATCGGTCTGTTCGGCGCCAGTACCGGCGCTGCCGCAGCACTGGTGGCGGCCGCCGAGCGCACACAAGTGGTAGGGGCAGTGGTCAGCCGGGGTGGGCGAACCGATCTGGCTGGCCCGGCGTTGGCCCGTGTGAAAGCGCCGACCTTGCAGATTGTCGGGGCACAGGACCCGGTGGTGTTGGGCTTGAATCGCAAGAGCAGCCAGACCCTGCGGTGCGAGCAACGACTGGAAGTCGTGGATGGCGCCACCCATCTTTTCGAAGAGCCCGGTACCCTGGAGGAAGTCGCCAGGCTCGCTGGCGACTGGTTTGAAAAATACCTGCATGTTCCCACCCCTGAGGGGGCGTGCACTTATCCTCACACGCCAAACGGATAGGTTTCGTCTTCCGCTTCCAGTTGCTGGTTTTTCGGCAGCGGCAGCGCGGTTACCGGCCTGGTTTGCTCGATCCAGATCATGGCGTCGAATTGTTCAGCCAGCATCGATTCGAAGTAATGACTGAACCGCTCGCTTTCGGGGCGGTAAATTACACCGATTGCTCGCCCCAGCAAGGACGTGGACAGGACTCTGCGCAATTCTTTTCGCTGCGGGTCTCGCCAGTCGGTGAGGGACGCCGCCACCCCGGCCTTGAGGAACTGATGTTCCCAGCTGTCCGGCCGGGAAGGGCGGATGTCCTTGATCAACATCTCGCCGTCCCAGTCATCGGCGGCAGCCACCTGGCCGCGGTCAGTGGCCATGCCGATCAGCACGACATCGCGTCCAAAGGCGTTACGGCACAATTGACCAATATTGAACTGCCCCTTCCAGCCCATCTCCGTCGCGCCCGCGTTGCCAATATGGGAGTTGTGGGCCCACACCACGGCCTTGGCTTGCGGGCCCCGGTGTTCGAGCAGTGCGCGCAACGTATCGAACATGTGCCGGTCACGCAGGTTCCAGGAGGTTGTCGACCCTCGATAAATTGCGCGGTAATACTGCTCCGCCGCCATCACGACCCGGGCGTTCTGCGTCGCATTGAAGAACGCTTCGTCATTGCGGATGAGCCCGGTCAGTTGTTCGGCCAGCATGACGTTGAGCTGTTCGACTACTGGCTGTTCACAGGGCATCACACCGCCACGCTCGACGAAATGGCCGTACAGGGCAGGATCATCCTGCCATGGGGTCAAACAGCCATAACGCCGTCGGGCTTCACGGGCCAGATGCGGGTCGATCCGATCCAGATAGCCCAGCACTTCATGAATGGAATTACGCAGGCTGTAGACGTCCAGGCCGCGAAACTCGACGCGACGGTCAGGGGCCTGTTGGTGGTTGAACTGATGCAGCCAGTGGGCGAATGCCTTCACCTCGCTATTGCGCCACATCCAGGTCGGAAATCGACTGAAGATATGGCGCTTCCACGCCGAATGCGCCAACCCTCGGACGTATTGATCGACATGGCCGGCGTCCGGCCAGTCTGCTTCCACTGCCACAATATTGAACCCATGCTGCTCGATCAGCCTTTGGGTGATCGCTGCCCTGGCTCGATAGAAGTCGCTGGTTCCATGGCTCGCCTCACCGATCATCACCATGCGCGCATCAGCGTAGCGATCGAACATGTCGCCGAAAGCGGGGGCGTCCAGGTCCGGCAGTGGTTCCGCGTATTGACGCAAAACAGGGGCTATGTGCGCCGTATCAACGTGATGTTGCTGGCCGTAGAGTTTTTCGAGCAGTTTCTGCGAGGTAGAGTTCATGAACGTCATCTCCCAGAGAGTGGGTTACTGACGGCGGCATGGCGCCAGGGTCGTAACAGAGGCTCAACCGCCCGAAATCATTGCGCAGTGTCTCGACACAGAGCGTTAACGATTCGGATGTTCTGTGTCCTTCTTCTTGATTATTCCTACACGGCGCTCCAGAGGATTGCTTGAGGTTTGTCAATAAAGGGCGCAATCCCCCAAGAGAAGATAATGATTGTCGCAACTCGGGGGTACAGGTCATGAACGTTAAGGGCATGCAGCGTACGGACAATCGGTCACCTCATGTTCTAGCCCTTTGCCTGGCCACGCTCATGGGCTGTACCGGTACGAGCGAAGAAGGGCTCCAGGACTCGTCCCCCATGTCCGGGATCGCCATGGCGGACAGCGTTTGTTCGTTGTGCCATGGGCTGACGGGAGAGTCTGTCTCGCCGATGTTTCCAAAATTGGCAGGCCAGCAAAAAGAGTACATACAGTTACAACTGACCGACTTCAAAAAACATATGCGCAGCGATGCAACCGGCAGCCGGTACATGGGGGGACTGACCCATTTGACCGCGACTCAGGTCACCGAACTGGCCGACTATTTTTCAAGCCAGCGTGCCATGAAGGCTGAAGCCGATACGCCAGATGCGCGCGGAGAACTGATCTTTCGCCAGGGTTTGCCTAAGATGGGCGTCGCTGCATGCAGCGCTTGCCACGGTCCGGACGGCGGGGGCAATGGGCAGATTCCACGGGTGGCGGGCCAGCATGCAAGCTATATGACCCACCAGATCATGGTGCTTCAGCAGAGCGGAGAACGCCCCAACGGTGCCCAGATGAAGCAGGTGGATCATGCACTTTCTCAGGCAGATGCCGAATCCGTCGCACGGTATATGGCGACACTCGGGGCAAAGGAATGATCACCAGCCAGGGTATCCACGATGAACCGGATACCCGAACGCCGAGACAATCCTTCAATCTCGTCTGATCTGCATCAAGGACAAAAGAAGGGGATCGGCAATGCTGTTGCAATCAACCCCTCTGCGTCGGGATTGCGCTATGCCCCACCAAAAGAGATCGCTGCACACCCCCTTGTCAACCACGCTGCCCTCATCGGCCGGGCAGGGGACCGGCAATGATGACATCGCTGCGATTTTTGACGATATCGCTGACCTGCTGGAGCTCCAGGACGCCAACCCCTTCCGGATCCGCGCGTATCGTAATGCGGCGCGAACGCTTAGGGCGTTGACCTTTGAGCTTGCGAAGATCATCGCGCGTGGCGAATCATTGCCCAAGCTGTCTGGTATTGGCGTTGACCTGGGCGGCAAGATCCACGAAATCATCACCACAGGCGATTGCGCCTTGCACCAGCGGTTGCACTCTACCTTCCCGCCCGGTTTGGCCGACTTGCTGTCTATCGCCGGTTTGGGACCAAAACGTGTCAAACACCTTTATCACGACCTGGGAATCGAAACCGTACAGCAGTTATGTCAGGCCGCTCAACAGGGATGTATTCGCCATCTGCCCGGCTTTGGTGAAAAGTTGGAGGCCCGGCTGTTGAGTGCTGCGCAGAAGGGAATCGGCAAGGATCGCCGTTTGCCGCTGGCGCATGTCGAGCCCGTGGCACACTGCCTGGCTCAATACCTTGAACGTATCCCGGGCGTCGAACACGCGACCGTGGCCGGGAGCCTGCGACGCATGCGCGACACCGTCGGTGATATCGATATCCTTGTCGCCGCAGCGCCTTCCGTGGATGTCACCGCGCAGTTCATCAAGCATCCGGATATATCCACGGTTCTGCTTCAAGGGCTTACACGTACCAGCGTCCTCCTGGCATCAGGCATGCAGGTGGATGTGCGTATCGTTGAGCCGACAGTCTATGGCGCGGCATTGGTTTATTTTACCGGCAGCAAGGCGCACAACATCGCGATTCGCCAAAGGGCCCAGAGGAAGGGGCTCAAACTTAATGAGTATGGCGTCTTCAAGGATAGGGAACGCGTGGCCTGCAGCACCGAGGGCGACGTCTATCGGGCCTTGGATCTGCCATGGATCGCGCCGGAGTTGCGCGAGGATCGCGGTGAAGTCGAAGCGGCGCAGGCAGGTCGTTTGCCCAGACTGATTGAGTTGAGCGATCTCAAAGGTGACTTGCATGTTCACACTCGTGACTCGGATGGCGGCAACAGCTTGGAAGAGATGGCGCTCGCAGCGCAGGCGGTCGGGTTGCAATACCTGGCGATAACCGATCATTCCCGGTCCCTCAGGGTGGCCCATGGTCTGGACAGCGACCGATTGCTGAAGCAAATCGACCAGATCGATGCGCTCAACGCCCGCTTGCGGGGCATAACCTTGCTCAAAGGCAGTGAGGTGGACATTCTTGAAGACGGCAGCCTGGATCTGCCGGACGATATCCTCGCACGGCTGGATCTAGTCGTGGGTGCGGTCCACAGCCATTTCGGTCTGCCCCTGCGTCAGCAAACTCGACGCCTGCTAAGGGCCATGGATCACCGCTACTTCACCATTTTGGCCCATCCGCTGTGTCGGCTGATCAATGAACGCGACCCTCTGAACCTGGACCTTCCGGCCATCATCAAGGCCGCCTCTGTGCGTGGTTGCTGTCTGGAACTCAACGCACAGCCACAACGCATGGACCTGTTCGACCTCCAGTGCCAATTCGCCAAGGATCAGGGCGTGCTCATCAGCATCAATTCCGATGCCCATCGCACCGCTGATTTTTCCTACTTGCGCTATGGGATTGCTCAGGCCCGTCGAGCCTGGCTGGAAAGTCATAACGTGCTCAATACCCGCTCGCTGACCGCACTCAAGTCATTTTTACTCAATGGCCGATTAACTGCAGAAGATCAGAGCAAATATCAGCCATAGGCAAGATTTTTACCGAACATTTTTACAGGTACAGGCGGTGAATAACCTGGTGGGGGTCGAAGGGATCGTCGTGCGCTTGAAAACCCAGGGATCTGGCCAGGTCGCGCATGGGCGCATTACTGGAGGGGCCGACCGAATACATAAGGTGGACGCTGTTTTTGCAAGCAGCGTCGATCAAGTGCTCCATCAATAGCGTCCCCAAACCCAGACGTTTCCAGTCATCGACGACGGCTACCACGCATTCGCATTTATAGTCCCCCGCGGCAACATAACGACTGACGCCGATCTCGACCAATTGGCCATTTTCGTGAACCAGTGCAATGTAGGTTATGCCTTTGCCGGGTTCGCAGATCTGCGCAAGAAAGCGCATGTGCCGGGATGCCAGGGCCAAACGGCGGATGAAGGTGTTTTCGCGCTCACGATCCTTTTCCGTCGGTTGCCGGATCAACACATGCCGACCATTGCTGAGCGCATCGATCCAGTACTTCCCGTCGACGTTGGAACAGGTTTCCCGATCACCAGATTTCTTTACAGTGAGCATCAGGGGTTCCTCCATCCGGATAGAACGTTGGCGTGCATTGACCAGCCACGTGGCTCAGTTCTTTCTACGACGCTGGCCGCCTCCGGAAATGAGTATGGCGTCGGGTCGGTAACGCAAGAATCAATCCGAGCAGTCGAGACGTCCCCGAGTATTGACTCAGGCAATCAGCAAGTGATCATCCACCTTGGACACGCCCGGCACCGACCAGGCAGCACGCTCCGCTATCTGACGCTCGCGCCAAAAGTGCACTTTGCCTTCAAGCTTCACAACACCGCCTTCGACCTTGATGCGTATCCCTTTGGCGTCGACTTCGGCATTGCGTTTGAGGGCCTCTTCGATGCGTTGCTGGATATCGACTACGTCTACCCGGGGGCGAATGGTGAGGTGATTGTTTACGCCGACTACGCCGGACAGTTTGCGTACAGCTCGCTCTGCGATTTCTTTCTGGTGCTGCCAGTCCACTTGGCCTTCCAGGGTGATCCATCCTTTCTGCACGACGATTTTGATGTCACCTTCTGGAGTATCGGAACTCCAAGAGAGGATGTTCAAGGCGCGGTTCGCGATGGTGTCGTCCGCCGTGCCCGCGCCCTTTTCCAGTCTCACCTGGATTTCTTCAGCCACGGCACGTACGCCTTTGATGGCTTTGACCGCACGTTCGGCACTGACTTTCTGGGCGTAATTTTTAACATGGCCGGAGAGTGTAACGACGCCGTTTTCAACGCTCACGCCGATGTGGGCGGCGTCAATGCCGGGTTGAAATTCAAGCTCTTCCAAAATGGCTTTACGTAAGTTTAAGTCGTTCATGATTGCGTCCTGGGTCTGATGTACTGGAGTACAAGTGACGTGATCCAGAGATCAAATAAGAAACCCCCGACCGGTTTCCCGGCAGGGGGCAAGTACGCCAGCGGTCAATCGGCCTTGATCGGCACGACCTTGTCCGCCTTCATGGCTTCGGGCTTTTTCGGTAACGAAATGCTCAACACGCCTTTGCTGAAACTCGCTTCGATCTTCTCGGCATCGACCCCTTTGGGCAGGTTGAACACCCGCTCGAAGGAACCATAGTGACGCTCGCTAAGGTAATAGCCCTTTCTTTTTTCTTCCTTGTCCTCTTTCTTTTCCCCCTTGATGATTAAATTGCCATTGGACAGTTTGAGCTCGATGTTTTTCTGATCCATGCCGGGGAGTTCGGCGGTGATTTCGAAGCTCTTGTCTTTCTCGGTGATGTCCACGGCAGGCAGGCCATGGCCGATCAATTCGCGTCGCCAGAATGGTTCGACATCGAACAGCCCACGGCTGAAGGGCGATAGCCCTGAACCGCGATTGAACTCGTCGAACAGGTGATCGACCTGTTGCCGCAGTTTTTCCAGGGGCCGCCAAAAGTCTGAGGCCGCTGGATGCTGGCTTGCTTTGTCTTCGGTCTGAATCGGCATTTTTTTCACGGAATTGCTCATTTTTCACGACTCCTCTTGGGTAAAAGGCAGGCGGCGAACATCCTGTATGCCAGTCCACTCTGAAAAAACAATCAGGCGCTGACCTTACAAAGCCAGCGTTCCGGACCACAGCATCCATCCGGCGAACGCGGCCGCCGTCCAGATGATGATCAGCAGTCCCGTTTCGGGGCCGCTGAGCGGCTGTCCCTGGCGAGCTTTCATGCTAGCCAGGTAAATCAATGAGCCGGGGGCGTAGAGCAAGGCGCTGAGCAGCATGTATTTAGGCCCGGCGGCATACAGCAACCACAGGCAATACAGGGTGGCGACCGAAGCGATGGCCATGTCGCGCAGTTGTAGGGCGCGATGGCCCTCGTAGGTCTGGCCTTGCCAGGCCAGTTTCAGCGCATACAGGCCACTGAACAGGTACGGCAGTAGAATCATCGAGGTGGCCAGGGAAATCAGCGCGAGGTAGCTGGCGCTTGAATACAGCGTCAGCAACAGAAACAGTTGGATGCAGCCGTTAGTGATCCACAGGGCATGGCTCGGCACACCGCGAGTGTTTTCCAAGGCAAGCGCACCCGGCATGACCTTTTCTTTGGCCGGTGTGAATACCGATTCGGCCGCCAGCAGCGTCCAGGCGAGCAGGGCGCCGCCCACCGAGATGATCAAGCCGACGCTGATCAGAACCGCTCCCCAAGGTCCGGTCGCTGCCTCAAGCACACCCGCCATTGACGGATTTTTAAGGGCGGCCAGCTCCGTTTGATTGAGAATGCCCAGTGACAACAGGGACACCGCAATCAGCAGCAACAGGGTGATGACAAAACCGATCACCGTGGCGCGCCCGACATTTGCCCGTTCTGCCGCACGAGCGGAAAACACATTGGCGCCCTCGATCCCGATAAAAACCCAGACGGTCACCAGCATGGTGCTTTTGACTTGATCAAGGGGACTGCCCAGTGCAGGCGAGCCCCAGAAGTCGACACTGAAGGTTTCACGCTGAAAGGCTACGATTACCAGCCCTATAAACAGTAACAACGGCACGATTTTGGCCATGGTCGTCAGCGCGTTTGCCCGCGCCGCAGTGCGCCCCCCCCTGAGGATCATCCAGTGCAACGACCACAACACCACGGACGCCCCGGCAATCGCCGCTGTGTTGTTGCCTTCACCGAACAGCGGGAAGAAGTAACTCAGCGCGGCAAACAAAATCACCAGGTAACTCACGTTACCAATCCAGGCGCTGATCCAGTAGCCCCAGGCAGAATTGAAACTCAAGTATTCCCCTCCTAACGCGCGGGCGTAGGCAAACACACCATTGTCCAGGGCCGGTTGGCGGTTGGATAGCGTTTGGTAAACCAGCGCCAATGACAGCATGCCGACGCCAGTGATCAACCAGCCAATCAAAATCGCCCCGGCCCCGGCACTGGCCGCCATGTTCTGCGGCAGGCTGAAAATGCCGCTGCCAATCATCGAGCCGACCACGAGGGCAATCAGCAGGCTCAGGGACAGGCGCTTGGACTCCACCTTTTGCAAACTGCCTGCAATGGGATGGCCCGAGGGAGGGATATTTGTATGAGTGCCTTGCAACTGCGTAGCCATAGGAGCCTCCACAAAACGAGAGTTTCTGTACTCACCGAATGCGATGGTGCGAACGCCGACTCTAATTTCTACGTGAACACTCAAAGGCCGCTTGATTTAGATCAGAAAGAGGGCAAACACCGTTTTTGCTGAAGCGCAGCGATCACCTCAACGCATCGTTGCCCGGTGTGACGCTCAGAAGAACAACGTTACAGGGTCAAGCATTCGTACAAATCATCTGGATGAGGCTCCATAAGGCTTGCTCTCTGAAAATAGGCTGGTGTTTTGCCGGATAATGGAACCCGCGCGCAAGTTCGCATGATCGGTGTTTAGCTAGCTGCATCGCCCGCACTTTGCGCAGATCAAATTGATGCCTGCTTCTGCACGAACCATCGCCTATTCAGTTCGCGGGGACGGTGATCACAGGCGTCTGCGGCGCCACGCCTGTTTCGGCAAGAGAGAACAACACCAGAATGAACAAAAACTCCGATTTGGATTTTATGTCGCGGTCGCCGATCCAAAACCAATAGTCACGATAGTGGACAAACAGGGATCGACGTCATCAGTCTTCTTCTCTTAACGCTTTGATTCGTCCGGATTTTTCTGCGGCTACCAGAGCGGCATAGTCTTTCGCATTTTGTTTTGAATAGGCCATGACAAATTTTCCGATAGCCTGGTCGAAGGAGTCAGATTTGCCCAAATAGCCGCTAATCAGTGCTGCATCCCCGGATTTGGCGTGAGAGCGCGCAAGGGTGAGACCGCACAGCTCGGCGTACATCTTCATTTGTGTGGTCGTTGCGCCTTCGATCGGCGCGGACATTTTCATGTCCCGTAACTGGCGTACAAAGAAATGCCTGCCTTTTTGGCCTTGCGTCCATCCCAGAAAAATGTCGCTGGATGACTGCATCAATCGCTGCCCCGTCACAACGCGCTGCCCCTGATTCTCGTACTCGCTTTTTCCCGCGTAAGGCGCTAACACGGAAGGGCAGGCTTCCTTGAATTGCAGGAGCAAGGGGTGGTTTTCTGCGGAAAAAAACAGGCCGACAAAACAATGGGTGCCGACGCTGCCGATCCCGACAGCTTTGACGGCAATGTCTTCGAGACGGTAACGATCAATGAGTACACGCCGTTCGTGGGGTAGAGACAATCGATAATCTTGCAGCGCCATATGCACTCGCTGCTCAAAGCCCTTTTCATAAATGTGAAACAGTACTGGAGGTTGATCGATCAAGCGCCGACGACCTGCGACTTCGCTGCTGATCGTGGGGTAAAGGTAATCACCGACACGTATCCTGGCTTTAGCTATCAATTGTTCGCGATTTTTTTTGACTTTGGCATTTGGGGCCATGTCAATGATCGTTTGGGCATCCAAGCAGTCATACCAGACATCCAGCGGGTTCATCTTCGACAGTTCACGCAGACGCTTGCGGTAAGCAGCAACAGATTTGATAGCGATCGCTTGGGCGTCTTTGTCGCTGAGTCGATTATCCCGTGCGGCCACTGCAAAACTGATCGCCAGACGCTTGACATCCCACTCCCAGGGGGCGGGAAGGGTTTCATCGAAATCATTGATGTCAAAAATCAGATTGCGCTCAGGTGTTGCAAATAGTCCGAAGTTCAATAGATGGCAATCCCCACACGCCTGAACCAGAATGCCGGTGTTCGCGATAGTGGCCAAGTCATGAGCCATCAATCCCGCAGAGCCGCGCAGAAAAGCGAATGGGTTGCGCAACATGCGTCCATAGCGCACAGGTACCAGGTTGGGGAGTCGATAACGGTTGGACTCTTCAAGGAGATCGATCGGGTCACGATGTTTGCGCGGTGGTTTCCATACAGAGTGAGTTGAATGTGGCACGCTCTCGCGTAATTGTTCTCCCGCGCGCAGGCGTTCTTTGCGCGACCGAAAGATCGGCTCGATATCGCCGACTGCCACAGTTTGCGTCCCACCTTTGGCAGACCTTTTTTTACGTGGAGACATTTCTACTCCTTTGCTCAAGGAAATCGAACTCGTTCGGGCGCCAAACCGGGTTACGCGTCGGATCCATCAGCCCAAAAACGCCACAGGTAAAGACGCGAGTAATTACCAAAGCTGTCAAACCCGGTCCTTGCCTTGCAGCGAGCCCTTTGCGGCTATAGAAAACGGCGCACTGAATCAGGCTCACTCCTTGCTGGAGTAGCTTGCAGATCACCCGTCGACTATCACGTGCACTCGGTGTTTACCGTATGCGGCCATTCCTTGTTCAACGGACCTGAATTGCCATCGCAAACGCCTATGAATGCGAACCATGGCAAGCGGAAAAGGCCTTAATCAAAAGCGTAGCAGCTCTGTTCTTCGGGGGAGTATCGCGTTGCTGGCTGCGTGGATGATCCGCTTAAAAGACTAACAAAGGTGTCATTCTGAGTTCGGGTGGACACCATTTCCCAAAGCGTTTGGATCAGAGCGATGTGTCGGTCTGACAGGCACGCCTTTGGCACGCCGATGTTCGATCATCGGGGTCGACTCGATAAAATTTCACACTCGGTTTTTGCAGCAAACCCCACGCCCATGCACCGTCAGGTTTCTCAAACCAACGAGCCTCTCTTGTTTCAACGCTAGGACCAACAGAGGAGGCATTTCTGACAAGAATCAATGAATACGACATGCCAGCCGTGAAACCCATGGATTGGCACTCAAGCCATGTAGTAACACGCTGAGTAAAACGGTACAGACAGCTGCAGCTACCAATGACCGACTGGCTTGTAGCGGGTAGTCCAATATCATGACGGCGAAGACGATGCTTGCCAGGCCTCGCGGGCCGAACCAGCCGATGAACAGGCGGGTTTCGAAATCGAAGCGAGTTCCTGCCAGGCTGATGAGCACAGGCAATATGCGAATCACCGTCAGACTGAACACCGCATAGAGCCAGATGTTCAGGGTGAGACTGCTCCAGGCCCAAGGAATCACCAGTGCGCCAAATACGATCCAGGTAATGACTGATAGCAGGCTGGCGAACTCTTCGCTGGCTTTGAGCAGTTGATGCTTTTGTTCGGTGAACAAGGAGCTTGCTAGCAACCCACCGACGAACGCGGCGATAAACCCACTACCGCCTAATGTTTGCGCTGTGGCAAAGCACAGAATGGCAAGTCCAGGCAGCGTCAGTTGTGACCACATGGGTGTTTGCCAATGGTGTTTTCCGGAGTAACGCTGCAACAGCCAGGCGATGTACGTAAGGGTGACACCGATGACTGCACCGATTCCCAGTTCCTCAATAACCAACTCCACTGCCAGTGAAAGGGGGGACTGCGTTCGCTCTTCGACCAGCAGTGCCAGGAACATCAATAGCACTGGAACGCAGATGCCATCATTCAACCCGCTCTCCACATTTAACCCTTCACGCACAGACGCGGGTACCTTGGGATTGGTTACGACGGCCTTCCCCAGCGCAGCGTCGGTGGGAGCCAGGAGTGTCGCCAGTATTGCCAATTCCACCGGGGCTACCTGTGGGAACAGCAAGACGCCGACCAGCCAACCAAGGAGTATGGTCAGTGGTAGTCCTATCATCAGCAAGCGCAGTGGCAATCCTTCGTATGCCTTTAGAACCTTGAGATTGGCGTTGGCCGCATCGCTGAAGAGCACAATCGCCAATGTGAGTTCTGCCAGGATCTTTAGGCCGTCTTTGTCTATCCGAGGTTGCAGAATGCCTAAAAACGCCGGGCCGAGAATCAGACCGGCAAGCATGAACATGAGCGGACCATTGAGCAGGCGTGACTCGAAACGCCCCGCAAATATGCTGTAGGTCAGGAGGAAGGCGGCAAGCAGGGCTAAGTTCTGATACATAGATGGCCTGCTTGTCCAGGGTTGATTTTTCCAGTGTGGTCGGGCATTGACCGGTTCGCAAACCTGTGTGGCGGACCTCTAACGAAAACGGACACGATAAACATTCGAGTCCTAAGCTTTAACTCAATGGGCGGCGGGTGATTTCACTGCGAGGAACGTGAATGGCCCTGTGAGGAGCTCACCTTCATGCTCAGTAAATGGCTAGACCCCATGCTGCTACTGTTCAGCGCCCTGACGTTGCTGGCGGGGGGCATTGCGGAGATTTCGCAGAGACCGGACTGGGCATCGATGTGCTGGGCCGCAGGAAGCCTGGTGATGGCCGTGGTGCTGCTGATAGAGATCGTCAGGCGCCTGGCCCGGCGCGAGGCCGGTGTAGACATGATCGCGTTGCTGTCGATCACCGCCGCCCTGGCCTTTGCGCAGACATTGGTGGCAGCGGTGATTGCCTTGATGCTCGCAAGTGGACGTACCCTGGAGTTTTTTACTAGCCAACGCGCCGAGCGAGAGCTTCGTGCACTCATCGACAGGGCGCCACGTTTTGCCTGGTTGCAGGAAGACGATGGATTGCGCGAGATCCCCGTAGAACAGATCCAGCCAAATCAAACATTGCTGGTGCGCTTGGGGGAGGTAGTACCAGTCGACGGGCGCTTGGTGAGCCTTACCGCTGTTCTGGATGAATCTGCGCTCAGCGGCGAATCGTTGCCCGTCACACGTCGAAAAGGTGAGCCTCTGCTCAGTGGGGTTTCCAATGTCGGTATGCCCATTCTGCTGACCGCCACCCGAACGGCCGCGCAGAGCACCTATGCCGGTATCGTTCGGCTGGCCGAGGAGGCACGCCGTTCACGCGCGCCTTTCGTGCGTTTGGCCGACCGTTATGCGCTGTTCTTCATCCCGTTGACTTTGCTGATTGCCGCAACGGCCTGGCAACTGAGTGGCGATCCCTTGCGAGCGCTGGCGGTTCTGGTGGTGGCCACACCTTGCCCGTTGATTCTGGCGGTACCGATTTCCATCATGTCAGGTATTTCGAGGGCTGCGCGACGCGGGATCCTGATCAAGGACGGCGCGACCCTGGAGGCGTTGGCTGGCATCAAGCAGGTTTTTCTCGACAAGACCGGAACATTAACCAGCGGCCATGCCCGCTTGCAGTCGATTGAGGTCAATGGATTGGCCGATCCCCAGCTTTTGCTTGGTCTGGCCGCTTCGCTTGCGCAGGCCTCGACGCACCCCATTTCCCAGGCCATTGTCGAGGCGGCGCATCAGCGTCAATTGCTTCTCAACATCCCCCAGCAGGTGGAAGAGAGTCCGGGCTCTGGCCTTTGTGGGGTGGTCGATGGCAGGCGGGTGCGTTTCGGCACGTTGTCTTTTGCTCATGCAGACGCACCTGCCTCGGAGTGGGCCGCAACCATGTTGCGCCACATGGATTACCTGGCGTGCAGTGGAAGCTTTATAGACGTGGATGGAACACTCGCCGGGCTGCTGGTGTTCTCGGACAACGTGCGTCGTGAAACACCACAAACATTGCGCCGACTACGTAACAGGGGCATCGAGAGGATCGTTATGCTCACCGGGGATCGTCTGGAAACCGCCGAGATGGTTGCGCTGTCTGCCGGGATTGACGAACTGCGTGCGGGGTTGATCCCCGAGGATAAAGTTCGAGCGGTGCAGGAGGGTTGTTTGCGCGCGAGTACCTTGATGGTCGGCGATGGCATCAATGATGCTCCCGCGTTGGCGGCGGCCAACGTCGGCGTGGCCATGGGGGCCAGCGGTGCCACGGCTTCTGCTCAGGCTGCGGGCGTTGTGTTGCTGGTGGATCGTCTTGATCGTCTGGTGGAGGCACTGGACATTGCCCGACGAACCCGCCACATCGCCCGCCAGGGTGTGCTGGTCGGCATGGGTATGTCGTTGCTGGCCATGGTGGTGGCGGCCCTCGGTTACCTGCCACCGCTTATCGGCGCCATCGTGCAAGAGGGCATCGATGTGGCGATCATCATAAACGCCTTGCGTGCGTTGGGGCCACTGCGGGGGGCGAGCCAACGGAAGCTTGCCACGCAACAGATTGATCGTCTGCAAGACGAACACAAGGAGCTCTCCTCAGTACTCAGCGATCTGCACCAGCTGGCCAATGATTTTGCCCGACGTCCACTGGCGCAAGCTCAGGCTGATTTGCTGGAACTGGTCAACAAGTTGCAAACATCACTGGCGCACCATGAACGTGAAGATGAAAACACACTCTATCCGCAGCTGACGCGAAGCATGCCCGGCGAGGACCCCATGTCGGCCATGAGCCACGCTCACCGGGAGATTTTTCGCCTGATCCATCTGCTGGCGCGCATGTGCAGTGACTTCAATGTCGCCCCTGAAGCGGTTTCAGCAGATGAGATTCAACATCAACTGATTCGGCTGGATACCCTCGTGCGATTACACTTTGATCAGGAAGAGGAGCTGTTCCGTTATCTGGATTGGCGCTGAACGCTTGCGTCCAGCACAGCACACTTGGCGCACCATCGTCACTTGTCCTCTTTGTGCGGTTGTGTGCGCTAGGCCATCAATGAGTGACCCGCCGTTGTGAAAATGGTTGAAATGAGTCGCGCAGTTGAATCTTGCAGCCGCCGTATCACCGACACCTGCATGTGGGCCGGTATGCTGATATAGCAGCTGATTGCTCCATTGGGTGCAATGTCTGCCCCTTGGTGCGCTTTTGCCAAGCGAGTAATTCCATTCTGGTTCCGTTTGAGGCGCATGCGTTGTTGCAGGCTGGTTGATCTAGGTCAAACGGCATCCTGTTATTGGCACCATGCTTTTCTCACACATGGGTGAGGGGCTTGTCATGAAAATCAACAAGCTAATTGGAATTCACGTGGTGCAAGGCTGGTGGCGGGACCGAGGTGCAACACTCGGAACCCTGCGCCGGACGGGCAAAAGTCCGTGGAAACGTGAAGCAATCTTCCTGCTATTGATCTCGCTGGTGTTGGCGACATGTTATTTCACGGCGTATTACTTTACCTCTCGTGCACTGAAGGAAATGGTAAACGCGTGCTCGGCTCGTTTCGAGATCGAGCTTGAGAATGCCGAAGTAGAGCCTTCCATAAAAGCCTTGCCACGATTTTTGTGCGAATGTGTGGCGCGCTCGTTCCTCGATAAAAACGGAGTTGTGCGACTCGCGTTGGTCGACAGCCACTTGCTTGATCCGCAGGTACTTGAGCCTGTAACGGAGGAAGATGGGGAAGTCTGTATCAACGCTCTGTGGGAGCCTAACACCGGGCTGGCCAAGCGTCTGACTCTTAAATGACAGAGGTCAATCGTTCCTTCATGTTCTGTGCTTGTCGCACTGTAAGCGTCCAGCCAACTCACCTTGCGTAGTTAAACGGGCGGCCCAAAGTCATCAAGCCTTCATTCTTCTGATCACCTGTTTGCATTCCACTTGACCAGCCATTTGCATCGGTCATGACCGCTTTGCATTGAGCACATTCATGTGCGTTGTACGTGCAGATCGGATGGTCACGGCCTATCTACGGGTCATGGTCGCTTCAGCGATGGGGGGCTGTTGGACATCTTCGATGTGTTCATGACGACCTGCACTTGGCGCAGTTATTGGGTATCGATGCCAATGCCGAACTCAGCCCATAACCAGGGACGATTCAAGGCGAGCCTCGATCATCAAGTCATCAATTAGTTTGATTTTGATCAATCTTTCCATTGCTTTGCTAGCTAGACTGAAAATCAACACGACGTAATAAGTCGAGGTTGAATTTCATGTACTGGTTCCGCCGTCACCGCCGAAGCCTATTGCACCTTACCCTCGTGGTATGTGTGTTAGCTGTGGCCGTGATGGCAATCCAGGGGTGTTTGGTGCAGCCGGATCACAATATAGCCGCACCACACGATGCCGAGCACTATGTGGTGGATGGTCATGCTCTCCACGCCAGTGGTTGCCTTCAGAACTGTGAGGACACCGCCGCCGCGATAAAACCTGCCTTGCAGACTCCTGCATTAGACCCCATCCATTGGGGCGTCCTTTTGCTGCTAACTGCGGCTTTAATAATAGTGCTTAACCCCGAGGAGAAATCCTCCTTCGCCGCTCTTGCACTGAAACGCCCCGCACCGCCGAGAGGCCCCGTCCGCCTGATTTTCGTTCGTTCCAACGATTAACCCCTGCTTCAGAGCACCCGGGCACCGGTCGCTCTGTCTTGTTGCGCGCGGCTTTTTCGCGACTCAACTATTTCTGTTTATCCCTCACATTCCCTGGAGTTCATCATGCAAACACATTCCAAATTCGTACTAGCTGCCATCCTGACTAGCAGTGCGTTCATAGCCTCTGCCGAGGATACACACCACCCGGCCGACGTACCGGGCAACTCAACCGAGAGCACAGCACCCGCGTCGGCGGCCATGACTAAGGCCATGACCGATCAAATACAGAAAATGCAGGCTGCGCATGACAAAGCAGCGGCGGCTAAAACTCCCGCCGAGCGCCAGGCGGCCATGCAAGAAGGCATGAAAACGATGAAGGACAGCATGGCCATGATGAGCAAGGAGCAGAGCGCAATGGGTTGTATGGGCATGTCGGGAGCTAAGGAGGGCGGAGGTAAAGGGATGATGGACATGATGATGCAAATGATGGAACAGCAGTCGTCCATGATGGAAATGCCAATGAAAAAATAAATGTGCAGTAGAGCTGATGCAAATTACAAAGCACTGGTGTTGGCTGGGTTAACGCAGACCGCACCCGTCTGATGTGTGTTGAACGAACAGCAAACACACCAGGAAAATGAGGAGCACCAACCATGAACCATACTGAATCGGCCTACGGTCTTTGGTCGCTGGTCATCATCAACTCATTAGTGTTTATCCTGTTCGCCTTCAGCTTCACCCGGCCTAAGACGAGCCGCGATTGGCGTTCCTTTGGCATGTTCTCGGCGTTCCTGGTGGCTCTGTTTACAGAGATGTACGGTTTCCCGCTGACTATCTACCTGTTGATGCCCTGGCTCACTCGTAACTTCCCTGGCATCGACTTCCTCTCGCACGACGCAGGACATTTGCTCGAAACAGTGATGGGCTGGAAGGTCAATCCGCACTGGGGTCCATTCCACATAATCAGCAATCTGCTGATCGCTGGCGGCTTCTGGTTATTAGCGGCCGCCTGGCGCGTGCTCTACAAGGCCCAAAGTACTGGGCAACTAGCGCTCGACGGGCCCTATGCGAAGATCCGTCACCCACAGTACGTCGGCTTCGTGCTGATCATGTTTGGCTTTTTGGTGCAGTGGCCGACATTGATCACCTTGGTGATGTTTCCAATCCTCCTGGTGGTCTACGCCAAGCTGGCGAAGCGAGAAGAACGGGAGATGCTTACGCGCTTCGGCGATACCTACCGCACTTACTGTCAACAGACTCCGACATTCCTGCCCTAGTCAGCCCCTCACAGTCCCAACACCCCTACAGGCGCCCCTCCAAGCTCAGGAAAAAAGCCATGAACGCTCCCTGGAAAACTGGCATTTCTCTGGCTCTGACCATGGCCGTTTCCTACACCATCTGTGCGCTGTTCTATGCGCTATGGCCGGCGCAGGGTATCGCTTTTCTCAGCGCTTTGTTCCATGGACTTGACTTTGGTCGCCTTCAAGCTCCCCAAGACTACTGTGTGGCGACTTTCGTCGGGCCACTGCTGGTCTTGAGTGTATGGGGCGCGATGGTCGGCACCTTGTTTGCCTGGCTGTCCGCCAAGCTCCATGGCAGGCCTTGATAGCCGCTTCGAGTAGGAGGCAGCGATGGACGAATCACACATGCAGCACAGCCAACATCCGCAGGCAGTTGCATCAGGAAAAATGGCGAAAGATCCGATCTGCGGGATGATGGTAGATAAGACCACAGCGTTGTCACGAGAACGTGGCGGGCGCAGCTATTACTTTTGCAGCGATACCTGCCTGCGCACCTTCGAGTCGCCAGAAAGTGAACTGAAGGCGATGAAAACTCGCGTCACCATCGCCCTGACTGGAGTACTGGCTTTGGCGCTGCTGCGTGCAGGCGCCTTCATCGCGCTGGCCGCGGGTGCCACATTGCTGACTTGGGTACCGATCCCGGCGCTCCCTTGGTTCACATGGGGTATATGGCTATTCCTGCTGGTAACACCGGTGCAGTTCATCGGTGGTTGGAGTTTCTATAAAGGGGCGTGGAACGCCATTCGCACCCGTAACATCAACATGGATTTTTTGATCGCCCTCGGCACGTCAGTCGCCTATTTCTACAGTGTCGCGGTGTTGTTTTTCCCGGATGTCCTCCCGGTCAAGGTGGCCGAGCGCGACGTCTATTTCGAAGTGTCGGCTGTGATCATCGCCTTCGTACTGCTGGGTAGGTACATGGAGGAGATCATCAAGAAAAAGTCTTCGGCCGCAGTACGGCGCTTACTTGATCTCAAACCGGCGATCGCGCATGTGATTCGTGATGGGCAAGAGGTCGACCTGCCCGCTGAAAACGTCATGGCCGGCGAGTTTCTGGTAGTCAAGCCTGGCGAAAAAATCCCCACTGATGGCGATGTCAGTGAAGGTCAGTCAACGGTAGATGAGTCCATGCTGACGGGCGAGTCGATGCCGGTCGACAAACACCCGGGCAGTCCGGTGATCGGAGGTACGCTCAATGGCAGTGGTGTGCTCACTTTCAAGGCGAGCAGGATCGGTGCCGATACCGCACTGGCGCAGATCATCAAGATGGTCGAAGAAGCACAGACCAGTACGGCACAGATCCAGCGGTTGGCCGATCAGGTCACGGGTTACTTTGTTCCAGTAGTGGTAACGGTCGCACTGCTGGCCCTGCTGGGCTGGTCTCTCGCGGGGAACTTTCCGCAGGGGCTATTGGCCTTTATCGCGGTTTTGATCATTTCCTGCCCCTGCGCCCTGGGCGTGGCGACACCCGCCGCGTTAATGGTCGGTGTTGGCAAGGGGGCCGATAACGGCATCCTTATCCGCGGCGGCGAAGTTTTGGAGCGGGCAGAAAAACTGAGTACGGTGGTGTTCGACAAAACCGGCACGATTACCCGAGGCGAACCCAACGTAACCGATGTGATCCCGCTAGGCGCAGCGTCGGAACACGAGGTCTTGATGCTCGCCGCCCCCGTGGAGTCCGGTTCAGAACATCCGCTCGGCGCAGCGATAGTGCGCGCCGCCCGGCATCGCGGCATCAGCCTGCCGAAAGCGATCGGCATCAATGGGGTCGCCGGACACGGCATCGTAGGCAGTATCGACAGTCGCAAAATCTGGCTGGGCAACCGGCGTTTATTCGCCCGCCAAGGTATTTCGACCGAGGCTGCCGAGGAGCACCTCATCGGCCTGGAAGCCGATGGCAAGACCGCTATGCTGGTCGGGGTCGACGACCGCTTGCTCGGGGTAATTGCTGTGGCCGATACCATAAAACCTGAAGCGGCTGAAGCCGTTGCGGCATTGCAGGCAAGCGGCATCAAGGTCGTGCTACTGAGCGGCGACAACCACCGTACTGCCGAAGCGGTCGCTCGGCAGGTCGGCATCGAGCGAGTGATTGCCGAGGTCTTGCCGGACGACAAGGCCGCAGTTATCCGTCAATTGCAAAGCGAAGGGCAGGTCGTGGCCATGGTTGGCGATGGTGTCAACGATGCGCCTGCCCTGGCCACCGCTGACATCGGCATCGCCATTGGCTCGGGTTCCGATGTAGCCAAGGAAACCGGCGGCATTATCCTGCTCAAGAACGACGTACGCGACGTGGTCACCGCGATTAAGCTGTCGCGCGCAACGATGGTCAAGATCAAACAAAACCTGTTCTGGGCATTCATCTACAACAGTATCGGCATTCCAATCGCGGCCTTCGGACTGCTTAATCCCATCATCGCTGCCGCCGCGATGGCACTCAGCTCCCTGTCGGTAATCGCCAATTCCGCGATGCTGAAACGTGCCCGTATCGGCTTGAGTCAGGAGGCTAAATCATGAACCGCGTAGTTTTAATTATCTGCCTCCTGGTGAGTGTTGTGGGCATCAACACCGTGCTTTACCTGTTGGGGCTGACCGGAAAATCGTTTGTCATAGCAGCGATTTTCCTGCTGTGCCCGGTCTTGGTCGGAGTGCAACTTTTCCGCGGCGTCCGCCAATTTGATAAGGACATGACCGAGGCTAATCGGCATCTGAAAAGGAAGAATCTGCCTTGATACTTTATGCGACTTACCACCCTAAATTCCCGACGCATTGGACAGGTAAACTGATGCTGTGGCTCGCTATGCTCACACCTGCGATAGCGCTTCAGCTGAATTGGAAGTGGCCTTGCGTTATAGCCGTCCCTCCCGTTCCCTCCAAGGAGTGCCATCATGAATCAACATAACTTGCCCCAACACCGCGCAAGGGGGACCAACTGGTACTTTTTAGGCTTCCTTGCCATCGCCGGTTATTTCCTGTTCACCGAGCACAGGGCTCACGTCCTTCCATATCTGCCATTCCTGCTACTACTGGCCTGTCCACTGATGCACTTTTTCATGCACCGTGGGCATGGCGGACATGAACACGGTGAAAGTGGTGAACATGACAATTGCTGTGGCCATCAGCACACCAGCGCTCGCAACAGCCAAGAGGAGCACGATGGTCTACCCGATAATCAGACGAAATATCCCGATCGCCCTGCATGACGGATTCGTCGTATATGCGTAATGCCAACAAGCAAAGCGATCCTGACTGCCTGGGGAGCGTTGCATTGAACCTGTTCGATCTGATGAAACTGTGGGAGCCGACGTTTTCGCCGGAACAGGCCAAGGTCCACCTGGCCGGGTACAACGGCGAGGACCATCCGCTCGACGTGTTCATACAGGGAGGCTTCGACGTATGGCCGCGTCGGCAAAGCAACCGCAATTTTAAGCTGCCCTACGTGGTTTCGCTGATTCAGGCGGGCAGTCCAACCCGCTGGTTGTTTGCGGGTCTGTTTCGGACAATGGATTGTGTCGAAAGAGACGGCCCGACTGACTACATCTACACCCTGGAGCGTGTGCCGGCGGCAGAGGAGTGGGTAGGGCGGCTGTATCTGAGCAGCAGCTACACCAAACGTAACTCCTACCCGTACGGTAAAAACCCGGATGGCGACTTGACAGTGACTGAGCTGCTGGCCGAACGCCTCAGCATTGGGCATTTCCCCGGCTTCAAAAAGGTCAACCTGACCAAAAGCCAACTCGATGTCGTAGTGCAGCAGAACGTTGATTAGTGGCGCTCAGCCCTTTCGAGCGTCAAGGGCATCTACCTCATCACTGATACCCATACCGGCAAGCTCTACGTGGGCAAGGACGACGGGGAGACCAATATTTGGGGGCGCTGGTGTATGTATTCGACGACCAGCCATGGCCGCAACGTTGCGCTCAAGCGGGAGTTTGGCATTGATGCTCCGTCGGAACGTGATAAGGATCTGCGATTCTCATTGCTGGAGATCGCAGACCTGCACGCGATGCCGGGGGAAATTGATGCGCGCGAGAGCCATTGGAAGGAAATCCTGTTGACCAGGACGCACGGCTACAACCTCAACTAGTCGTCATCAATGCGTAGTGGTAATGGCATAGACTTGCCCACCCCATTGCATTACACCTGACCAGTCATTTGTATCGGATATGATCAGCTCGACTCGCGGTCTTGAGCGGAAGAGAACGACCTAGGCAGTGGCGACAGGCGGTGGCTGGACTGCGGCATTTTAATACAGACACGGCAAGACATTACTTTATGAAGTTACCGCTGGCTTTGAAAATGTAAAAAAACCCGTTCCAGTAGCTCCCTCCGAGGATAATTTACAGTCGCTGTCGACGCTTAGCCGGTCCCAAGAGGCTAAACCCTTGGTTCCCGCACTCACAGCCATCTGACGATCCGTTTACCCCCAGTGACAGATGATGGGCGCTAGATGTAGCGCATCGCCCGAGTCTGTGGCATACAGCCATTAACATTGCGCTCGGCCAGGAAGCCAGAGGCCGATAGAAGCCAGGTTGAGGGAGAAGTGGATGTACATTTCAGCGCTGTCGATCCAGAATTTCCGCCAGTTTGGCGAGCTGACTCCAGGCTTTGTCATCCACTTCAATGAGGGCGTCACTGCGCTTGTAGGGGAGAATGATGCCGGCAAGACAGCGGTAATCGACGCCATCCGGCATGTCCTGCAGACCCGTGACTCCGACTTTCTGCGCCTAGAAATCGAAGACTTCCACGTCACGAGCAACGGTGAGCCTGCGACCGACATCACCCTGGTTTGCACATTGTCGGGACTATCCTCATTAGAGCTCGGTGCCTTTGCTGAGCACGTAACGTTCTCTCGCGGGGAAGGGGTGCTCCATGTGCACTGGTCAGCACGTCGACTCGCGATGCCGACAGCGTCACGACGCTGGGTAGATATCCAAGTTCGTTGTGGCGAGCGCGGAGAAGGGCCCTCACTGGACGTCGGTGTACGCCAGTTGCTGGCGACCGCTTACTTGAAGCCTTTGCGTGATGCTGAGCGGGAGATGTCACCGGGCCGTAACTCCCGATTGTCTCAAGTTCTGTCCAGCTTTCCGGGGATTGAAACCGGTGCGTCCTATGTCGATACCGCCCCGCCGGCGTCAACAGCTGAGGCCTCTGACCTGAGCATCGCCGGCATGGGCGATTACATGCGAGAGCTCGTCAGAGGACATGAAGCCATCAAGGTTGCCCAGGCGACGATCAATGACCGATACCTAGAGCCTCTCTCGCTGGCTGGGCAGCCGCTTCATAGCCATCTTGGCTTCGGCGATTCCGGAAGTGACACCGCAAAGCTCAAGCTAATCCTTGAGCGGCTCGAATTGGGACTGCTGGACAAGAGTGCAGGTCTTGCGAAGGGCAGTTACGGCCTGGGCTCAAACAACCTGCTGTTCATGGCCTGCGAGCTCCTCCTGCTTGGTAAGGAGCCGGACGGGCTTCCGCTACTGTTGATCGAAGAGCCAGAAGCGCATCTTCACCCGCAGCGCCAGCTCAGGCTGATGGAGTTTCTGGTGAGCTCATCCCAGCCTGTAGCCCAGGTCCAGAGGCAAGAGCAAGAGCAAGAGCCAGCGCAGACACGACCCGTGCAGGTGATTCTTACCACGCATAGCCCCAACCTGAGCTCTAAGATTGCCCTGGAAAACCTGGTACTTATTCAAGGCCAGCGCGCGTTCTCCATGGCGCAGGAGCGCACCAAGCTATCCGCTGATGACTATCGTTTCCTGAGCCGTTTCCTGGATGCCACCAAAGCCAGTCTGTTCTTCGCGAAGGGGCTGCTCATCGTTGAAGGGGATGCCGAGGCGATACTTATGCCGGCGTTGGCTCGACTGCTTGAGCGTGACCTGACAAAGCACGGCGTCTCGATCGTCAACGTGGGTGGAGTCGGCTTGCGTCGCTATGCGCACATCATGCAGCGCGCTGATGTCTCCGAAGGCGAAATCCAGATTCCAACCGCCTGCATCACCGATATGGATGTAATGCCTGATTGCGCGCCGGCAATCATGGGTCTGAATCCGAACAAGCTCAAAGCCAATGGCAAGCCGGCCCCTCGTCGATGGAGGATGCTGAGCGACTTTGGTGATTCAGATGCGGAACGAGAGCCGAGGCTAGCGGCTCATAGAGAAAAACGTTCACGTGGTGATGGTCAGAATGTAAAAACCTTCGTGGCTAATCATTGGACGCTCGAATACGACTTAGCTGTAGAGGGACTCATGGAATGGGTGCATCGTGCCGCCACGTTGGCCTTACATGACGTGAAGATCAATGAGCGCAAGTTGACGCGCGAGAAAGTCCTTGAGAAGGCGAGCAAGGCACTGACGGCACTCAAGGATCGCTATCCCTCCGATGAAGAACGAGCCACTGAGATTTACCGTCTTGTGGATTCCGGCTCCAAGTCGATCACTGCTCAACACTTGGTCGACCTGCTGGAGACGGCATTTGATGAGGGTGAACTCGACCAGGCGAGCTTGCGTGCAGCGCTGCCGACATATGTGGTTGAAGCAATAGAGTTTGCAACTGGAAGCCCAATTCTTTCTCAGACACCAGAGCCACCTGCTGAGCCCGCTACTACATCCCCTCCACAGGCAGTTGAAGCGGGGGAGCTCGCGTAATGCGCCTCCAAGATCTTGTTCCGCCAGTCACGGATGCAGACATCGAATGGGTTAGCGTACTCATGTCATTGCGTGACCTGGATGAGTCGCGGAGGGATTTTCTCAAGCGTCTCGATACGCTCGATGTCGCAGCGTGCCCAGGAAGTGGCAAGACCACCTTGGTGGTTGCCAAACTTGCCATTCTTGGACGTCACTGGCGTAGCCGTACGCAGGGGATCTGCGTGCTGTCTCACACCAATGCGGCCCGTGAAGAGATCGAGAGTCGGCTGGGTGCCACAGAGGTTGGCCAAAGGCTGCTGCGTTACCCGCACTTCATCGACACCATCCATGGTTTCGTCATG
The DNA here is from genome assembly GCF_019947305.1 of Pseudomonas sp. BF-RE-21. NCBI lineage: Bacteria > Pseudomonadati > Pseudomonadota > Gammaproteobacteria > Pseudomonadales > Pseudomonadaceae > Pseudomonas > Pseudomonas sp. BF-RE-21. Next base: position 73,486 of record NZ_JAGYGF010000003.1, on the reverse strand, counting down.
CGGTTCCTGGCGTCGCCTTGGCTACGATCGAATGGCTATCCGCTTGTGATGGTCGATGACGAGGCGACCGGGCGTGCCAGGGGAAGGGCGTTGGGCAAAGACCGCTGGAGTGTGGAGTATTTTCTCGAACAAAAAGAAAAAACGCTCGCTGATCTTCGGCTACCCTCGGTTGATTTTTCTGCTCCGCTTCAAGGTAAGCACTATATTTGTTCACCAGATGCGCCGACACACGGGAAGCTTTGCAGAGCCATGGGCGCTGCCGCCTCGGAAGGCTACTTTTGCTATGACGAGGTTTTTACGCTTGGCCAGGCCATGATCGAGCAAGAACCTAATGTCGCTCACTCGCTGCAAGCTCGGTTTCCCTGCGTGCTCATCGACGAGATGCAAGACACGGATGTGACGCAGAATCGCCTCTTGAATCACGTTTTTCCGCGCGATGCCGCGAATACAGTAGTGGTGAGGGTAGGGGATCCCAATCAACAGATATTTGAGGGCGACAGCGAGTCCGATGGCGCCTTTCCTCATGGTCGGACGATTGATATCTCTACTAGTTTTCGATTCGACCAAGCAATTGCCTCCCTTGCGAACCACTTCGCAGTCGCTCCAATTGCTGGAGGGTTGATCGGTCGGGGAAGGGCGGGAGATGGCTGTCCAAACACAATCTTTGTCTTCCCTGACGACAATGCAAGGGGTGTCCTCGGCGCATTTGCCAATTTGGTGTCTCGGTGTATACCCGTTGCGGAGCGCAAGGATGGGGTGCATGCAATCGGCGCAGTGCATCGGCTGAAGGACTACAAGTTCGAGCAATATCCAAAGGCCCTGGAGCATTATTGGAGCGCCTACCGCTCTGATTCTAGTACCTCTAGATATGCACCCGAGACGTTCGTTGAGGGTGTTCGTACGGCGAGGGCACATCTGGCCATTAGCGGTCACGCGCACGAAAGCGTCGAGATGATTGCCAAGTGTCTGCTTCATCTCGCCGAACGTTCTGGGTTAAGAAAACCTGTCCAGATCAGGACAAGGCTTCACCGCTACATAGAGCGAAACTTGGCGTCTAACACGAATCTTCTGAAGGCCTACCAACGATGTATCTATCTATATTTGTTCTACTCGCATCCGCTGAGAGAGGAGCGGTGGGTTCGTAGGCATGCCATGCTGCTTAGGCGCTTTATTGCAGAACTGCATCCTGGTGAGGCCATATCAAACAACCCCGAGGTAGATGCCTACCTGGCGTGGACAGAACCAAGGGACACGGTCGATGTCGAGGTACCACGTAAAACTATCAACACCTACCGATCCGAGGAGGGTGGAGGCGACCCCGTCGACGTTCAGCTGGCGTCCATGCACTCTGTCAAGGGCAAGACTCATTCGGCGACCCTGATTGTGGAAACGTTCAGTGGACAGCGCTTCCTGGAAATGATGCTGCCTTGGCTGGAGGGTAAGCCTCAGGTGAAGAAAGAGCACAAAGTGACTTACCGGAAGAACAGGATGCTCATGTACGTTGGTATGACCAGGCCAACGCACCTGCTGTGCTTGGCTATTCGAAGCAGCGCGCTGGGCGAAAGGGAAGTGAGAGCTGTGCGAAAAGCAGCGCTGGAGGCGCAAGGGTGGGTGGTCAATGAGCTCAATATGTAAGCGTTAGTCGTATGGCGCGGCTCCCTTGAGGCTCGCACGGACGCCACCATACTACTGCTACACGCAACGAAGCGATCTCTCCACGGTTTGACCTGTCAGCCAAGATAAGCCGGCATACACCATCGTGAGTGATCATAGTGAAGATGTGCAGACGCTCGTTTTGCTTGTCAAAGAGGTGTTGTGCAATATCCGGGTCTGACAGTTATCGGATATTGCAAACATAACATACCTCTTTACATCGAACTATTATGTAGTCAGGTCCCTACAGCATCAGATAACGCCCCCCCATTCTAATGTTTGAAGCACACGACGAACCTGCTGGCCTCCGATTTCGGTTACACAGACCATAATCGGCTCCTCACCGCCGAGGGCTTTGTTCGGTTTTGACATCCAGCACGCGGCGATAACTCTGCTCTCGAAGACCTCTTCGGCTAATCGGCAGACAACTGCGATTCGATCTATTCGTTCAGAAGCGGTACGGTCGAGAGGCTTTTGGTCACGCCAACGTCGTCGGAGCGTTGAGATTGACGCACTGAGGAGGGTCTCCAAGCTGCGTTCCTTAAGGTCAAAAGTAAGACGAACCGCCTGGAAAAGCTGAGCGGATAACCCAGCTTTTATCTGTAGCAGACGCTCCGACTCCTTGAGCAAGTCGAGATTAGCGCTGAAATCCCAAAATGCGGTGATCGAGTCAGCACGGACCTTTTCTTTCTTGCTTGCCTGACGCTGAGCAGTCTTTAAGGCGTTCATCACTGGTCGCTTTAGGCCAATTGGGGTTCATCCAACGCAGACAGTTAAATAGCATTGCGTAGCGCCATCTGCATCCACAAGGGAAACACCCTGTCGGTGAGTTTGCTTGGATTCAGAGGGAGCCATCCGCTTCGCCTCTTCCTCGAATTGCTCTTTCGGTGACAGGGGGGGCGGCGGGAGTGAGCCTGTCTTGTGTCTCCAGGGGGAGGCTTCACGCCCGCGAATCCCAGAGCAAGTGAACCCACCTTATTGCTCAAAATTTACTGTGTCAACATTCTGGGCATCGCCAAAATAGCTGTGTCGACTGTGGCGGCAAGCGGTCGAGTAATAAGCTTTCCATGAGGAATCAACGCCCGTCACGGCCCTTACCTAGGGCTTGTTAGGAAGCAAATACAGATTTGGACGCCGAAAAATGGGCAGCAGTATTGCCGCGCTTCGCATGAGCGTATGGGTCGTGGTATTGGCGGACAGCGCGGGCGTCTGACAGAGAATTTCTATATATGTGGCAACGAGGTGATGGTCGCCTTAAGGCTGATCCTTCCGAATTCAACCAAAGATTTACTAGACGCTCTGTGACACACGGCAGGAACTAAAATTTCATTTTCGAAGCAATGGTCAAAAATCTACAAATTAGTTCGCGAAAACTCTAATAATTAGTTCGGAGAGCTTTCGCTGAGAGGCCCTTGGAAGAAGTTCCACCCAGACACATCATTTAACATAATATACATTACACGTAACAATGTGTTTCGGGATCAGCCCGGTTGCACGCAGATTTTGAAGCACTGATTCCCCCTCGATCCTCAATCTCTCGTCAGTTGCTCAATCAACCCTCCATGCTCTGGAAATTCCTCACTGAGCTTTTTCCTGTCGCCCATTTCCATGTCCGCAAAATGAAACTCTGGTGTTACCGCTTCACTGATCAAACCGAATCCCGTCGATCCCTTCATCAACCGCGAAGCTTTCCAGATGCCACCTGGTACATGCAGCTGCAAACATTCTCCGGCCAAAACGTCGCTGCCCATCACGACAGTTTTTAATGTGCCGTCCGGGAAAATCAGGCTGTACTCAATGGCGTCGCCCAGGTGGTAGTAATGCATGATGTCGGATCGGTTCAGGTGAAACTGGCCGACGGGCGAATCTGTGGTCAACAGGTAATAGATGGAGCTCATCGTGTAACGTGGACCACCAATCGTCTCGACCAAAGGCTGTTGATCAGCCTGATAGGTTCTTCGGTAGTAACCACCCTCGACATGCGGTTCAAGATTAAGCGCGGTCACGAGTGCTTCACTGTTTAGCTGCAATGGCTGCTCCGAATGCCATGATGGCAAATAGCTATACTAAATAGCCCTTTAGTTAAGTTAATCAATAATCACACTGCACTGGTGTTCACCACTCGCGCGGTTCGAATGAACAATGCACGCACTTTTTCCCAGAAGTTTCCCCCCAGTACAAAAAAGCTGCCGATCAACATCAAGTCGCCCAACGCCTGGAGCTGCCAGATGTTTGGCCTGAGTCCGGGCCAGATACTGTCTACGTAGGGTTCCAGAAATGCCGAAATCAGCGGCAGACAAAACATCACGACACCGATCCAATGACGCCATGGCCCAACTTCGGTGTCGGTTGCCGGTGCCAGTTTAGACACGTAGCCAAATACAGTGCTTTTAAGCTGCTGAAACCCCGCCTTGCCCATGACAGCAATGACGATAATCAACAGCACTTTGTTACTGATAAACAGGACGCCGGTCAGCGCGGCGATCTTGGAACCCGGCATGTCGGTTGCCGCCATGATCGGCACCAACAGCCAGGAGCCGAGCATCAGACAAATGATCGCGATGCCCAGTTTGAATCGCCATCCAGCGGTATGGGGTGCATTCATGGCTGTCGTACCTGTTAAAAGGGTCAGATGTTTGGACAGCTTAGCAGTCAGTTGATCATTTGGACGTCTATGCTCCTGTGAACTTCCTTGGCTGGAAAACATGCATGCATCTGACGCGATCGGGACAACTGTTGCTGCTGGGTGTGCTCGGCTTGAGTGGCTGCGTACGTCTGGGGCCGGATTTTCAGTCGCCGAAGCCCACGTGGATCGAGCACTGGAGCTCCCCTGCCCTTGAGCAATCCAGTCAACGCAGCCTGAACCCGGATTTGCGTCAGTGGTGGCAAGTCTTCGGTGATCCCGTCCTCGATCGTCTGATTGCCGAAGCGGATACGAACAATTCGGATCTGAAAATCGCTGGTCTACGGGTCATGGAGGCTCGTGCGCAATTGGGGATTGCCCAAAGCGGACGCTATCCGCAACTGCAGCAAGCCAGCGCCGACAGTCTGTACTTCAACCGCCGACAATCCGGCGGGAACAATCCTCAGGACAGCCATTTCTGGCAGCACAGTGCCGGGTTCGACATTGGCTGGGAGCTGGACTTCTGGGGGCGTTTCAGCCGAGCGATCGAGTCGGCCGATGCCAGTTACTTCGCCGCCCATGCCAACTATGAAGACGTGCTCGTGCTGCTGCGCGCGCAGCTGGCGGATACGTACTTCTTGTTGCGCACCACCGAGGCACGCTTGCGGGTTGCAAGGGAAAACGCCAAACAGCAAAAGCGTAATTTCGAGATCACCGAAAAGCTGTTCAACAGCGGCCAACAAGCCGAGCTCGACTTGCAGCAAGCCAGAACCCAATACCTGGGCACCCTGAGCACCATCCCCAGCTTCGAGGATCAGTTGCTGCGCACGCGTAATGCGTTGGCGGTGTTGATTGGCCAGCCGCCCGGTGCGCTACCGCAACTGATCGACAATGAAGGACTGATCCCGCTGGTCGACCGCGCCGTGCTGCAGGACGTCCCGGCCAATCTGCTGCTGCGACGCCCCGATGTACGCGCCGCCGAACTGAATGTCGCGGCCCAGTCGGCCTTGATCGGTGTCGCCGAAAGCGATTTCTACCCGTCGCTGACCTTGTTGGGCAGCATCGTCTGGTCGGCCGACACGCTCAATGGCACCTCGAGAAGTCTGGACCTGATCGGTGGCCCCAGCCTGCGCTGGAACCTGTTCGACCATGGCCAGATCAGCAACAACGTGCGCGTGCAGGATGCGCGGTTGCAGCAGTTGATCGAGGCTTACCGCGACAAGGTTCGCCAAGCGGCTCGCGAGGCAGATGACGCCGCCAATGGGCTGATCAAATCCCTGGAGCGCGAAAGCATCCTGCGTGAGGCTGAAGTCGCCGCCAAACGTTCGTTGGTGCTGGCGAGCGCCCAGTATCGCGAAGGCTATTCCGACTTTCAGCGGGTGCTGGACGCGCAACGCGCATTGCTGGAGCAACAGGACAATTACCTGGTCAGCCGCAGCAATGCCGTGAGCAATGTGATCGCGCTGTATAAGGCGCTGGGCGGAGGTTGGTACAGCGCCCAGCCGATCGTTGATCCGGCCACCCGCCAGGACATGAAAAAACGCACGGACTGGGGCGATTTACTGGATGAGCCCGCAGCCGCCAAAAAAGGTAACGGACCATGAGTGATGTCGCGCAACCCTCCCCTGAGGCGCCCTCCTCCAAGGCGCCCTCCTCCAAGGCGCCGGAACCGCCTGCCGACCCGGCGAAAAAAGGGCTCAAGTGGGTGCTGCTGTTGATCCTCCTGAGCCTGGCCTGGTATCTGTTGGCCGACCGATACACGCCTTATACGCAACAGGCTCGGGTCGGTGCTTTCGTCATTCCGGTGGCCGCGGAAGTGGCCGGTCGGGTCATTCGCGTCAACGTGCGCAACAATCAGGACGTGAAGGCGGGAGACGTGCTGTTCGAGGTCGATCCTCAGCCTTATCAGATCGCCGTCGACCGTGCGCGCGCAGACCTTGAGTCGACACGTCGCCAGATCGGCGCCAGTACCGCCGGCATTGCCTCGGCCCAGGCCAATTTGCGCGCCGCGCAAGCCAACGAACTCAAGGCTCGCCAGGACAATCAGCGCCTTGAGGGTTTGTACCGCGACGACCCCGGGACCATTTCCGTGCGCCTGCTCGAAGTGTCTCGGGCCAACCGCGAACAAGCGGTCAGCCAGGTCGCCGCTGCGCGTGCCGAAGTCCAGCGCGCGCGTGAGCAGGAAGGTGGCAGCGAGGAAGAGAACGCCTTGCTGCGCAGCGCAGCCACCGCGTTGTCGAAAGCCGAACTGGATCTGGCCAATACGCAGATTCGTGCGCGGTCGGCCGGGTTGATCACCGACCTGCGCACTGATGCCGGGCAGTTCGCTGCCGTTGGCACTCCGGTGATGACACTGATCGCGATCCACGATGTCTGGATCAGCGCGGACATGACCGAAAACAACCTCGGCCGGGTCCGGGTCGATACGCCGGTGGCAATCGTTCTGGATGCGCTGCCGGGCGAGGTGTTCGAGGGGCGCGTGCGCAGTGTCGGTTACGGCGTCAGTGTCGGTCAGACGCCGCCACCCGGTACGTTGCCCACTGTGCAGAACAGCCGTGACTGGCTGCGCCCGGCGCAACGCTTTCCGGTGATCATCGAGTTTTCCGAAGCATCGATGGCCAAACTGCAAGACAGTCGCGCCATTCGTACCGGCGGTCAGGCTGAAGTCATGGCGTTCCCCACCGAGGGCAATCCGTTGAATCCACTCGGCCGCTTGTTTGTGGGCCTGATGAGCTGGCTGTCGTATGCCTACTGAGCGCACGCCCCGGGAGCAGCGCGCATTGCGCCTGGCCACCGGCACCGCGATGTGTCTGGCGGCCAGTTTCGGTTTGGGATTGCCGATTCCGTTCATCGCGCCGGTGCTGGCGTTGTTGCTACTCGCCAGCGTCAATCGTCCGCTGCCGTTTAAGGCTGGACTGGCGCTCGCGCTGATCGCAATGCTGACCACCGGCGTCGGCCTATTGCTGATTCCGATCCTGCGTTATTACCCGGTCAGCGGCGTACTGTTGATCGGCGTGTGCCTGTTTCTGGTGTTTCGTTTTGGGCTGCGCGGCGGCAACAATTTGATCGTCACTTTCCTGGTGATCGGCCTGACCATGATTTCCTCGGCCGGCGTCGCCGAGTTCGACCTCGCGGCGACGGTCATCGGGGCGCTGGTCAAAGGATTGCTGCTGGCCGTGATGGTGGTCGGGCTGAGTCATTGGCTGTTTCCTGAACCTGCCAACGCACCGTCGCCGCCGGTCGCGCCGCCGATGCCGGCCGAAGAAGTCAGTCGCGTGGCGCTGCGTGCAACCCTGATTGTGCTGCCGGCGTTTTTACTGGCATTGATCGATCCGGCAAGCTATCTGCCGATCATCCTGAAGGCGGTCGGCCTGGGTCAGCAGAGTTCCACCACAGCCCGCAACGCCGGTCGCGAACTGGTCGGTTCGACCCTGCTCGCCGGTGTGTTGGCGGTGCTGTTCTGGAGTGCACTCAGCCTGTTTGTGCACCTCTGGATGTTTTTTCTGTGGATGCTGCTGTTCGGTCTGATCATTGCGCGCAAGCTCTACGCGCTGAGCCCGACACGTTTAAGCCCGGGGTTCTGGCTCAACAGCCTGATCACGATGATCATTCTGCTGGGCCAGTCAGTGCAGGACAGCATCGCAGGCAAGGACGTCTACACCGCATTCGCCGTGCGCATGGGACTGTTCATTCTGGTGACGCTGTATGCCTGCCTGATGGTGTATCTGCTGGATCAGCGACCGCCAAAACACGCTCAGGGATTGACCTGATACCCCTTTCCTTGCAGGCAACTGGTATAGGCCGTCGAGCTGGTCGAAGCGGCGGTTTTCTGCTGCGCCCGGCGCTCCTGGCGTTGACGCGAGCCACCGACTACCGCGCCTGCCGCTGCCGTCTCTTTGGCGCGATTCTGCCGATAATCCTGCTTTACATCGTCATCGACGCGGTCATAAAACTCGTCGTGCTGGCGCCCGCGAACCTGAGCTCCAGCGGCTCCTGCAGCGGCACCGACCGCCGCGCCTTTCAGGCGGCCACCGGATGTTGGCTGCGTCGATGAACTCTGACTGGCGGCCACGTTGTGGCACTCATTGATGTCCAGCTGTGTCTGTTGCGAGTTCTGCCCTTTCATCGGCACAACCGTTTCTGCCCGACTCTGAGTAGCGACAACCGACAGCGCGAGACACAGGCCTATGCAAGACAACCTGTTCATGAAAACCTCCTGGCATTTTTCTCAGCCATCAAGAGTGTAGATCACCCCCGCTCCCCCTCCTCCGACGGGTGACTGACGGCCCTCACTACACACCGGCTTCGGGTCATGCACGTCGAGAATTTGTGTGTCCTGTGCTGATATGTTTATTTTCACACTGTTGCAATATGAAATAAAACGTGTCAATTATAGCTGCACACATTTCAGGGACTGCGACATCGCCAGATCGGACGGCTTCTACCCGGACCACCCAAACGCCCCTTCAAGGAGTCAACAAAATGAACAAAAGAGCACTTCTAGGCGCCATGGCACTGTGCGCAACAAGCTTCCTGGCGCATGCCGACGAAGACAGCCTGCGTATCGGTATCGAAGCCGCTTACCCTCCCTTCTCCTTCAAGACACCGGAGGGCAACGTCAGCGGTTTCGACTACGACATCGGCAATGCCCTGTGCGAAGAAATGAAGATCAAATGCGAGTGGGTCATCCAGGAATTCGACGGCATGATCCCGTCACTCAAGGTGCGCAAGATCGACGCCGTGCTGTCGTCGATGTCGATTACCGAAGACCGGATGAAGTCGGTCGACTTCAGCAAAAAGTACTACCACACGCCGGGCAAGTTCGCGATGAAGGCCGGCAACGTGATCAACGACCCGCTGATTGATCTCAAAGGCAAGAAAGTCGGCGTGCAACGCGCCTCGACTTACGACCGTTTCGCCACCGAACAACTGGCGGAACGCGGGATCGAGGTGGTGCGCTATTCCTCGCAGAATGAGGCGTTCCTGGACCTGGCGTCGGGCCGTCTGGACGCGACGCTGGCCGACATCGTCAACACCAATGAAAGCTTTATCAAAACCGCGGCGGGCAAGGATTTCGCCCTGGTGGGGCCGGACATCAACGACCCGAAATATTTCGGTCGGGGCGCCGGGATCGCGGTGCGTAAAGGTGACAGTGCCAACGTTGCCCGCCTGAGTGCCGCCATTGACGCCATCCGCGAAAATGGCAAGTACCAGCAAGTGATGAGCAAGTACTTCGCGTTCGATATCTACGGCGAATAAGCCTTCACCCGCCACTCTGGCGCCGGCCCCTGGGCAGGCGTCGCTTTGGGCTTGTTTGCGCGCCTCACCGCGCTCGCTTGAGGAACTTCATCATGCTTCACGGCTACGGATCGAGCATTCTCGATGGCGCCTGGCTGACCGTTAACCTGGCCCTGACTTCCATGGCCATGGCGATAGCATTGGGTCTGCTGGGAGCGGCCTTTCGTTTGTCGCCACTGAAATGGCTGGCGATGCTGGGCGAAAGTTATACCACCCTGATTCGGGGCATTCCCGACCTGGTGTTGATCCTGCTGATTTTCTACGGCGGCCAGGATCTGGTGAACCGCGTCGCTCTTGCGCTCGGTTACACCCGCTATATCGATATCAATCCCTTTATCGCCGGTGTCTGCACCATGGGTTTCATTTTTGGTGCCTACCTGTCGGAAACCTTTCGCGGTGCCTTTATGGCGATCCCTAAAGGCCAGGCCGAGGCTGGAGCCGCTTATGGCATGAGGGGCACGCAAGTGTTCTGGCGAATTCTGGTGCCGCAGATGATTCGTTTCGCCCTTCCCGGCTTCACCAACAACTGGCTGGTGCTGACCAAATCCACCGCGCTGATATCGGTCATCGGCTTGCAGGACATGATGTTCAAAGCCAAGAACGCTGCGGACGCCACCCACCAGCCGTTTACCTTTTTTCTCGCGGTAGCGGCGCTCTATCTGATGCTGACCAGCCTGTCATTGCTGGTGCTGCGCTATCTGGAAAAACACTACTCGGTCGGCATCAAAGCCGCCGAACTGTGATGGGGAGCAACCAATGATGCTCGACTACAACCTGATCTGGGAAAACCTGCCGCTGTATTTCAACGGCATCCTGGTGACGCTGAAAGTGCTGCTGATTTCCCTGGCCTTCGGCCTGGTCCTGGCCGTTCCGCTGGCGTTGATGCGGGTGTCTCGATCGCCGCTGATCAACTTTCCGGCCTGGCTTTACACCTACGTGATCCGCGGCACGCCCATGCTGGTGCAGTTGTTCCTGATCTATTACGGCCTGGCGCAGTTCGAATCGGTACGCCAAAGCGCGCTCTGGCCCTACCTGTCCAGTGCCACCTTTTGCGCGTGCCTGGCCTTCGCGATCAACACCAGTGCCTACAGCGCAGAGTTACTGGCCGGCAGTTTGAAGGCCACGGCACATGGCGAGATCGAAGCGGCCAAAGCCATGGGCATGTCGCGCGTGACGTTGTACCGCCGCATTCTGCTGCCGTCGGCCTTGCGCCGGGCGCTGCCGCAGTACAGCAACGAAGTGCTGATGATGCTGCAAACCACCAGCCTGGCGTCGATCGTCACGCTGGTGGATATCACCGGGGCCGCGCGAACAGTCAGTTCGCGGTTCTACCTGCCGTTCGAGGCGTTCATCACTGCCGGCCTTATCTACCTGGCCCTGACCTTCATCCTGGTTCGTCTGTTCAAGTTGGCCGAGCGCCGCTGGCTGGCATACCTGGCACCGCGCAAGCATTAAGGAGCTGTTATGGAGCACATTGAATACCTGTTGCCGTGGAGTGCTTCGGGCACCGAGCGGCGCCTGTCACTGTTTCGCTTTGGCAGCGGGCCGCGCAAGGCTTACATCCAGGCCTCCCTGCATGCCGACGAGTTGCCGGGGATGCGCGTGGCGGTGGAACTCAAACGTCGTCTGCGAGTGCTGGAAGAGCAAGGTCGCCTGAACGGGGTCGTCGAGTTGGTGCCGATGTCCAACCCCATCGGCATCGCCCAGATGTTCCAGGCGACCCATCAAGGTCGCTTCGAGTTCTCCAGCGGCAAGAATTTCAATCGTGATTTTCCCGAGTTGACCGAAGCCGTGGCCGCATTGGTGAAAGGCCAACTGGGCGCCGACGCCGACGTCAACACCGCGCTGATCCGTCGTGCCATGGCCGATGTCCTCGCCGACATACCGCCAGCCACTTCGGAACTCGATGGCCTGCGTCGCCTGCTGTTGCGGCATGCGTGTGACGCCGACGTGGTGCTGGACCTGCACTGCGACTTCGAGTCGATCATGCTGCTTTATGCCATGCCACAACACTGGCCACGCTTGCGCTCATTGGCCGCACGCCTGGGCGCCGGTGCCGCCCTGCTGGCCGAAGATGCTGGCGGCAGCGCCTTCGATGAAGCCTGTGCGATTCCTTGGTTACGCCTGGCCGAGCTGTTTCCCGAAGCGGCCATCCCGATGGCGTGCGTGGCCACGACCATCGAATTGCGTGGCATGGCCGACACCGAGCGCGAGCAATGTGTCGACAGCGCCGAGGCCATTCTCGGCTATCTCGCCGAACAAGGCCTGATCAGCGGTGACTGGCCCCAGGCCCCGATATCCGCTTGTGAAGCAACGCCATTCGCCGGGACGCAATACGCCTACGCGCCGCACCCTGGTGTGGTGAGTTTCCTGCAACCGCTGGGCGCCCGGGTCAAGGTTGGCGATCCACTGTTTGAAGTGCTTGACCCGCTGAACGATCGCCACAGCATCGTGCGCGCCAGCACCGACGGCATCCTTTATGCCCGCGAACGTCTGCGTTTTGCCCAACCCGGTTTGTGGCTGGCCAAAGTCGCCGGCACCCGCCTGATTCGCCAGGGCCGCTTACTCAGCGACTGACACCAGAGAGTGAACAGAATGTACAAACTTGAAATCCAGAATCTGCACAAAAGCTACGGCGCCCACGAAGTGCTCAAGGGCGTATCCCTGGAAGCGAAAGCGGGCGACGTCATCAGCATCATCGGTTCCAGCGGCTCAGGCAAAAGCACCTTCCTGCGCTGCATCAACCTGCTGGAACAGCCGAACGCGGGCAACATCGTGCTCAATGGCGAGCAGCTCAAACTGGTGAACAACAAACTCGGCGGCCTGAAGGCTGCCGAACCCCGGCAGTTGCAGCGCATGCGTTCGCGACTGTCGATGGTGTTTCAGCACTTCAATCTCTGGTCGCACATGAGTGCCCTTGAAAACGTCATGGAAGCCCCGGTGCATGTGCAGGGGCTGGGCAAGAAAGAAGCGCGGGAAAAGGCCGAGCATTACTTGAACAAAGTCGGCGTGGCGCACCGCATGAACGCGTGGCCGGCGCATATGTCGGGTGGCGAGCAGCAGCGCGTGGCGATAGCGCGTGCGCTGGCCATGGAACCGGAAGTGATGCTGTTCGATGAACCGACGTCGGCACTCGACCCCGAGCTGGTCGGCGAAGTGCTGAAGGTCATGCAGGACCTCGCTCAGGAAGGCCGCACCATGGTGGTGGTGACCCACGAAATGGGTTTTGCCCGGGAAGTCTCCAATCAACTGGTGTTCCTGCATAAGGGCTTGGTCGAAGAGCGCGGTGACCCACGTGAGGTGCTGGTAAAACCACAGTCCGAACGGCTGCAACAGTTTTTGGCCGGCAGCTTGAAGTAATCCGCGCGTTTGCGTCACCGACCCTCGCCCTTGCGCTGCACGTCGAGGGTCGGCTTCGGATACACTCGCGCCAACCTCATGCCAGGCCTTCTCTAATTCTCAGGAAATGTTGAGCCGGATATGCCGACCCCATCGAAAGACACCACGGTCTATGCCGCGCCGGTCATGCGCAAACTGGCGGAAACCGTCTCCGAGTTGCCGCCGTCATTGCGCAAAGTGGCCGACTTCATTCTGCGCCACCCGCTGAAGGCGGCGACGCTGACCATTGAAGAGATGGCTCACGTCACGTCCACCTCACCCGCAGCGGTAAACCGCCTGGCCAAAGCCCTGAACCTCGGCGGCTACACCGGCATGAAGGCCGAGCTGGTGGCGACGTTGCAGCAAATGGTCTCGCCCGTCGACAAGCTGCGCAACGAACTGGCGCATCGCCCCGACGGCGCGTTTGGGCTGCAGGAACAAATCCAGAGCGCCACCAGTAACCTGGCGACGGCGGCGACCAACAACCATGAAGACACGTTTGAAGCGTTCGTCACCAGCCTGATCAACGCACGCAAAATCTACATTCTTGGGTTTGGCAACAGCGTCTATTTTGCCGGCCTCGCCGCCTCGACGCTGATGCCGTTCTGTGCGGACGCCACCGCTATCAGCATGGAGGGCGGTAACGAGAACGCCGCTTACCGTCTGGCCGCCATTACCGACCAGGACGTCTTGCTGGCGATTGCCCTGCCGCGTTACTCGCTCGACACCCTGCAACTCGCCCGTTTCGCCCATGAACGCGGGGCCAAGGTGCTGGCAATCACCGATTCGCCTGCATCGCCGCTAACCAGCGTTGCCGATCACGTTCTGTTCGCCCCGGCCGATCACCCGGTCATGACCAGTTCCAACATCGCCGTACTCGCCTTGATCGAAGGGTTGGTCGCAGGGGTGATGGCGCGCAACAAGGAAGCCGTCAAACTGGCGACCGAGCTGACCGAAAGCGTCATGGCTTACCTGCACATCCCCGGCAGCACTAAATCGCCCAAAGCCACCAAGCCACGCTGAGCAGTGGTCGGCTCAGCGGCTTGATGCCCGACCGGTTTTGCGTGCGAGGGTCTGACTGGGAAGCTCTTTGAACAACGCTCGGTAGCTGCTGGAAAACCGCCCCAAATGCCAGAACGACCACTGCATCGCCACTTCGGCCACGGTGGTTTCCATAGGCGAGCGATTCAGCAGTTCGCGGTGGGCGCTGTTGAGTCGGCGCAGACGCAGCCAATGGGTCGGCGTCATGCCGGTGTACGCCTTGAACGCGTGCTGCAACTGACGCAATGACACCCCGGCAACCCGGGAAAGCTCCAGCAGGTTCAGGGTTTCTTCCGGGGAATCGGCCGCCCATTCACCAATGCGCTTCATCACCGCCCGCTCTTCAGCGCGGCGCTGCAAACCGCCGCGATCCAGGCAGACCGAGGCGTTGTCGAGGATGTACAGGCAGTCTTCCAGCAACTGCTGGGTCAAGGCGTCTTTGCTCGGCGGATCGAGGGTTTGCGCCAACCGGGTCAAGGTCCCGCTGAGCCAGCGGCTGAACAGCGCGTTCTGCCCCGAATTCAGCGGCGCCATGAACAAACCTTCGAGCCTGGCGACATTCAGACCGTGACGCTGAACGAACTCCGGCCCGAACACCACGGCGATTTCCTGGTAGTTCTCCGGCGTGATCCAGATGTTGCGGCTTTCTTCATTCAGCACGTACAGCGCGTTGTCACTGCGATCGAAACAGAACGCCAGTGCACCCTCGGGCGCGCTGAAATTCTGCTCGACCCGGGTGTTCATGTGTTCCTCGTAAATCTCTACGCCCTGCAGGTCGAGGTAACGCACCCGCCCGGCGAAATGCCCTGGCGACATCTGCTGGTAATGCTGGACCCAACCGGGTGTGGCGCGGATTTGCTCGGCGACATCGGCGGTATCGAACGCTTGGACCTGTAATGGATTGCACGCTGTCATGGGTGACCTTACGCACTCGTTTGGTGCGTTTTGGTGCTGCTGAAAGTGGATAGATGGAACGTCAAGGCTCGCCCAAGATAGTCGTCAACGCGTCCCAGGGGAAGTGTGTGGCGGATGAAACCACCCTCCCCGGCGTTAATAAAACCAATAACGAGGTCTTTATGAATGTCCCTTTCGATCAGCTGCTCACGTGGCTGAAAGATCACAAGATTACCGAAGTCGAGTGTGTCGTCAGCGACCTGACCGGCATTGCACGCGGCAAAATTGCGCCCACCAACAAGTTCCTGCATGAGCGAGGCATGCGCCTGCCGGAAAGTGTGCTGTTGCAAACGGTAACCGGGGACTTTGTCGACGACGACATCTATTACGACCTGCTCGACCCGGCCGACATCGACATGGTGTGCAAGCCGGTTTCCGATGCGGTGTACGTGATCCCATGGGCCATCGAGCCCACCGCAATCGTGATTCACGACACCTTCGACAAGTTCGGCAACCCGATTGAACTGTCGCCGCGCAACGTGCTGAAGAAAGTCTTGCAGTTGTACACCGACAAAGGCTGGAAGCCGATTGTCGCGCCGGAAATGGAGTTTTACCTGACCCAGCGCTGCGAAGACCCGGACTTGCCGCTCAAGGCGCCGATGGGCCGTTCGGGCCGTGCGGAAAGTGGGCGTCAGTCGTTTTCCATCGACGCCGCCAACGAATTCGACCCGCTGTTTGAAGACGTCTACGACTGGTGCGAATTGCAAGGCCTGGACCTCGACACGCTGATCCACGAAGACGGCCCGGCGCAGATGGAAATCAACTTCCGTCATGGCGACGCGCTGGACCTGGCCGACCAGATCACGGTGTTCAAACGCACCATGCGTGAAGCCGCGCTCAAGCACAATGTTGCGGCGACGTTCATGGCCAAGCCGATTGGCGACGAGCCGGGCAGCGCCATGCACATTCATCAGAGTGTGGTGGACATCGCCACCGGCCAGCCGATCTTCGCCAATGCGGACGGGCAGATGAGCGAGCTGTTCCTGCATTACATCGGCGGCCTGCAGAAATACATCCCCAAAGTGCTGCCGATGTTCGCGCCCAACGTGAACTCGTTCCGCCGTTTCCTGCCGGACACCTCGGCGCCGGTGAACGTTGAATGGGGCGAAGAAAACCGCACCGTGGGCCTGCGTGTGCCGACCTCCAGCCCCGAGGCGATGCGCGTGGAAAACCGCTTGCCCGGCGCCGATGCCAACCCGTATCTGGCCATCGCCGCCAGCCTGCTGTGCGGTTACCTCGGCATGGTCGAACGCATCGAGCCGAGCGCTGCGGTACAGGGCCGGGCCTACGAACGACGGAACCTGCGCCTGCCGATCACCATCGAAGACGCGCTGACGCAGATGGAAGAATGCGAAACCATCGAGCGTTATCTGGGCAGCAAGTTTGTCCGCGGTTATGTCGCGGTCAAGCGGGCGGAGCACGAGAACTTCAAGCGCGTGATCAGCTCGTGGGAGCGGGAGTTTTTGCTTCTTAGTGTCTGAAAACCACACGTCATATGAGATCACGCTGCCCCTGTAGGAGCCAGCTTGCTGGCGATAGCGCTGTGTCAAGCGTCATCAATGTTGCTTGATGCGCCGCCATCGCCGGCAAGCCGGCTCCTACAGAGGGACAGGAACGCTCAGGAAAAAACCCAATAACTCCAAAGGTGTCGATATGCGTCTATTGAAATCCGTGGTCCCGGTCGCGCTGGCCCTGCTGTTCAGCGCTGTTGCCCAGGCTCAACCACAGGTCAGCGTCTACAACTGGACCGATTACATCGGCGAAACCACCCTCGCCGACTTCCAGGCTAAATCCGGAATCAAGGTGATCTACGACGTTTTCGACTCCAACGAAACCCTGGAGGGCAAACTGCTCGCCGGTCGTACCGGGTATGACGTGGTGGTGCCGTCCAACCACTTCCTCGCGCGCCAGGTGAAGGCCGGCGCGTTCCTCAAGCTGGATCGCGCACAGTTGCCGAACTTCAAGAACCTTGACCCGAAACTGCTGGCGCTACTGGAGAAAAACGATCCGGGCAACGAGCATTCGGTGCCTTACCTGTGGGGCACCAATGGCATCGGCTACAACGTCGACAAGGTCAAGCAAGTGCTGGGCATCGATCGCATCGACTCCTGGGCCGTGCTGTTCGAACCGGAAAATATCAAGAAGCTCAGCCAGTGTGGCGTGTCGATGATGGACTCGGCGGATGAAGTCTTCCCCGCGATCCTCAACTACATGGGCATGGACCCGCGCAGCGAAAATCCCGAGGACTACAAGAAGGCCGAAGCCAAGTTGCTGAGCATCCGGCCTTACATCACTTACTTCCACTCATCCAAGTACGTGTCGGACCTGGCCAACGGCGACATCTGCGTGGCGTTCGGTTATTCCGGCGACGTGTTCCAGGCTGCCAACCGCGCCAAGGAAGCCAAGAACGGCGTGAACATCGCCTACGCGATTCCGAAGGAAGGCAGCAACCTGTGGTTCGATTTGCTGGCGATTCCTGCCGACGCCAGCAACACGAAAGAGGCACACGCCTTCATCAACTACCTGCTCGACCCACAAGTGATCGCCAAGGTCAGCGCCTCGGTCGGTTACGCCAACCCCAACCCGGCCGCCAAGCAATTCATGGACCCTGAGTTGGTGAACAATCCCGAGGTTTACCCGCCTCAGGAAGTGCTCGACAAGCTCTACATCTCGACCACCCCGCCCCAGGCGATCATGCGGCTGATGACCCGTTCCTGGAGCAAAGTGAAGTCCAACAAATGAATCAGTACAACCACGAACATGCGCGCTCCTATTACGCGGCATCGGCTCATACGCTGACGCCCTTCCCTGCGCTGGAAGATGACCTTGTCGCCGATGTCTGCGTGATCGGCGGCGGGTTTACCGGGGTCAACACGGCTATCGAACTGGCTCAGCGCGGGCTCTCGGTTATTTTGCTGGAAGCCCGGCGGATCGGCTGGGGCGCCAGCGGGCGCAACGGTGGCCAGTTGATCCGCGGCATTGGCCATGACGTCAGCGGTTTCGCCCGGCACGTCGGTGTAGAAGGTGTGCGTTACCTGGAGCGCGCGGGGACCGAATCGGTGGAACTGGTGGGCAAGCGCATCCGCGAGCACGGCATCGATTGCGACCTGCGCTGGGGTTTTTGCGAACTGGCCAACACCAAGGCACAGTTCGCGGCGTTCAAGGCCGAGCAGGAAGGCCTTGTCGAGTCGGGTTACGCCCATGAAACGCGCTTGGTCGGGCCGGAGCAGATCCGTGAGCACGTAGTGAACTCAGGCGTGTATGCCGGTGGCCTGGTGGACATGGGTTCGGGGCACTTGCACCCGCTCAATCTGGTGCTCGGCGAAGCGCGACTGGCGCGATCGCTTGGGGTGCAGATCTTCGAACAGAGCCCGGTGCTGGAGTTGATTCATGGCAACACCGTGCAGGTGCGTTGTGCCAGGGGCACAGTGCGCGCCGGCAGCCTGGTGCTGGCGTGTAACGCGCATCTGGACGAACTCGAACCGAAGCTTAGCGGCAAGGTGCTTCCGGCGGGCAGCTACATCATCGCCACCGAGCCGTTGACGCCTGACGTCGCAACGCAGTTGATCCCGCAGAATCTGGCGCTGTGTGACCAGAAAGTCGGCCTGGATTACTACCGGCTCTCGGCGGACCGGCGTTTGCTGTTCGGCGGTGCCTGCCATTATTCCGGGCGTGATCCGGCAGACATCGCCGCCTACATGCGCCCGCAAATGCTCAAGGTGTTCCCGCAACTGGCCGATGTGCGCATTGATTATCAATGGGGCGGCAAGATTGGTATCACCGCCAATCGCTTCCCGCAGGTCGGGCGCTTGAGCCAGCATTCGAACGTGTTCTACGCACAAGGTTATTCCGGTCACGGCCTGAACGTGACCCACTGGTGCGCCAAACTGCTGGGCGAAGCGATTCACGCCGGGCACAGCCAAGGCTTTGACGTATTCAGCGCCGTGCCCCACATGACCTTCCCCGGCGGCCCGAAACTGCGCTCACCGCTGCTGGCCCTCGGCATGTTCTGGTATCGCCTGCGTGAAGTCCTCGGCTAAAACACCCACCCCTTGCTGGCGATGGCGCCCTCAACATAACCGCAAACCTCAAGGCCCAATCGCCAGCAAGCCGGCTCCTACAATGGCCGTGCGCAGCCGATCCACCGGGTCAACACCAAACCCTGTAGGAGCCAGCTTGCTGGCGATGGCGCCCTCAACATAACCGCAAACCTCAAGGCCCAATCGCCAGCAAGCCGGCTCCTACAATGGTCATGCGCAGCCGATCCACCGGGTGAACACAAAACCCTGTAGGAGCCAACTTGCTGGCGATGGCGCCCTCAACATAACCGCAAGCCTCAAGGCCCGATCGCCGGCAAGCCGGCTCCTACAATAACCGTGCGCAGCCGATCCACCGGGTCAACACCAAACCCTGTAGGAGCCAGCTTGCTGGCGATGGCGTCCTCAAGATAATCGCAAGCCTCAAGGCCCAATCGCCGGCAAGCCGGCTCCTACAATGGCCGTGCGCAGCCGATCCACCGGGTAAACACCAAACCCTGTAGAAGCCAGCTTGCTGGCGATGGCGCCCTCAACATAACCGCTAGCCTCAAGGCCCAATCGCCGGCAAGCCGGCTCCTACAATATCCGTGCGCAGCCAATCAACGGAGTAAACACCAACCCCTGTAGGAGCCGGCTTGCTGGCGATGGCGGCCGCAAGATCAGTGCAGGACTCAAGGCCCGATCGCCAGCAAGTGACTTTAAGTCCGCCTTTTAATTTGCTCAATCGCAAGGCACTTCTATATTGAGGATGTGCTCTGACTTTCCTGCCTCCTGGCGAGTGCGGCCTATGGCTACGACTGACCAACTGATCATCTGCGAGCACTGCGACTGCGTGTATCAAAAAGTCACGCTCGCCAAACATCAGAAAACCCTCTGTACGCGCTGCGGCGGCGTGCTTCAGCGCTATAACGGCCTGACGGTGGAGCAGCGGCTGGCGCTGACCGTCACCGCGCTGATGCTGTGGATTTTCGCCAATTTCTACCCGGTCATGAGCATCAGCCTGCAAGGCCTGAAAAACAGCGCGACGCTGTGGGATTCGGTACAGGCCCTGAGTCTGGGCCCGATTACCTTCATCGCGATGGTGGCGGCCATCGCCATGATCATCGCGCCGATTTTCCAGTTGCTGCTGCTCATCTGGGTCCTGAGTTTTGCCCTCGCCTCCCGTCGTTCGCCGGGTTTCAAATTCTGTATGCGCTGGCTGGAAACCCTGCGGCCCTGGAGCATGCTGGAAGTCTGCCTGCTGGGGGCGATGGTCGCGGTGATCAAGCTCGCAGGGTTGCTCGACGTCCTGCCTGGCATCGGCCTGTTCGCCCTGGCCATTCTCAGCCTGATGATGATCCGCATCGCCGGGCGCGATGTCCGTGAACTGTGGGATGTCTTATGACTACGCCACCAGTCGCCAGCGAACTCAACCTGTGTCTCTGCCACAGCTGCGGCCTGGCCTGTGACATGACCGGCGACCCCCACGAATGCGAACGCTGCGGTGCGCCGCTGCATCGGCGCAAAACCAACGCCCTGACCCGAACCTGGGCCTACTTGATCACGTCATTGGTGTTTTACATCCCGGCCAATGTGTTGCCGGTGATGAACACCAAAATGGTCGGCAGCGGCGCGGACAGCACAATCATGGGTGGTGTGCTGGATTTCTGGCAGCACGGCGCCTGGGACATCGCCCTGATCATTTTCATTGCCAGCATCGCGGTGCCGGGCATCAAGTTCGTCGCCCTGTCGTTATTGCTGGTGACCGTTCAGCGCGACAGTGATTGGGCGCGCAAGGAGCGCTCAAAAATGTACCGTTTCGTCGAGCTCATCGGTTATTGGTCGATGCTCGACGTGATCGTGGTCGCCCTGGTGGCTTCGTTGGTGAAGTTCCAGGCGCTGGCCGATATCGAACCCCGCGCGGGCATTCTGTTTTTTGGTCTGGTGGTGGTGTTCACCATGCTGTCGGCGATGAGTTTCGACCCACGTCTGATCTGGGATCAGCAACATTCCGAAAACGAGGAGGTCATGGATGAAGTCTCAAGCCGCTGACGGGCCGCAAGCTCCCGGGCAGGCCCCCATCAAGACCCGCCGCTACAGCGTTTCATTGGTGTGGATCGTGCCGATTGTCGCGGTGCTGGTGGGTATTTCGCTGGTGGTTCACAGCATTTTGCAGGAAGGACCGACCATCACCGTCACGTTCAAGACCGGTAGCGGCCTGACCGCCAACAAGACCGAGGTCAAATACCGCAACGTGGTGATCGGGCATGTCTCCGACGTGGAATTGAGCGGCGACCAGAAAAGCGTCAACGCCACCATCAAACTGTCCAAGCAGGCGGAAAGTTTCACCCGCGAAGACTCGCAATTCTGGGTGGTACGACCCCGCATCGGTGCTGGCGGCGTGTCGGGCATCGATACACTGCTGTCCGGGGACTACATTGGCGCCGACATCGGCCAGGCCAATGCCCGGTCGAAGAATTTCACCGGGCTGGAAAATCCGCCCCCCATTACCTATGGCGAACCCGGAAAGCGCTTTACGCTGCACACCCAGGACCTGGGCTCGCTCGACATTGGCTCCCCCGTCTACTACCGCAAAATTCCGGTCGGCCAAGTGGTCGCCTATGCCCTGGATGCCGACGGCAAAGGGGTGAACCTCGAAGTCTTCATCCATTCGCCCAACGATGCCTTCGTCACCGATAACACCCGGTTCTGGAATGCCAGCGGCATTGATGTCAACGTCGGCGCCAACGGTTTTTCGGTGAAGACCGAGTCGCTCTCGTCCATATTGGTGGGCGGCATCGCGTTCAGGGCTCCGGAATACAGCCCCAACGATAAACCGGCGCTAGAGGACAAAGGCTTCGAGCTGTTCGAAGACCAGCAAACCGCCCTCGCCCCACCCAGCGGCAAGGCGCAGTTCCTGAGTTTGCGTTTCGACCAGGCATTGCGCGGGTTGAAAGTCGGTGCGCCGGTGGAGTTCCTTGGCATCGAGTTCGGCAGGGTTGTGTCGGTCAATCTGGATTTCGACCCGAAAAAACGCAGCTTTCCGGTCAACGTCGGCATCGTGATCTACCCGCAACGGCTCGGCCAGGCCCACGCCAGAATGCTTGAAGCGTTGAAGCATGACCCCAATGACGAAGCCGCCGGCGTACGGTTGATGGGCAGCTTCATCGAAAACGGTCTGCGGGCCCAGGCCCGCAGCGGCAATCTGTTGACCGGCCAGTTGTACATCGCACTCGACTTCTATCCCAAAGCGGAGAAAGTCGTGTTCGACCCGACCGCCCGCCCTGTCAGCATTCCCACCATTCCTGGCAGCCTCGAACAGTTGCAGGAAAAACTCGAAGGCATGGTCACCAAGATCAACCAACTGCCCATCGAGCGCATCGCCGGCAACCTCGACAGCAACCTCGTAGAGCTGCGCAAGGGCCTCGCGCAATTCAACGCCAAGACCCTGCCTGGCGTGCAAACCACCCTGGCAGACGTCAGCAAAACCCTGCAATCGGCCAGCTCGACCCTCGCCGAAGACTCGCCGCAACGCGAGCAATTGACCCAGACCCTGGAAGAACTCGGGCGCATGTCGCGCTCCCTGCGTGAGCTCTCGGATTACCTGGGCCGGCATCCAGAGTCGCTGATTCGCGGTCGTCCCAATAACGCAGCACCGACGGACCTACAGGGCCCACCGCGCAACTGACCACAGGAGCAACACCCATGGCTTTTTCGCTGAAGATTACCTTGGTCACTGCGTGTCTACTGCTCGCCGCCTGCCGCAGTGACCCGATTCAGTTCCACACCCTGACCCCGGCACAATTGAGCGGCACCGCACGAGGCAACGGTGGGGAAATCCAGATCGAAAGCCTCAGCGTACCGGCCCAGGTCGATCGCCCGCAGATCGTCATTCGTCAGGGCAACAGCGGCGTGGCAATTCTCGAAACCCAATGGTGGGCTGCGAGTCTGGTGGACGAGTTGCGCAGTGCTCTGGTGGATCAACTGGCCAACAGCAGTCCGAAGCGAAGAGTGTCAGTACGCCTGGAGGTGCAACGCTTCGACTCGATTCCCGGGCAGTACGGTTTGATCGACGTCAAATGGCGCCTGCGCAATCCCGGCGAAGGAGATAACACGCTGATTACCTGCCGCAGCACCTTGCAGACGCCTTCAGGCCCCTCCATTGATGACTTGGTGGTGGCCCAGCAAAACAACGTCAAACGCCTGGCCGCGTTGATCAGCCAGGCGGCAACCACTGCGCAGCGAGGCTGTCCGCCTGCCAACTGACACCGATACAGAACGCCCGATATGGTTTTCCCTCGATGGCAAAGCACGTAGGATGCCGGCCAACCACCGAGGCTGACCGATGTTCCATTCAGGCACTTTTCAGGGTTCCAGCGTCAGAATCCTGATTTATCTTCTGTTCACGATCCAGCTCATCTCCATGGGTGCGATGGAAATGAGCGGCCCGTTCTGGCCGGTCTACCTGCGCGGGCTGACCACGTCGGAATCGCTGTTCAGTTTCGCCAGCATCGCCGTGTATGTCGGCCCGATGCTGGGCATCATGCTGACCAGCGCCTTCTGGGGCCGGATCGGCGACCGTTATGGTCACAAGTTGATGATGATTCGTGCCTTGGCCGGTTTGTCGTTGACTCAGTTGGGGTTGGCACTGTGCAGCGATATCTGGGTGATTCTGCTGCTGCGCTTCCTGCAAGGCGCCTTTGCCGGGTATATCGCGCCAGCCCAGGCTTACGGGGTCAGTATCGAGGCGCCCTCACGGCGGGCCCGCCTGTTTGCGATCCTGCAAATCTCCACCAACGTCGGCTCGTTGCTCGGCGCAGTGGTCGGCGGTCTGATTCTCGATTACGCGACTTTTTTCTGGATCAATCTCATCGCTTCGGCGCTCTGCGCGGTGTGCACCGTGGTGGCGGCCGTGACGTTGCCGGATGTGCCGCCCGTGAAAAAAACGCCGGTGGTGGATGCGGCGCCGCAGCCGACTCGAGCCCGCGGCGTGTGGCAGGGTTCACCCCTGATGTCGCTGCTGGGCGTAATGGGCATTCTGCTGTTGGCGCGGATGCTGCCGCAGACATCATTTTCGTTGTACGTCAGCTCGGTGTTTGAGGTCGGCAATTCGGTCACGGGCCTGTGTTACGGCTTGCTGGCACTGGGCTTCATCCTTTCGGCGACACGCTGGGCGCGCTACTTCGAACACCGGACGCAACAGCAAACCCTGCAGCGAATGTCCTGGGTTGTCATCGGCTGCATCGGCCTGACCGGCGTCGCCGGCCTTACCCGAAACCCGGCCGTGTTTGTCATGGCCTACTTCCTGTGGGGTGTGCTGCTGGGCGCCACGACGCCGGTGCTGATGGCGCTGATTTCCAAGACGGTCGACAGTTCACAACAGGGTTACGTACTGGGTGTGGCTCAGAGCACCGCGCAACTGGCTTCCATCGCAGGTATTTCCCTGGGCGGTTTGCTCAGCCAGGTCTACGGCCTGCAATACACCTATCTGATCGTTTGCCTCGCCTACGCAATGGCCTTGGTGCTCATTGTCGCCTTGCGTTATCGATCAGTACTGTTGCAACCGGACGAAGCGCCACGCTGCGACTGATCAGCCTCCCCCTTGCGCCGCAGGGGTGCAGTCACTTAGGATTGGGAATACTTCTCAATCGCTAAAAATTATCATCCATGAGCGATACCCTGCCCGCGACTCATCACAATCACCTGCGCGCGATCGAGGCTCTCTATACCGGCCATCACGGCTGGTTGTACGCCACGCTGCGCAAAAAACTGGGCAACGCCATGGATGCGGCGGACCTGGCGCAAGACACCTTCACACGCATACTGGCTTCCAGGGTCGCGGTCATTGAACAGCCCCGCGCCTACCTGAGCTGTGTGGCCAAGGGCATTCTGGTCAATTGGTATCAGCGCAAGGCGCTTGAACGCGCCTATCTGGATGCCCTGGCGCTGTTGCCTGCCCCTGAAGCGCCCTCGCCCGAATTGCGTTTCATCGTGCTGGAAACCCTGCATGAAATCGACGCGATGCTCGACGCCTTGCCGCCGTTGGTCAAACGCGCGTTCCTGCTGTCGCAGATCAGCGGGCTGAAATACGACGACATCGCCACGCAACTGGACGTGTCGCTGATCACCGTGAAGCGCTACATGAAACAGGCCTTCGTTCAATGCCTGATGCTGGTGGAATGAATGTCGACCTACGCCACGCCCACTCAGATTGATCCACAAGTACTCGACGAAGCGGCCGAGTGGCTGATGCGCATCAGCGAAGGCGACCTTGACGATGCCGAGCGCGCCGAGTGGGAATGCTGGCGCGTCAGCTGCCCTGAACGCAGCCGCGCCTGGGGCCGCGCCCAACTGCTGCAAAGCAAACTGGGCGGCCTGCCCCCGTCATTGGCGATGTCGGCGCTGGATCGCCCGAGCAATCCCGAACGCCGCATGGCCCTCGGCAAACTGGCGATAATGCTGGCCGTGTTACCCGCCGGTTGGGGCAGTTGGAAGCTGGTCGAATCCCAGCAATGGTCGGCCGACTACCGGACTGCCGTGGGCCAGCAACGCGAGTTGACGCTGGCCGATGGCTCGCGCATTACACTCAATACCGATTCGGCGATCGATGTGCTGTTCGACGCCCGTCAACGGCTGATCAATTTGCGTGAAGGTGAAATCCTGGTGCAGACCGCGCCGGATGTAGCCCCCCAGTCCCGACCGTTTCTGGTGACTACCCGTCAGGGGCGAATGCAGGCATTGGGCACGCGGTTTACGGTGCGCGAACTGCAAACCCGCACTCAGCTCGCGGTACTGGACGGCGCTGTCAGGGTGGAACTGCCCGGTGGCAACGGCGTAACGCCCTTGATCGTCAATGCCGGGCAACGCACCGACTTTTCATCGCAGGCTTTCGGCCTGTTGAACCCGGTGGACCGCTCCGTCAGCGCCTGGACCCAAGGCATGCTGATGGCCGACAACATGCGTCTGGCCGACTTCATCGCGGAACTGGCGCGTTATCGCAAAGGCTTCGTGCGTTGTGATCCGGCCATTGCCGATCTGCGCATTTCTGGCGCGTTCCCCATCAGCGATACCCAACGCACCTTGAACATGCTGGTGCAAACCTACCCGGTGCTCGCAACCGGCCATTTGAGCGGTTATTGGGTGACGCTCTCCCCCGCCTGAACCTCGCGCAAAAAAAATGGCTGAGCGGGTGATACTTTTTTTGATCTCGACTGGCAAGGAAAGGAAGAACTTCTCAACCTCGTCGAAAGGGTCATCACTCCATGTTCGTTGCACGCCCTCTGCGTTCGGATCGCTCACTCAAGCTGGCTATCCGCAGCGCGTTGCTAAGCCTTGCCCTGACCGGCGTCGCCTGCCCCGTTGCCCTTGCCGCGCCAGCGTCACTGGATGCCACTGCGACCCGCGCCTACAGCATTGCCCCCGGCCCGCTGGGGGCAACCTTGTCGAAGTTCGCTGTGGACGCCGGCATTGCGCTGTCATTCCAGCCATCAATGACCGAGGGCCTGATGAGCCCGGGGCTTTCCGGCACGTACTCGACCCAGGAAGCGATCACCCGACTGTTGTCCGGCAGCGGCCTGCAAATAGTGCCGCGCACTGATGGCAGCTACACCCTGGCGCCGGTCCCGGCCAACAGCGAGGGGGATCTGACCCTTGCCGAAACCACGATCAACGGCACCGACGGTCGCAAGGGCAGCTTGCCGCCAGCCTACCCGGGCGGTCAGGTCGCCCGTGGCGGGCGTCTCGGCATGCTGGGCAACAAGGACGTGATGGACGCGCCGTTCAGCGTCAGCAACTACACCTCGACATTAATGAAAGATCAGCAGGCCGTGACAGTGGCCGATGTGCTGGAGCGCGACTCCTCGGTACGCTCCACTGGCCAGACCGGCGGCATTGTCGATTCCTTCTTCATTCGCGGCTTCCCGGTGGGCGAAGGCAACCTCGGCGAACTGGCGTTCGACGGGGTGTACGGCGTTGCGCCCAACTACCGGGTCTTCACCGAATACGCCGAGCGTATCGAAGTGATCAAGGGCCCCGGCGCCCTGCTGTACGGCATGTCGCCCAACAGCGGTGTCGGTGGCGTGATCAACGTAGTCCCCAAGCGTTCCCTCGATGAGGACCTGACCCGTTTCACCGCCAGCTACGCCATGGATTCGCAGATCGGCGGCCACGTCGATGTCAGCCGGCGCTTCGGCGAAGAACGCCGCTTCGGTGTGCGCGTCAACGGCAGCACCCAGCAAGGTGACACGGCCATCGACGATCAATCCCGGGACGTCGACATCGGCGCCATCTCCCTGGACTATCAGGGTGATCGCCTGCGAACCACCCTGGACCTGATCAGCCAGAAAGAACAATTCGACGCCGCGTCCCGTCCGTTCCTCATCGCCTCGGGCGTGGAAATTCCCTCCGCCGCCAACGGCCGCACCAACGTGAGCCAGGACTGGGGATGGGCCGAAACCCGCGATAAATCGGCCCTGCTCGGTGCCGAGTACGACCTCAACGACGCCTTGACCGTGTTCGCCCACGCCGGTGGCGGCCGGTCGGACGTGAAGCGGATGTCTGATCAGACCCCGACCATTCTCAACAACGCGGGTGACACCTCTTCAATCCCGGGCTACTACAAATTCGAAGTCGAGCGCTACACCGTCGACGCCGGTGCCCGCCTGCGCTTCGACACCGGCCCGATCAGCCACAGCACCACGTTGCAGGTCACCCGTTATCGCGACGAACTGAAACGCGGCATCATTTCCGGCCCGGCCGTGCTGTCGAACATGTACCACCCGATCGACCGTCCGAAACCGTCCATTGCCGAACCGGATGCCCTCAAAGTCTCCGAGACAGAACTGTCGGGCGTGGCGTTGGCCGACACCCTTTCGGTACTGGATGAGCGCTTGCAGGTCACTGTCGGCCTGCGCAAGCAGAACATCGAATCCGATAACTTCAACGCGGCCGGCGCCGTCACCACGTCTTATGACGAAAGCGAGACCACGCCGCTGTTCGGGGTGGTGGTCAAGCCCTGGGACCACGTGTCGTTCTACTACAACTACATCGAAGGCCTGAGCAAGGGCGACATTGCCCCGGCCACTGCGTCGAACTCCGGCGAGATCTTCGCGCCGTACATTTCCCGCCAGCAGGAAGTCGGGGTCAAGGTCGACTACGGCACCTTCACCTCCACGCTCAGCCTGTTCCAGATCAAGAAACCCAGCGGCGAGCTGGCCTCCGGTGTGTTCTCGGTACAAGGTGAACAGCGCAACCGGGGCGTGGAGTTGAACGTGTTTGGCGAGATCGCCCAAGGCACTCGCCTGCTCGGTGGCGTCACCGTCCTCGACGCTGAACTGACCAAGACCGGAACCGTAGCCAATCGCGGCAACAAACCGGTGGGCGTGCCCGAGGTCCAGGCCAACTTGTGGGCCGAGTGGGATACGCCGTGGATCGAAGGTTTGACGCTGACCAGCGGCGCGATCTACACCGGCAGCCAATACGTCAACCAGGCCAACACCCAGGAACTCGACCCCTGGACCCGCTTCGATGTTGGCGCACGTTACGCCACGCGCATCGCGGAGCGTCCGACCACATTCCGGGCCACGGTGCAGAACGTTTTCGACCGTGAGTACTGGTCCGGTGTCGCGTCCTATGGCGCCTTCTCACAAGGTTCGCCGCGCACCCTGCAACTGTCGGCCACCGTCGACTTCTGAAACGTTCAGCCCCGGGCAACGGCCTGAGCCGTTGCCCGGTCTGGCTACCTGTAAAGGTTTCAACCATGGCATCTGTTCATCCACGCCGCCACGCCTTCGCGGCCCTGCTATTGGCGGGACTGCTGGGCGTGGTGTGGTTTTCCCTGGCGCCGCGCACCGCGCTCGCGGCGAATCCGGATCCCGCCGCCGTCACGGTCACTGACCTGCTGGGCCGCAAGGTCAAGGTTCACCTCCCGGTCAGACGGGTGATACTCGGCGAGGGTCGCCAGTTGTACCTGGTCGCCGCGCTGGATACGCAAAACCCCATCGAGCGCATAGTCGGTTGGCGCAAGGATTTGATTCAGTCCGACCCGGACACTTACGGCGCCTACCTGCGCAAGTTCCCCGACATCGCCAGGATTCCCACCTTCGGCGGCTTTGAGGACGGCACCTTCGACATCGAGCAAGCGATCTCGCAACAACCGGACGTCATCGTCCTGAACATCGAAGCGCAACACGCCACCGAAGATGCGCGTTACATCGAGAAGCTCGACGCGCTGGGGATCCCGGTGGTCTACGTCGATTTTCGCAACAACCCGATGCAAAACACCGAGCCGACCATGCGCCTGTTCGGCCAGTTGTTTGGCAAGGAAGAGCGCGCCGAGGCGTTTATCGATTTTCGCAATCAACAGATCCGTCGTGTTACCGACGTCATTGAGGCCAAACACCCCGCGCGGCCCACGGTGTTCATCGAGCGAATCGGTGGGTACACCGACGATTGTTGCCTGAGTTTCGGCAACGAGAATTTCGGCCTGTTTGTCGACATGGCCGGTGGCAACAACATCGCCAAAAGCATCATTGTGAACACCTTTGGCCAGTTGAACCCCGAACAGGTGATCGTCGCCAACCCGGACCAAGTGGTCGTCACCAGCGCCAACTGGCAAGCCTTTGCGCCCGGCGGTCGCTGGGTGGGTGTCGGACCGGGCGCGGACCTGACACAAGCGCGGCACAAACTGGCCTGGTACACCCAACGCCCGGCCTACGCCGGTATCAAGGCGCAGAACAATCAAGCGTTTCATGCCATCTGGCACCAGTTCTATAACAGCCCCTACCAGTTTGTGGCCATCCAGCAATTGGCCAAGTGGTTTCATCCGGCGCTGTTTGCCGATCTGGATCCCGACGCCGCGTTTCGCGAACTCCACGAGCGCTTCCTGCCCGTGCCCTACCAGCCGGGCTACTTCGTCAGCCTTGAGAAAACCGGGGGCAAGCCATGAGTTCGCTAGGTGAACTGCCTATTGCGCAGAGCGTGACGTACCGTCAACGAGTCCTGCGAAAACGGCTGATCCTGGTGGCGCTGGCGGTGTTGCTGGTGTTCAGCGTGCTGCTCGATCTGGCGCTGGGGCCGGCCAGTTACAGCCTGAAGGAGGTGCTTGGCGCCCTGTTTTCACCGGACACGGCGTCGGCGCAAGTGCGGGTGGTGATGTGGGACATCCGCTTGCCGGTCGCGCTGATGGCGGTTGCGGTCGGCGCGGCGCTGTCGCTGGCCGGTGCGCAGATGCAGACAATCCTCAACAACCCGCTGGCCAGTCCGTTCACCCTGGGCCTTTCTGCTGCCGCCAGTTTTGGCGCGGCAATGGGACTGGCTTTCGGGGTGGCGCTGTTTCCACTGGCGGCGCAGTACATGGTGCCGCTGAACGCGTTCATCATGGCCATGCTCTGCGCGCTGCTGATCCACTTTCTGAGCATGCGTCGCGGCGTAACCGCCGAAACCATCGTGCTGCTCGGCATTGCCCTGGTGTTTACGTTTAACGCGTTGTTGGCACTGGTGCAGTTCTTTGCCACCGAGCAAGCGGTGGCGGCCGTAGT
This sequence comes from Pseudomonas sp. BF-RE-21, assembly GCF_019947305.1. NCBI lineage: Bacteria > Pseudomonadati > Pseudomonadota > Gammaproteobacteria > Pseudomonadales > Pseudomonadaceae > Pseudomonas > Pseudomonas sp. BF-RE-21. The sequence continues at coordinate 42,986 of NZ_JAGYGF010000003.1, read as the reverse complement.
GTTCTGGACCATGGGCAGCCTGACCAAAGCCACTTGGCCAAAACTCGGGGTGATTTGCGCGGTGATTCTCATCACCCTGCCGATCTTCGCCAAACGGGCCTGGGCCCTGACGGCCCTGCGCTTAGGCGATGACAAAGCCGCGAGTTTCGGGATCAACGTGCGCAGCCTGCGCTTCCAGACGCTGATCATGGTCAGCCTGCTCGCCTCGTTTCCGGTGGCCTTCGTCGGCACCATCGGTTTTATCGGGCTGGTCGGCCCGCACATTGCCCGGATGCTGATTGGTGAAGATCAACGGTTCTTTTTGCCGGCGTCATTGCTGACCGGTGCGCTGATTCTGTCCGCCAGTTCGGTGGTCAGCAAAACCCTGATCCCTGGCGCGATTTTCCCCATTGGCGTGGTCACTTCGCTGATCGGCGTGCCGTTCTTCATCTCTTTGATCCTTGGCGGGAAGAAAAACACATGGTGAAGCTCCAGCTTGAAAACCTTGGCGCCCGCTATGGCCAGCGCGAGATCATTAGCGGCGTGACTACGGCAAGGTTTATCGGTGGCCAGGTGGTCGCGGTGGTCGGGCCCAATGCAGCGGGTAAATCCACCCTGTTCAAACGCATGGCCGGGCTGATCGACGGCCCGGGACAGGTCAACTTGCAGGGCTCGAAAAAGGGGCCGCAGGGCATCAGCTACATGCCTCAGGGCTTGAACGCCAGTGCCCGGTTGACCGTCTATGAGTCCGTGCTGCTGGCCCGCAAACAACTGACGCCGGGGTGGGTCGTTCACGACGACGAGCTGAAACTCGTGGACCAGATTCTCGACGCGCTCGGCATCACCGAACTATCCTTTCGCAACCTCGGTGAACTCAGTGGCGGGCAGCAGCAATTGGTATCGATCGCACAAACGCTGGTGCGCGAACCGGAAATCCTGCTGATGGACGAACCGACCAGCGCGCTGGACATGCATCGGCAGGTGCAAGTGCTGAGCTTCATGCGCGCACTGGCACGCAAACGCGAAGTCATTGTATTTATTGCCATTCATGACCTGAATCAAGCGCTACGTTTTGCCGATCAGGTATTGGTGATTGCCAATGGAACGTCTCAGGGGAGCGGCCCCAGCGATGAAGTGATCACCGAACAGATGCTGCGCGATGTCTACGAGGTCGAAGCCAGAATCGAGATTTGCAGCCGTGGCCAGCGCCATATCCTGATCGACGACATCGTTTGAATCAGATCGACCGCGCAAGGGGCTGAGTCACTGCTAATCTGAATGAAAATGACATGTATTAACGGTTTATTTAACGTTTTTTTCTCATTGTACCCACTACATTCCAGCGATCCGAAACATGCAAATGATTCGCATTGGTTGACCCGCGAATTCCTGCGCATGACGCCCAAAAAAACAGGAGCTGCCCGAAGCATGAATCGCCATATCCCCTCTTTCCTGAAAAAAGCCCTGCTGGCCACTGCCCTGCTGAGCGCCGGCCACGTCTACGCCGCCGATGCCGACGGTATCGTGGTCTACAACGCCCAGCACGAAAGCCTGACCAAAGCCTGGGTCGAAGGTTTTACCAAGGAAACCGGGATCAAGGTCACGATACGCAATGGCGACGACACGGAAATGGGCAATCAAATCGTGCAGGAAGGCGCGGCCTCCCCGGCTGACGTGTTCCTGACCGAAAACTCCCCGGCCATGGTGCTGGTGGACAACGCCGGGCTGTTTGCACCGGTGGCGCCGACCACCCTGGAACAGGTCGATGCAGCCTACCGTCCGGCCCATGGCAAATGGGTCGGGATCGCCGCGCGCTCCACGGTGTTTGTCTATAACCCGGGCAAACTGCCCGAAGCCGAATTGCCGAAGTCGCTGATGGACCTCGCCGACGCCAAGTGGAAAGGCCGTTGGGCGGCCTCCCCGGCCGGTGCCGACTTCCAGGCGATTGTCGCCGCCGTGCTGGAGCTCAAGGGCGAAGCCGCCACGCTTGAGTGGCTGAAGGGCATGAAAAACAACTTTACCGCGTACCGGGGCAACAGCTCGGTGCTCAAAGCGGTCAACGCCGGACAAATTGACAGCGGCGTGATTTATCACTATTACCGCTTCGGTGATCAGGCCAAGACCGGCGAGAACAGCAAGAACACCGCCCTGCACTACTTCAAGCACAAAGACCCGGGCGCGTTTGTGAGTATTTCCGGTGGCGGTGTCCTGGCGTCCAGCCAACACAAGGATCAAGCCCAGGCGTTCCTGAAGTGGGTCACCGGCAAAGACGGCCAGGCGATCCTCAAGACCGGTAACTCCTATGAATATGCTGTAGGCAAGAACGCTGAATCCAACCCCAAACTGGTGCCGCTGCAGCAGCTCGACGCGCCGAAAGTCGACGCCTCGAAACTCGACAGTAAAAAAGCCGTGGAGCTGATGACTCAGGCCGGACTGCTCTAATTGATACCTGAAACATTACCGGCGGGCGTCGCTGAGGCGATTCCCGCAACTTTACGCCGCCGCTCCCGCGGATTGTTCGTGGGTCGCGGCGGTGCGTGGGTGATCGGTTTGTCGGTGCTGGTTTCTCTGCTCGCGCTGCTGCCCATCGCCTTTGTCATCGGCGTGTCCGTACAAACTGGCTGGTCGACCTTGCTGGCACTGGTGTTTCGGCCACGGGTTGGCGAGCTGTTGATCAATACGGTGTTGCTGGTGTTGATCACGATCCCCTTGTGCATCGCGCTGGGCGTGACACTGGCCTGGCTGACCGAGCGCAGCGATCTGCCGGGGCGACGTTGGTGGTCGTTACTGGCGACCGCGCCGCTAGCGGTTCCGGCATTCGTCCACAGCTATGCCTGGGTCAGCCTGGTGCCGCCGATTCACGGGCTGTTTGCCGGGGTTCTGGTGTCGGTCATCGCCTACTTCCCCTTCCTCTACTTGCCGATTGCGGCGACTTTGCGTCGGCTCGATCCGGCCATTGAAGATGTCGCGCAATCAATGGGGCTCAAGCCCTGGGCCGTATTTTTTCGCGTCGTGCTGCCGCAGTTGCGCCTGGCCATTTGCGGCGGCGCCTTGTTGGTGGGGCTGCACCTGCTGGCCGAATATGGCCTGTACGCGATGATCCGCTTCGACACCTTCACCACGGCGATCTTCGATCAGTTCAAATCCACCTTCAACGGACCTGCCGCGAACATGCTGGCCAGTGTTCTCGCGCTGTGCTGCCTGGCGATGCTCACCGTTGAATCGACGGCGCGTGGCAATGCGCGTTATGCCCGCGTCGGTTCCGGAAGCGCCCGGGAGCAGCAGCTCGTGCGCCTGAAAAAGGTGCCCACCGTGCTCGCGCTGACCTTGCAGATCGTGACCTGCGCCCTCGCGCTCGGGGTGCCGTTGATCACCTTGGGCAAGTGGCTGATCGCCGGTGGTGCGGACGTCTGGCAGATGGCCGACTTGATGCCGGCACTGCAACAGACGCTGCTGCTGGGGATTGCGGGTGCGGCCCTCACCACCTGCGCGGCGATCCCGATTGCCTGGCTGTCGATCCGCTCGCCGGGGCGGCTGCAACGGGTCCTCGAAAGCTGCAACTACATCACCAGCTCATTGCCGGGCATTGTGGTCGCCCTGGCCTTGGTGACCGTCACGGTACATTTCGCCCGGCCGATTTATCAGACCACGATCACCGTGCTGCTGGCGTATCTGCTGATGTTTTTACCCCGTGCGCTGGTCAGCTTGCGGGCCGGCATCGCCCAGGCGCCGGTGGAGCTGGAGAACATCGCGCGCAGTCTCGGTCGCTCGCCCGGCCGCGCACTGTGGCTGATTACCCTGCGCCTCGCCGCGCCCGGTGCAGCCGCCGGCGCCGCGCTGGTATTTCTGGCGATCACTAATGAATTGACCGCCACCCTGCTGCTCGCACCGAACGGCACGCGCACGCTGGCGACCGGGTTCTGGGCGTTGACCAGCGAGATCGACTACGCCGCTGCCGCGCCTTATGCCTTGCTGATGATCCTGCTGTCACTTCCGTTGACCGGGCTCCTCTATCACCAATCCAAAAAAACGGCTGGCCGATGAACGCTCTTGAACTGCATTCGATCTGCAAATCCTATGGCTCGCAACGCGCCCTGGAAAACATCAGCCTGTCGGTGCCAACGGGCAGCCGTACGGTGATCGTCGGGCCTTCCGGTTCGGGCAAAACCACCTTGTTGCGCATGATCGCCGGTTTCGAGTTTCCGGACTGGGGTCGCCTGACACTCAACGGCCAGACGCTGGTGGACGACACCCACGAAGTCCCGGCGCACCAACGCCAGATAGGTTATGTCCCGCAGGACGGCGCCCTGTTCCCGCACATGACCGTGGCCGCCAACATCGGTTTCGGCCTGTCGATCAAGGGTGCGCAAAAACAGGAGCGTATCGCTGAGCTGATGGACAGCGTGGCGCTGGATTCCAGCATGGCCAATCGTTGGCCCCACGAGCTTTCCGGCGGCCAGCAACAACGTGTGGCTCTGGCGCGGGCACTGGCGCAACAGCCACGCCTGATGTTGCTTGATGAGCCGTTTTCCGCGCTCGACACCGGCTTGCGCGCGGCCATGCGCAAACTGGTCGCGCGGTTGCTGGCAGACGCCGGGGTCACCACCATCCTGGTGACCCATGACCAGAGTGAGGCGCTGTCGTTTGCCGATCAACTGGCGGTCATGCGCGATGGCCAACTGGTGCAGTCAGGTCATCCACTGGACCTCTACCGCTACCCCGGTGACGAACAAACCGCGCTGTTTCTCGGCGATGCGGTGGTCATGCCCGCCAGGATCGAGGCTGGCTGGGCGCATTGCGATCTGGGGCGGATCCCGGTCAACAACCATCGCAACAACCGTTGCGCGCAGATCATGCTGCGGCCCGAGCAGCTGCAAGTGGTCGGCATCGTGCCGAGCGCGGTGGAGGCCACTGGGTGCCGCGCGGTGGTGACCGAACGGGATTTCAGCGGCAATACCTGCACTTTGACCGTGGAACTGGAGTCGCCGCCATCCGCCGAACAGCCCGGTCGCACACTCATGGTGCGCAGTTCGGGCCTGTACGCGCCACCCACCGGCAGTGCGGTGCACGTCTCGACCATCGGTCACGCCCACGTGTTGAGCGAAGCTTAAAGGTCGAAACGATCCACGGCCCGTCGCCGCTCGTTGTCATCCCGCACGTCATAGTTGGCGGTTGTCTGGATGTTGCTGTGATGGGCGAGCTTCTGCGCGATCGACAGGTCATGCTCCTCGATCACCCGGGTAATGAACGAGCGGCGAAAATCGTGGGGCATGATCTTCACCCCAACCTGCGCACCGCGCTGGCGGGCGATGTAATAGATCGCGTGCTTGGTGATGCGCTCACGGGTGATGTGGCTGCCACGGCGAATGCGATTGAACAGGAATGGATCATCCACTTCGCCTTCCTTGAGCTGCGAGCGGCGCAGCTCCAGCCAGGCATCCAGTTTGGCGAATGCCCAGGCCGGTGCGTATTTGATCAGTTGCTTGTTACCTTTGGCGGTCACCCGCAGGCTGCGCTCGGTGAAGTCCACCTGATCGAGGTCCAGGTTCACCGATTCCGACTTGCGCATGCCCGAGCCATACAGAATCCCGATGATCGCCGCGTCTCGCAGGCCTTGTGGCCGTGGGTCCGCGGCACAGACCGCCATCATTTCCTGAATCAGCGAGCGTCGCAGGTTGCGCCCCTGGGACAGCCGCGTTCCGGCAATTCCTTTGACCGAACGCATTTTCAGCAAGTGTTCCTGGCTGATCAGGCTCATGCGCCACGCTTCGTTCATCACCCCGCGCACAGCGTTGACGTACAGCGACGACGTATTCGGCGCGTAGCCATCCTCACGCAGTGCCGCGACCAGCGCGATCACATCCTCGGGCTGAAGCTCGTGCCAGGGAATTTCCTCGACGTTCATGTCTTCGAAGCCCAGACGGTCGGCGGCATCCTGCAACACATAACGCATGGTCAGTTGGCTGGACGGCGCCAGTCGCGCCAGATACACGGTCATCGGGCTCTTTGCAGCAGTTGAATCAGCAACAGGTAAGTCAATCAAAACAAAACGGCCTTGAGTGGAAACAGATCAATAAAACAACTAAGGATTGAAACATCCTTCATATAAAGCGGAACACTTCTGTAGGACCTTTCTACTAAAAACGCGATGAACGGCAGTAGTCTGAACACGGGCTTAATAGCTGTCAGAAAAACGATTCGCCGACTGGTTTTTCATGTTCCTTTCACAAAAACGCGCCTAACCTCTTATGAATACGGTGAGCCGCAAGGGGCTCCCAACCTGCCGGTCCAGGCAGGAAAAGTCAATGAAAGCGGATTGTCAGCATGATGAGTCAACTCATTGATGCAGCTTTAGATTATTCGGCTACGCTTTTATTGGATCCAATAATTATCTAGAGCCACACCACTAAGCCAACAGCCTTGAGGTGCCCATGAGTCAGGCTTTTCTCCCCTTCTCCCGCCCCAGTATCGGCGATGAAGAAATGGCTGCCGTAGAGCAAGTATTGCGCTCCGGCTGGATCACTACCGGACCGAAAAACCAGCAACTGGAAGAACACTTCGCCAACTACGTGGGCTGCCGTCATGCCGTGGCACTTTCCTCGGCGACCGGCGCCATGCACGTCACATTACTGGCCTTGGGCATTGGTCCCGGCGATGAAGTGATCACCCCGTCCCAGACCTGGGTCTCCACCGCCAACATGATCTGCCTGCTGGGCGCGACACCGGTGTTCGTCGACGTTGACCGCGACACGCTGATGAGCAACATGGAGCACATTGAAGCGGCCATCACCCCGCGCACCCGGGCAATCATTCCGGTGCATTATGCCGGCGCCGCGTTCGATCTCGACCCGCTCTATGCGTTGGCCGACAAACACGGCATCCCCGTTGTTGAAGACGCCGCCCACGCCGCCGGAACCCTCTACAGAAATCGTCACGTCGGCGCGAAAGGCACGGCGATCTTCTCGTTCCATGCGATCAAGAACATGACCTGCGCCGAGGGCGCGATGTTCGTCACGGATGATGAAGCGCTGGCCAACCGGGTGCGCATGCTCAAGTTTCACGGCCTCGGCGTCGATGCCTACGACCGCCTGACCCACGGCCGCAAACCCCAGGCCCAAGTGATCGAGCCGGGGTTCAAATACAACCTGGCCGACATCAATGCCGCCATTGCTTTGGTGCAACTGGAGCGCCTGGACCAGATCAACGCCAAGCGCACCGAACTGGCCAAGACTTACCTGCAACGGCTGGAAGGCTCACCAGTGCAACCGCTGGCGATTCCGGCCTACCCGCAGCAGCACGCCTGGCACCTGTTCATCCTGCGCATCGATGCCGAACGCTGCGGGCTGGACCGTGAGGCGTTCATGAAAGCCCTGCAGGAACAAAACATCGGCACCGGCATTCACTTCATCGCCACTCACCTGCACACCTACTACCGCCGGCGATTCCCCAACATCTACCTGCCCAACACCGAATGGAACTCGGCGCGCCTGTGTTCGATCCCGTTGTTCCCCGACATGACCCACGACGACGTCGACCGTGTGGTCAGCGCCATCGAAAACACTGTGGACAGCCGCCTGTGAAACCTTATCCGATCCGTTGTGTGTCAATTGTCATCCCGGTCTACAACGAACAGGACAGCCTGCCCGAACTGCTCAGGCGCACCGAGGCGGCGTGCCAGCAATTGCACCATGACTATGAAATCGTATTGGTCGACGACGGCAGCCGCGACCACTCGGCGCAGATACTTGAAGAAGCCGCCAGTCGCGAGTGCAGCCCGGTGGTGGCGGTCATTCTCAACCGCAATTACGGGCAGCACGCGGCAATCATGGCCGGTTTCGAGCAGTGCAAGGGCGATGTCGTCATCACCCTCGATGCCGATCTGCAAAACCCGCCCGAAGAAATTCCACGGTTGGTGGCTCAGGCCGAACTCGGCTATGACGTGGTCGCCACGGTGCGCAACAACCGCCAGGACTCGGCCCTGCGCCGTTGGCCATCGAAACTGATCAACCTCGCCGTGCAGCGCTCCACCGGCGTCGCCATGAGCGACTACGGCTGCATGCTCCGGGCTTACCGCCGGACCATTGTCGACGCGATGCTCGCCTGCCGTGAACGCAGCACGTTCATTCCGATCCTGGCCAACAGCTTCGCCCGGCACACCACGGAAATCCTGGTGACCCACGCCGAGCGCGAACACGGCGAATCGAAGTACAGCCCCATGCGCCTGGTCAATCTGATGTTCGACCTGATCACGTGCATGACCACCACGCCGCTGCGGTTGCTGAGCATCGTCGGTTTCGCCATGGCCGGACTGGGCGTGGCATTCGCCATGGCGCTGATCGTCCTGCGACTGGTGTTCGGCGCCAGTTGGGCCGGTGACGGTACGTTCGTGCTGTTCGCCGTGCTGTTCGTGTTCACCGGCGGGCAATTCATCGGCATGGGTCTTTTGGGCGAGTACCTCGGGCGCATGTACAGCGACGTTCGCGCCCGTCCGCGGTTCTTCATCGAAAAAGTCCTGCGCGGCCAGCCGGCCACCCCGGCGCCTGTGGTCACCGTCGACGGCCTCACTTCCACCTCTTCAGATCAGGTTCTCTCATGAGCGCAAAAGCTGTTGTCTTCGCCTATCACGATATTGGCTGTGCCGGCATCGAAACCCTGCTCGCCAGCGGTTACGAGATTGCCGCCGTGTTCACCCATGCCGATGATCCGCAGGAAAACGCCTTCTACGGCTCGGTTGCGCAACTGTGCGCCCGTCAGGGGATCCCGGTGCACGCGCCGGAAGACGTCAATCATCCGCTGTGGATCGAACGCATCGCCAAGCTCAACCCCGATTACCTGTTCTCGTTTTACTACCGCCACCTGCTCAGCGAACCGCTGCTGGCCACGGCCACTAAGGGCGCGTTCAACCTGCACGGTTCGTTGCTGCCGCGCTATCGCGGTCGTGCGCCGGCCAACTGGGTGCTGGTCAATGGCGAAAGTGAAACCGGCGTGACCCTGCACCGCATGGTCAAACGGGCCGATGCCGGCGCGATTCTCGCCCAGAAAAAAGTCGCGATAGAGCGCAGCGACACCGCGCTGAGCCTGCACGGCAAGTTGCGCGTGGCCGCCACCGACCTGCTGCGCGACACGCTGCCAGCGTTGCTCGCCGGGAAAGTCAGCGAGACCCCGCAGGACGAATCGAAAGCCACGGTGTTTAGTCGCCGCACGCCTGCCGACGGCAAGTTGATGTGGCAAAAACCGGCCGAAGAACTGTTCAATCTGGTACGCGCCGTGACCCAGCCTTATCCCGGCGCGTTCTGCGCGGTGGGTGAGCACAAACTGATTGTGTGGAGCGCCGAAGTCGCCCAGGGCAACGAAGGTCAGGCACCGGGCCGGGTCATCAGCGTCGATCCGCTGCGCATTGCCTGCGGCGAAGATTCCCTGGTGATCACTGCCGGCCAACGCAACGACAACGGTTTGTACCTGAGCGGCCCGCAACTGGCCAACGAACTGGGGCTGGTCGACGGTTCCGTGCTGCGCGGTGCCGAATCAGGGCGCGCGCCACGTCGCACCCGCGTGCTGATCCTCGGCGTCAACGGTTTCATCGGTAATCACTTGTCCGAGCGTCTGCTGCGTGACGACCGCTACGAGGTCTACGGCCTGGATATCGGCTCGGACGCCATCGAACGCTTGCGCAGCCATCCGCATTTCCACTTCGTCGAAGGCGACATCAGCATCCATTCCGAGTGGATCGAATACCACATCAAGAAGTGCGACGTGGTCCTGCCGCTGGTGGCGATCGCCACGCCGATCGAGTACACCCGCAACCCGCTGCGCGTGTTCGAACTGGACTTTGAAGAAAATCTGAAACTGGTTCGCTACTGCGTCAAATACAACAAGCGCGTGATCTTCCCCTCGACCTCGGAAGTCTACGGCATGTGCCAGGACGCCAAATTCGACGAAGACACCTCCAACCTCGTGGTCGGGCCGATCAACAAGCAGCGCTGGATCTACTCGACCTCCAAGCAATTGCTCGACCGCGTGATCTGGGCGTACGGCCAGAAAGGCCTGAACTTCACCCTGTTCCGCCCCTTCAACTGGATGGGCCCGCGCCTCGACCGACTGGACTCGGCACGCATCGGCAGCTCCCGGGCGATCACGCAACTGATCCTCAATCTGGTGGAAGGCACGCCGATTCGCCTGTTCGATGGCGGTGAGCAAAAACGCTGCTTCACCGACATCGCCGACGGTGTCGAAGCGTTGGCGCGGATCATCGATAACGACAACGATGCCTGCAACGGCCAGATCATCAACATCGGCAACCCGGATAACGAAGCCAGCATCCGTCAGTTGGGCGAGGAACTGCTGCGCCAGTTCGAAGCCCACCCGCTGCGCGACAACTTCCCGCCGTTCGCCGGCTTCCGCGACGTTGAAAGCAAGGCGTTCTACGGCACCGGTTACCAGGACGTGTCCCACCGCAAACCGAGCATCGACAACGCCAAGCGCCTTTTGGACTGGGCGCCGACCGTGCAGATGAGCGAAACCATCGGCAACACCCTGGATTTCTTCTTGCGTGAAGCGATGCTCGAAATCGCGGACAAACACTGATGCAGGCAGGCCTTCGGATTGATGTCGACACCTACCGGGGTACTCGGGAAGGAGTGCCCCGGCTGCTGGAGATGCTCGATGAAGCCCAGGTCAAAGCGACGTTTTTCTTCAGCGTCGGGCCGGACAACATGGGGCGCCACTTGTGGCGCCTGATCCGTCCGCAGTTCCTGTGGAAGATGCTGCGTTCCAACGCCGCCGGGCTCTACGGCTGGGACATCCTGCTGGCCGGCACCGCATGGCCGGGCAAACCCATTGGTCGCGACCTCGGGCACTTGATGCGCCAGGCCCGGGATGCAGGTCATGAAGTCGGCCTGCATGCCTGGGATCACCACGGCTGGCAGGCCAATGCCGGGCGCTGGAGCGACGCACAGCTGATCGAGCAGATTCGCCAGGGCGTGGACACGCTCGGCGACATCCTCGGGCAAAAAATCGAGTGTTCGGCAGCCGCCGGTTGGCGCGCGGACGAGCGCGTGATCGAGGCCAAGCAGGCTTTCGGCTTTCGCTACAACAGCGATTGCCGTGGCCACAGCCTGTTCCAGCCGACTCTGGCCGGGGGTGGTTTGGGGGCGCCGCAGATTCCGGTCGACCTGCCGACCTTCGATGAAGTGGTTGGCCCAACGCTCGCGGCCAAGGACTTCAACGGGTTCATTCTCGATCGATTCTCCTCGGAAAAACTCAACGTCTATACGATCCACGCCGAAGTAGAAGGGATTCTGATGGCCAACGATTTTCGTCAACTGCTGGCCGCTGCGCGCCAGCGAGGTATCCGTTTTCAACCCTTGGGCGACCTGCTGCCCGAGGCGCCAGGCACCTTGCCGACCGGTCGCGTACTGCGCGGCACGCTCGACGGTCGTGAAGGCTGGCTGGGAGTGCAAGGTGCATGAGTAAACGCTGGGTACTTCCGCTGCTGCTGGGACTTTTCCTGCTGGGCTACCTGCTGCCAATGGGCACCCACGGTCTGTGGATTCCCGATGAAACCCGTTACGCGCAGATCAGCCAGGACATGCTCTTGAGCGGCAATTGGATCTCGCCGCATTTCATGAGCCTGCGCTATTTCGAAAAACCGGTGGCCGGGTACTGGATGATCGCCCTTGGCCAGGCACTGTTTGGCGACAATCTGTTCGGGGTGCGGATTGCTTCGGCCATCAGTACCGGGCTCAGTGTGATGCTGTGTTACTTGATCGCTCGCCGGCTGTGGAACGAGCCACGCAAAAGCTTTGCCTGCGCGTTGCTGTACATGAGTTTCACCGTGGTCGCCGGGCAAGCCGGCTACGCCAATCTCGATCCGCAGTTCACTTTCTGGGTCAACCTGAGCCTGGTCGCCTTGTGGTTTGCGTTGGACAGCGCCACCCGCGCCCGACGCCTGATTGCCTGGGCAACACTGGGCCTGGCCTGTGGCATGGGCTTCCTGACCAAGGGCTTTCTCGCCTGGCTGCTGCCGGTGCTGATCGCCCTGCCCTGGATGCTCTGGCAAAAACGCTGGCGTGAACTGTTGATCTACGGCCCGCTGGCAATTGCCGTGGCCATCGCCGTGAGCCTGCCCTGGGCCTTGGCGGTGCACGCGCAGGAGCCCGATTACTGGCGGTTTTTCTTCTGGCACGAGCACATCCGTCGGTTCGCCAGTGAGGACGCGCAGCATGACGCGCCGTGGTGGTTTTATCTGCCGTTGCTGGTGGCGTTCAGTCTGCCGTGGGTGGTGCTGCTGCCGTCTGCACTTCGCCAGGCATGGCAAACCCGCAGGCAGGCAAACATCGCGTTCCTGCTGTTGTGGTTACTGATGCCGCTGCTGTTTTTCAGCCTGAGCAACGGCAAGCTGCCCACCTACATCATGCCGTGCCTGTTGCCACTGGCCTTGCTGCTGGGGCATGCGCTGGCGGATCGCTTGCGGCTGGAGCAAGGCCGGGTACTGGGCCTCAATGGTTTGCTCAATCTCATGCTGGGCCTGACCACCCTCTTCACTTTGGTGTACCTGCAACTTAAGAAACCGTTGTACGACCACGAGTTGCACAACCTGGTGCTGGTGTTCATCGGCCTGATCGGCTGGATCATGGCCAACCTGCTGCAAGCGTTCCGGCCCTTGCAATGCTGGGCGGCGCCGGCCTTCGGCAGCCTGCTGCTGGTCGGGGTCTTGCCGGCGGCCATACCCGAATCGGTGGTGGCGAACAAAATGCCCGACCAGTTTGTCCTTGAGCATGCCCGGGAGCTCGGCGAGACCGCCAGTTTGTTGAGCAACGATCTGGGCGCCGCTTCGGCCCTGGCCTGGCGCCTGAAACGCCCGGACGTGGCGTTGTACAACACGATAGGCGAACTGAAATATGGCCTCGCTTATCCTGACGGCGTGTCGCAACGCGTCGACCCTGATCGCGTGCAACAGTGGATGCACGACGCCCGTCAGCGTGGCTCGGTAGGCGTGCTGATGCGGGTCAAGGGTGAAGACGAGCTGCGTGAAATCGACCGCTTGCCCAAGGATGGCAAACGCTATGAACAAGGCAACCTTGTGATTTTGATATTCCCTCAGGGTGCGTCATGAGCCTGTTGCTGGTATTGGCGGCCTGCCTGCTGACCTGCCTGGGCCAGATCGCCCAGAAATACGCCGTGGAGAACTGGCGCGGCAAGACGTCGGGCTGGGGCGAAAAACTGCGCTCGCCATGGCTGTGGCTGGCCCTCGCCGCGCTGGGCGCGGGTTTGCTGGTATGGCTGCTGGTGTTGCAGCGACTTGAAGTCGGCGTCGCCTATCCGATGTTGAGTCTCAACTTTGTGCTGATCACCCTGATCGCTCGCTTTGTCTTCCACGAAACCATCGACCGCCGCCACGGGTTGGGCGTAGCGCTGGTGATCGGCGGCGTGATTTTGCTGGGGTTGAACGCATGAGCCTGCGCCGGGGCATCGCCTTCGCCCTGGGCAGCGTGCTGCTCGGCAGTGCCGCGCAGTTGGGCATGCGCTGGAGCATGACGCGCCTGCCGTCACCGGAGCACTTGCTGACCGCCAGCCTCGACCCGAGCGCCGTCGCCGTGGTGCTGGCCGCCATCCTCGCTTACGCCCTGTCGATGCTCAGCTGGCTCATGGCCCTGCGCGATGTGCCGCTGGGCCGGGCTTACTCGCTGCTGAGCATCAGCTACGCGCTGGTGTACCTGCTGGCCGCCGTCCTGCCAGTGTTCAACGAAGACTTCAGCCTTTCCAAAAGCCTCGGGGTGGCCCTGGTCATTCTGGGCGTCATCACCATCAACGCTCGACCTGCTCACGCGTCCACACTCAGGAGTGACCTATGAAAATCAGTGTATTTGGTAGCGGTTACGTCGGCCTGGTGCAGGCCGCTGTCCTGGCTGAAGTCGGCCACGACGTGGTTTGCATGGACATCGACGAGAAAAAAGTCGAGTTGCTGCAGCAAGGCCACGTGAGCATTTTCGAGCCGGGGCTGGCCAGCCTGGTGCGCGAAAGCCTGGAGGCCAAGCGGTTGCAGTTCACCACTGATGAAAAATTCGCGGTGCAACACGGCCAGGTGTTGTTCATTGCGGTGGGCACGCCGTCCCGGGACGATGGTTCAGCGGATTTGCGCTACGTGCTGTCGGTGGGTGAAGCGGTGGCCCGTCACCGCGAGCTGCCGGTGATTCTGGTGGAGAAATCCACCGTTCCCGTGGGCACCGGCGATACCTTGCGCACGCACATCGACAAGTGCCTGATCAAGGTCGGCCGGTTGCTGCAGTTCGATATCGTCTCCAATCCGGAGTTCTTGAAAGAAGGTTCGGCCGTCGCCGATTGTCGGCGCCCTGACCGTATCATCATCGGTTGCGAAAACGATGACGTGCGCGATGTCATGCGCGACCTCTACGCACCGTTCAACCGCAACCATGACCGGATCATGTTCATGGACCTGCGCAGCGCCGAGCTGACCAAGTACGCCGCCAACTGCATGCTGGCGACCAAGATCAGCTTCATCAACCAGATCGCCGAACTGGCCGAACACCTCGGCGCCGACATCGAATCTGTGCGGCTGGGCATCGGCGCCGATTCGCGCATCGGCTACCACTTCATCTACCCCGGCTGCGGTTATGGCGGCTCGTGTTTCCCCAAGGACATGCGCGCCCTGATCCACAGCGCCGAGGAAGCGCATTGCTCCAGCGACCTGCTGCAAGCGGTGGAAGCCATCAACCAGCGGCAGAAACACAAGCTGTTCGAGCGCATCAACGCGTTCTACAAGGGCGATTTGCGCGGCAAGACGTTTGCTGTGTGGGGCCTGGCGTTCAAGCCCAACACCGACGACATGCGCGACGCGCCGAGTCGGGTACTCCTGGAATCGCTGTGGGCCGCCGGTGCCGCCGTGCGGGCGTTCGACCCGGAGGCGATGCAGGAAACCCAGCATTTGTATCCCGACGAAGCGAAGCTGATGCTCATGGGCACCCCGGAATCGGTGCTGGCCGGCGCTGATGCGTTGATCATCTGCACCGAATGGCAGCAGTTCAAGGCGCCGGATTTCAATCTGATCCAGCAACGATTGAAAGCGCCGGTGATATTCGATGGACGCAATCTGTATGACGCAGACCGGTTGGCGCGCAGCGGGTTTATGTACTTTCCGATGGGGCGAGGCGACTCGCGCAAGTTACCGATTCCACATCAACAATGGCCGGTGGCTTCGGTTGTTGCGTGATTGACAGAGGCCTACTCAAAACACTGTAGGAGCCGGCTTGCCGGCGATGAGGAGCTTGGACTTTGTGGTGATCTTTTGATTGCTATCGCTGGCAAGCCAGCTCCTACAGTTTGATGGTGTCAGTAAAGTTTGATTAACAAACAGGCACCTTCAAATCAACGCCCAACGCCTGGGCAAACGCCTTCACCAACGGACTGCGCACGGTGTTGTGACGCAGGATCAGATTGAACGGTGTGCTGATGTGAATGAGGTCCGGTCGCACCGCGCGAAACTGCCCTTGGGCGACCATCGACGCGGCGTAATGCTGCGGTAGAAAACCCACGAAACGCCCGGTCTTGATCAGCAGCGCCACGGCTTCCACCTGGGTCGCCGAGGCGGAAAAACTGTCGTACCGGGCAAAATTCAGTTTGTCGCGATGGATCGCGTAGCGGTGGTTGATGCACTCGTAATCCTTGAGCACGTTGCTGCCGATTTCTGCCTCCGGCACCGAGAACAACGGGTGGCCGATTGCGCAGTAAACCTCCGAGCGTTCTTCATACAGCGTGTAATAGTCGAACTCTTCGCGTTTCTGATAAACCGGCACGATACCGGCAACAAGGCGTCCCTCTACGACCCCTCTTTCAATTTCATCCAGTTGTGACGCCTGAAGTTGAAACCTTACTTTCGGCGACTCTTCATTTATCCGTCTAAGCGCTGCAACTAACGGCGAATTAAGATCGGAAATAGTGTTATCAATAACCCCCACGCCCAAGTCGCCAATAAGTTCATTCTGCGCTGAACTAAGCCTGTCGCGAAAGTTATCGACCGAGGCAAATAAATCAATCGACGCCTGATACACCAGGCGGCCTTCTTCGGTCAGATGAAAGCCCTCGCGACCTCGGGTGCACAAGCGCATGCCGATACGAATTTCAAGGTCGGAGATCTGTTTGCTGATGGCCGCCAGCCCCACATTCAGCTCGTTCTGCGCCGCACTGAAACCACCGGCCTCGACCACGGCCTTGAACACTTTGAGCAGTTTGAAATCCAGCCCGCTGAGGGCCAGTGGCGCCCGATGCGCCGTTTTTGGCGCCGGGTTTCCGGAATTGGAAAGTGGGGTTTCCATAATGCTTATTTACCTCTGGCGCGCTATTCAACAACCTGTGTCCAACAACAAAAACATAGCTGGCCAATAATAATGAACACAGAAAACCAGGCTTGGCAACCGCTAATAATCCCCGTACTTCAGTGCCAACTCACTGATTTCGAACTACTAAAAGCTGACACTTCGATCAGCTCTCGCAACGCTGCAACTGCCCTCTTGAAAACTGCTTAGGCCGAACCACGCCCGAATTATTTCCGGCGGGTCTTCCCGGCTCTGCGCATCAATTTCAGTTCGCTTTACCGACGAGGAAAACAACAATGTCTCAAACCACCGACCGTCTCTGGGGTGCCCGCTTCAAAAGCGGCCCATCCGAAGCCCTGGCGGCCCTGTCCCGTTGCCCTGAGCGCTACTTTCGCCTGACCCCGTACGACCTCGCCGGTTCCAAGGCCCATGCCCGTGAACTGCAGCGCGCCGGGCTGTTGAGCGAGCAGGAAACCCACACCATGCTGGCCGCGCTGGAAGGTATCGGCGCTGACTTCAAAGCCGGCAGCATCGCGCCAACGCTGGATGACGAAGACGTCCACACCTTCATCGAACGCCTGCTGACCGAGCGCCTCGGCCCATTGGGCGGCAAGCTGCGCGCCGGCCGTTCGCGCAACGACCAGACCGCCAACGACCTGCGTCTGTTCCTGCGGGACCACGTGCGGACCCTGGCCGTCGAAGTGCTGGCCTTGCAACAAGCGCTGGTCGACCAGGCCGAACAACACATCGAAAGCATCTGCCCCGGTTTCACTCACCTGCAACAGGCGCAACCGATCGTCTTTGCTCACCACTTGCTCGCTCACGCCCAATCGATGCTGCGTGACGTGCAACGGCTGGTGGACTGGGACATCCGCACCTCGCTGTCGCCACTCGGCGCCGCCGCCATGGCCGGTTCCGCCATCGCGCGCCTGCCACAACAGTCGGCCAAGGAAATGGGTTACAGCGGCGTGTGCGAAAACTCCATCGACGCCGTGGCCAGCCGCGATCACGTTGCCGAGTTCCTGTTTATCGCCAGCATGCTCGGAATCAACATTTCCCGCCTGGCGGAAGAATTCTGCCTGTGGTCCTCGCGGCAATTTCGCTGGGTTGCACTGGACGATGCCTACGCCACCGGCAGCTCGATCATGCCGCAGAAGAAAAACCCGGACATTGCCGAGCTGGCCCGGGGCAAGGCGGGTCGCCTGATCGGCAACCTCACCGGCCTGCTCTCCACCCTGAAATCCCTGCCGCTGTCGTATAACCGCGACTTGAGCGAAGACAAGAACGGCGTGCTCGACAGCGTCGACACCTTGCTGCTGGTGCTGCCCGCCATGGCCGGGATGGTCGCGACCATGAAGGTCAACGTTGAAGAGCTGCGCCGTCAGGCACCGCTCGGGTTCACCCTCGCGACCGAAGTGGCCGACTGGCTGGCGGTGCGCGGCGTGCCGTTCAAGGAAGCTCATGAAATCACCGGCGCGCTGGTTCAGGCCTGTGAGAAACACGACATCGAGTTGTGGGAAGCCTCGCCGGCGCTGTTGGCCGAGATCGACCCGCGCCTGACCCCGGAAGTGCGCGACAGCCTGACGCTGGAAGCCGCCATCGCCGCCCGTAGCGGTTGGGGTGGTACGGCGCCGCAGCAGGTGCGCGAGCAGATCGGTCGCTTGAAGACCGCCCTCGCCGCGCAACACGAATGGACCGAGAACTATCAGGGCTTCCGCCTCTGATAGACAACGCAAAACCCTTGTAGGAGCCAGCTTGCTGGCGATGGAGTGTCAGCCGACACCGTTTTAGCTGACACACCATCGCCGGCAAGCCGGCTCCTACAAAGGGAATGTAATACCAGTGTTCGGAGAAACAACATGAGCCAGACTCAGGCAGAACGACTCCAGGCGGAGCGCAAACTGGCGGAAAACCAGTTCGATATCACCCAGTACGATCACGTGCCACGGCGTTATTACGGGCGGATCTTTTTCGCCACGGTCATCGTCATCGCGATCATCGGCCTGGTGCGGGCCTTCGCCGAAGGCAAGATCGAGTGGTCGTACATCGGCCAGTTCCTCACGTCCCAGGCGATCATGTGGGGCTTGCTCAATACCATCGTCATGGCCGTGCTGGCGATGGGGCTGGGCATTGTGTTCGGGGTGATCACGGCGATCATGCGCATGTCGGCCAACCCGATCCTGCGTTACGTGGCGGTGACCTACACCTGGCTGTTCCGTGGCACGCCGCTGATCCTGCAACTGCTGTTGTGGTTCAACCTGGCGCTGATCTTCCCCACCATCGGCATCCCCGGCGTGTTCGAAATGGACACCGTAAGCCTGATGACGCCGTTCGTGGCCGCCCTCCTCGGCTTGAGCATCAATCAGGGTGCCTACACCGCTGAAGTGGTGCGCGCCGGCCTGCTGTCGGTGGACACCGGGCAGTACGAAGCCGCCAAGTCGATCGGCATGCCACGCCTGCAAGCGCTGCGCCGGATCATCCTGCCGCAGGCCATGCGGATCATCATTCCACCGGTCGGCAACGAGTTTATCGGCATGGTGAAAATGACCTCGTTGGCGAGCGTCATCCAGTACTCGGAGCTGCTCTACAACGCTCAGAACATCTACTACGCCAACGCCCGAGTGATGGAGCTGCTGATCGTCGCGGGTATCTGGTACCTGGCCACAGTCACCGTGCTGTCCTTTGGTCAAAGCCGTCTGGAGCGTCGTTTCGCTCGCGGCGCCGGCAAGCGTTCTTGAGGAGTTGAACATGAGAAGCATCGTCAAGGCCGTGAGCCTGAACAAGTATTACGACCATTTCCACGCCCTCAAGGACATCAACATCGAAGTCGAGCAAGGCGAAGTGCTGTGCATCATCGGCCCGTCCGGCTCCGGCAAAAGCACCTTGCTGCGTTGCGTCAACCAGCTGGAAAAGATCGACAAGGGCGGCCTGTGGGTCGACGGAGAGCTGGTGGGTTACCGCATCGTCGGCAACAAACTGCACGAACTCAACGAGTCGCAGATCGCCCGTCAACGCCTGGCCACCGGCATGGTGTTCCAGCGTTTCAACCTGTTTCCGCACATGACTGTGCTGCAAAACATCATCGAAGGGCCGTGCCAGGTGCTCAAGCGTTCGCCCAAGGAGGCGCACGAAGAAGCTTTGGAACTGCTCGCCCGCGTCGGCCTGGCCGACAAGCGCAACAGCTACCCGATCGAGCTTTCGGGTGGTCAGCAACAACGTGTCGCCATTGCTCGCGCATTGGCCATGCGGCCCAAGCTGATGCTGTTCGATGAACCCACTTCGGCACTCGACCCGGAACTGGTCGGTGAGGTGCTGTCGGTGATGCGCGATCTCGCGCAATCCGGCATGACCATGATCGTCGTCACCCATGAACTGGGCTTCGCTCGCGAAGTATCCAACCGCATGGTGTTCATGGACGGCGGGCAGATCGTGGAGGCAGGAAGCCCCGAAGAAATACTAATAAGTCCGCAAAACCCGCGCACCCAAAGCTTCATTTCTGCCGTTCGAACCTAAGCGCCGGCTGGCGTAACAACACACATAAGAGAACGACCATGAAGAACATCGTAATCCCAGCAGTACTCGCAGGCCTGATGGCATCCAGCGTCAGCTTCGCCGCCGAATTGCCGGCCAGCATCAAGGAAAAAGGCGAGATCGTCGTCGCGATCATGCCGAACTACCCGCCGATGGATTTCAAGGACCCGGCCACCAATACCCTCACCGGTGTGGACGTTGATCTGGGCAACGCCCTGGCCGAACGTCTGGGCGTGAAGATCAAATGGCAGGAAACCGGCTTCGAGCAAATGATCAACGCCCTAACCACCGACCGCGTCGACATGGTGCTGTCGGGCATGACCGACACCAAAGAGCGTCAGGCCAGCGTGACCTTCGTCGACTACTTCACCAGCGGTCCGCAGTTCTACACCCTGCAGAAGAACAAGGACTTCAACGAAATCACCGACCTGTGCGGCAAGAAAGTCGGCACCAGCCGCCGGACCACGTTCCCGGCGGAAATCGCTGAATACAGCAAGGCCAACTGCGAAGCCGCCGGCAAACCGGCCATCGTGGTGATCGGCACCGAAGGCTCGGCGGATGCCCGTGCGCAACTGCGTCAGAGCCGTATCGATGCCGCGATGCAAGGCAGCGAGACCTTGTCGTACCTGAAGACTCAGGAAAAGGACATGTACAAAACGGTCGGCCAGCCGATTTCCGTGCAGTTCTCCGGCATGGGCCTGAGCAACAAAAAGCCTGAGCTGAGCGAAGCGGTGAAGGTTGCGTTGCAGAGCATGATCGATGACGGCAGCTATCAGACCATCCTGAAAAAATGGGACCTGGAGCTGGGCGCAATCAAGACGGCAACCATCAACGCCGGCAAATAATCCGCTCGGGATGAACACATCCCTGTAGGAGCCAGCTTGCTGGCGATAGCGGTGGGTCAGGCACCATCAATGCAGATTGATGCGCCGCCATCGCCGGCAAGCCGGCTCCTACAAGGTTGCGTTTCGACAATTGAATACGGAGCATCACGATGTCGTCCTCCCCAACCTGGCCCGACCAGCACAAGGCCTGCCTTGCCCTGGCCTTCGACCTCGACGGCCCCACCGGCGATGCGATGCTCAACGGCTCGATCTGGCGCAAGCCCGAGTACTTCGGTTTTGGTGGTTACGGCCCTTACCGGGCGCTGCCACGGATTCTCGACCTGCTCGACGAGTTCCGCATCCCGACCACGTTTTTCGTTCCGGCCTGGGTCGTGGAGAACTGGCCGAAACAGTGCCAGGCGATTGTCGAGCGCGGGCATGAAGTGGCGTACCACGGCTACAAACACGAATCCTTTTACGCCCTGACGCTGGACCAGCAAAAGGACGTGATGAAGAAATCCCGCGAGGTGTTCTGGAAACACCTGAACATCCGCGCCGAAGGTTTCCGCACGCCGTCCGGCGACTGGCGCGCCGAGACCCCGGCGATGCTGGTGGAAGCCGGCGTGACCTACTCCAGCAGCATGCGCGGCGACGACCGACCGTACCTGGTGAACGTGCCGGGGTTCGACACGCCACTGGTGGAAATCCCCGGGCGCTGGGAAATGGACGACTACGCCTCCCTCGCCTACACCCGCGCGCCGGACTTTCCTTCGGGACTGGACCGCACGGCCAGCTACGAGCTGACCCTGGACAACTGGTGCCGCGAGTACGACGGCGCCATGAATGAAGGGTTGTGCCTGACCACCCTGTTCCACCCCAAGATCACCGGCAAACCGGGACGCATCCTGTTGCTGGAAAAACTTTTCGAACACATGCGTCAGCGCGACGACGTGTGGTTTGCCACTTGCCGCGACGTCGCCCAGTGGTGGCTGAAGGAGCATCACCATGGCTGATTCCATCGTCTGGCCCGACGGCTATCGCTGCGCCGTGGTGCTGACCGTCGATTACAACGACATTCACGGGATTCTCACCCAGGCGCCGGAAGTCGCCGGGCGCGACAAGACACTGTCTGTATGGCGTTACGGCAGCCAGCGCGGCGTCGAGCGTCTGCTGGGTTTGTTCAAGGAACTGGGGGTTCGCAGCAGCTGGTTTGTCCCCGGCATCGTCGCCGAAGAAAACCCCGAACACCTTCAGGCGATTCAGGCCGGTGGGCATGAAATTGCCTGCGCCGGGTATCGCCATCAAAACTACGACACCCTCGATCTGGCGCAGCAGAGCGCCGAAATTGCCGCTGGTTGCGAGGCACTTGAAGCATTGACCGGCCAGCGCCCGACGGGATTTCGCATCCCCGCCGGCAATGGCGCGCCGGGGTTCATCGAGGCGCTGAGGGATCAAGGCATTCATTGGTCATCCTCGTGGCGCGGCGATGACTTGCCGTTCGCGCATCCCACGGCGCCGCAGGTGGTCGAACTGCCCTTGCACTACGAGCTGGAAGACGAACCCTACTTCGCGTTCAACCTGAGCCCGGCGGTGCCGCCGGCGCAATCGCGGATCGCCTCTTACAGCCACACCCTGGGCAACCTGCAAATGGACTTCGCCGGGTTTCACCGCTTCGGGCTGTGTTACGTACTGCGTTTGCACCCGGAAATCATTGCCACGCCGGGGCGGATCGGCGTGTTGCGCGAATTGCTGCAGGGCATTCAGCAACACAACGACGTGTGGATCGCCACCGGAGCCGAAGTCGCTCAGTGGTGGGCCGATTCCGCGACGCCTGTGACCGAGGATCACCCGGCGTCAGTGTACGAACGGCATTATCGGGACTACCTCCTATGACCGAGCGTTTGCAACGACTGGCGCAGTTTTGCGTCGACACACGATTTGAAGACTTGCCCCCGGCACTGGTTGCACAAGCCAAACGGCACATTCTCGACACCTTTGGCGCGACGCTGGCCGGGGCTGACAGCGATGTGGCGAAACAGGCGCGCCTGGTGTTCGCGGGTGAAACCGGCGGCACACTGGTCTGGGGCGCGGACCTGCGGGTCGGCGCCGCTCAGGCTGCAATGCTCAACGGCGTCGCCGCACATGCGCTGGAACTGGATGACACCGGTGGCTGTGACCATTCCGGCGCAGTGGTGCTGCCGGCGGTGATGGCGGCTGTTTCGATGTGCACGCGGCCGGTCAGTGGTCGCGAGTTCATCACGGCGGTGGTCATCGGTTACGAAGTCGGCCGCCGCGTGCTCGAAGCCTGTGGTGGTTATTCGGCGCACAACGGCGCCGGCTGGCATTCCACCGCCACCTGCGGCGTGTTTGGCGCGGCGGCGGCAAGTGCACGCATCCTGGGTTTGAACGCCGGACAAATGCTCTCGGCACTGGGCATTGCCGGCAGTTTCAGCGGCGGCTTGTGGGCCTTCATCCACGACGGCTCGCAGAGTAAAAAACTGCACAGCGGGCGCGCCGCCGAAGGTGGATTGCTGGCGGCACGGTTTGCGCAGCAAGGCATCACCGGGCCGTCGAAGCTGTTCGATGATGTCTGGGGCGGTTTCCTGAAAACCCTGGCCGGCGAGACGGCACAACCGGAGGCACTGGATGCCGACCTGGGCGTCGTGTGGAAGCTCGCCCGCTGTTCGATCAAGCCGTACGCCTCGTGCCGTGGCACGCATTCGGCCATCGACGCGTTGGGGTTGTTGCTGGATCAACTGCAGGTGGATGCCGATCAGGTTGAAGACCTTGAGGTTTCGCTGTGCGGGTTTCTGCAGGACATGTGCGGCGCTCAGGAAGTGAGCAGCCTCGCGGCGGCGCAGATGAGCTTGCCGTACGCCCTCGCCGCACGCCTGGTTCATGGGCATTGCCGGCTGGAGGCGTACGACGACGAGCAACGGCGTGTTCCGCAGATTGCGCTGTGGATGTCGCGCATTCGTCTTGTAGTGGACCCGCAACTGTCAGAGGATGGCGAGCCCGTGGTGAGCGTGCGGACGGTGGACGGTCGGCAGGCGAGCCTGTGCGTCGACCCGCCACTGGGTGCGCCGGGTAATCCGTTGAGTGATGACGCGTTGGAACAGAAGTTTTTCAGTCTGGCGGTGCGGGTGATGCCGAGGTTGCAGGCAGAGGAACTGATCGGGCAGATGTGGCGGTTGGAACAGCTGGAATCGGTTGCTGTGCTGGATCGGTGGCTGACTTGAGTAATGCGGTGACTGATCTGACCCAATCGCGAGCAGGCTCGCTCCCACAGGGGAACGCATTCCAAATGTGGGAGCGAGCCTGCTCGCGATTGGGCGCGACACGGTACACCGTCGAACACCCTGAAATCTGAATAAGGACATTTGCCCCACCGTGGCCACTTACTCGCTTGTTATCCGCCGGTTGATGATCGTATCGCTGACCATCGTCGTCAGCCGCGCCATCACCAGCCCGTTGCTCACGTTGTTCCTGAGCAACAAACTGGGCCTCAACCAACAGGACGTTGGCTTGCTGCTGGGCATCGCGGTGTTCATCGCTACCCTGCTTGCGCTCTACGGCGGCTACATCATCGACCGCCTCGAAAAACGCCGGCTGCTGATCCTCGCCATGCTCTCCAGCGCCATCGGTTTCGTGTTGCTGACCTTCGCCGAAAACCTCTACCTGACCACCCTGACCCTGGTGATCACCGAAACCGCTTCGGCGCTGTTCCTGATTGGCTCGAAGGCGATCCTCAGCGAAAACCTGCCCATGGGCCAGCGTGCCAAGGCCTTTTCCCTGCGCTACACCCTGACCAACATCGGTTACGCCACGGGGCCGATGCTTGGCGTGGTCATCGCCGGTGTCTACCCGATTGCGCCGTTCCTGATTGCCGGCGGCATTGCGTTTTTCAGCATCTTCCTGATGAGCGGGATCCCGAAAGATTCGAGCCAGACACCGGTGATCGGCCAGCCGCAAAGCTTTCTGAAAACCCTGATCACCCTGAAAAACGACCGCACGCTGATTATGTTCACTTGCGGCTGCCTGCTCAGCACCGTGGTCCATGGGCGCTTCACCCTGTACCTGTCGCAATACCTGCTGGTGACCCAGGACTCCAAACGCGCCCTGGAAACCATGGCCGCCCTGCTCGCCTGCAACGCCATGAGCGTGATCCTGCTGCAATACCAGATCGGCCGTTTCCTCAAGCGTGAACAACTGCGCTACTGGATTGCCGGTGGCACCAGCCTGTTCATCCTCGGCCTGATCGGCTTCAGCCTGGCCGATAGCCTGGTGTCGTGGTGCATCGCGATGTTCATCTTCACCCTCGGCGAAATGATCATTTACCCCGCCGAATTCCTGTTCGTCGACACCCTGGCCCCGGAAGAACTGCGCGGCAGTTACTACGGCGCGCAAAACCTGGCGGCCCTGGGCGGTGCCCTGAGCCCGGTGATTTGCGGTTTCCTGTTGATGCACACCCCGGCGCCGACGATGTTTTATGCCCTGAGCGCGCTGACCGCCATGGGCGGTTTCCTGTGTTTCATGAGCGGACGCCGGGTGGCTTTACAGCAAAATTAATGCACTGAAACTGCATTAATATGAATTTGTCTCCGTCTGGAATGAGCGGCACACTGTGCCTCGTTCCTCCCCCAATAGTTGGAACGACTTCAAGGGCTTTCTGGGTATCCCAGCTAAGCCTTTTTTTTGCCTCGACTTTTGCAACGGACCGTTCACCTCATGTTTGCTCGCTGGTTCCCCGCCGCCATCAATACTCGACCTTCTGAATGGAGCCGCGCCGCCATCGGCATGGCCCTCGGTACGATGTTCAGCGTCTGGCTGTGCTCACAGGCTTTCGGCATCGAAGTGGCGCAGCACCTGATCGGTCCGCTGGGCGCCTCGGCAGTGCTGTTGTTCGCGGTGTCCTCCGGCGCATTGGCGCAACCCTGGTCGATTCTCGGCGGCTACTTGAGCGCTGGGGTGGTCGCATTGTTGGTCGCCCACGTGCTCGGACGAACCCTTGGCAGTGCTTGCCTGGCCGCAGGCATGTCGCTGATCCTGATGTGCTGGCTGCGTTGCCTGCATCCGCCGGCCGGTGCCTTGGCGTTGCTGCTGGTATTGGCAGACCCGGCGACCATCGCGCTGGACTGGAAAGCTCTCGGCCCGGTAATGCTCGGCGCCTCGACGATGTTGCTCAGCGCGCTGGCGTACAACAACCTGACGCGCATTCGTTACCCAAGACGCGCCAGTGAACCGGTGGCGATGGTGCCAGCCGATCACCCGCCCATCGACAGCCAGGCGATCACTGCCCAGGACCTGAAACGGGCGCTGGCGGACATGGAAGCTTTCTTTGATGTCACGCCCGAAGACCTTGAACAATTGATTCAAGCCAGTGAGTTGCATGCCAAACGGCGCAGTATCACTGAAGTCCTTAGCCGCAGAACCTGACACCCTACAGAACCTTTCAGGAGCGAGCAGCCTCGCTCCTGAAGGATCGAGTCAAGCCGCAGATAATTGCTTGGCCGGTACTGCCAGACTCACTGCCCGCACCGATGCCCCGGCACTCAACCCCAGTGTTTTTGCGGTCTGCGCATCGACAATCAACGTGCCCGCCGCTACCCGCGCCGGTGCTGCGGTAATCCGGCACTCGGCAAACTGGCGGTTGTGAATCAGGTAAGTCGCCGCCTGTTCTCCGGGGGTGCCAATGCTCAATTGCAGTACCTGACTGTCACGCACCGCTCGGATGTCGGCGGTGGCGCATTCAATCAGCGGCCCGCCGTCGAAAATGTCGATGTAATCGCGGTGTTCGAATCCTTCCGCCTGCAGCATGCCCAGCGCCGGCTCGGTGTTGGGATGGACGCGGCCAATCACCGAGCGCGCCGCTTCCGGCAACAGGCAGGTCGGCAGCGGAAACTTGGGCATCAGTTCCGCGATGAAGGTCTTGTTGCCCAGGCCGGTAAGATAATCGGCATCGGCAAAGTCCATCTTGAAAAAGTGCCGCCCCAGTCCTTCCCAGAACGGTGAAATGCCCGCTTCGTCCGAGTAGCCGCGCATCTCTGCAATGACCTTGTCGCCGAAGTGCTGACGGAACTCTGCGAGAAACAGGAACCGCGCCTTCGACAACAAGCGCCCGTTCAGCCCGCTGCGATGATCGGCGTGCAGGAACAGTGAGCACAACTCCGATTGCCCGGTCATGTCGTTGCCCAGGAACAACGTCGGCAGTTGTTGATTGATCCCGAGGTTTTTCGACGCCGCGACAAACAAGCCCATTCGATAGTTGTACCAGGGCTCGCGCAGGCCGACGGCACCGGCCAGCGCACAAATACCGATCGCTTCTTGCTGGTCGTTTTCCAGCACAAACAGGTAGTCGGCATCGGCACGCTCGGCGTCGCCGGCAAAGGTTTTCGCGGCCCATTCCAGACGCTGGCGCAAACGCGGCGCATCGGCAGGCAAGGTGGTCAAACCGGTCCCGGCGCTATGGGCCAGGGCCAGGAGTGCCGGCAGGTCAGCCGGTGTGGCGGGACGGACGATCATCGCACTTGCTCCTTGGCAGTCAGGTGTTTGGGCAGGAATACTTCGGCCAACATGCAGCGGGCGCTGCCGCCGCCAATGCGTTCGATGGTGTCGATGTTCACTGGCAGCGGCGTGGTGTGGGCTTCAATCAACCGACGCTGGCGGGTGTCCAACGCTTGCCAGGCGGTACGTGACATCACCAGCACGGGGTCGCCCGCACTGCTTTGAACTTCCAGCATGTTGCCGGCAAAGGATTCCAACTGGCTCCAGTTCAGCGCGATGACTTGCTTGCCGCTGTCTTCCAGCCGCGAGCGCAGGGCCAGGCGTTCGCTCGGGTTCGTGACCGATGCCAGGCAGGCAATGGCCAGCCGCGTACCGACGCTCATCATCACGTTAGTGTGGTAAATCGCGACGCCCTGACGGTCCTGCGCCGTGAACGCGCATAGCTCGTAACCCAGATGGTTGACCACCTGATCCAGCGCCCGGGCGTGGGTGCGGGTGGAATAGCCGGCGTAGCAAATCCGCTGCTGACGATCCAGCACCATGCTGCCGGTGCCTTCCAGGAAGACTTCCTGCTGTTCGAGGCTGGAAAGGTCCAGCAACTGCTCGACCCGGTATTCGTCGCGCAGCCAGTCGAGCACACCTTTATCCCGCTCCAGTCGCCTGTTGTGGCCTTGCATCGGATACAGCACCAACGTGCCGTCGGGGTGACTGCTCCACCAGTTGTTGGGAAAGATCGAGTCTGGCGTGTGCGGGGCTTCAAGGTCGTTGTGCACAAGGACCTCGACGCCTTGCCCGCGCAGTGCGGCAACGTAGCCATCGAATTCTTGCAGGGCCTTGAGCTGAACGTCTTCGGACACGGCTGCCGGGCGCTGAAAACGGTTGTTTGCCGCCGTGTCCTGATTGAAAGAGAAACGTGTCGGGCGAATCATCAAAACGGTATTGGTGGTTTGCATGGGCACAGATTCAATGAGGGTTGAGAGAGGCTCATTGTCTGTTTCGGGAGCGGGAAAACCCGGTTGATAAGGGTTTTTAAGGTGATGGAAACGGCTGAAGATTCCGGCTCGTCCAGCCGATTCGGCAGACACCCAGAACCAAATGTGGGAGCGAGCCTGCTCGCGATTGCGGTGTGTCAGACAACATTATTGCTGGATGACATACCGCAATCGCGAGCAGGCTCGCTCCCACAGGGAACTGGCTTGTTCACTACTCCATCGTGGTCTTGACCATCGCCAGTTCCGGGTGGCTGACCAGTTTGTCGATGTGCAGCTCCGGGTCGTCGAACCAGACTTCGGTCAGTACCCGGTAATGTTCCATGTCGCGGCAACGCATGCGCAGGCTGTAGTCGAACGCGCCGCTGATCAAGCGACACTCCAGCACCTGCGGGCAAGCACGGACCTTGGCTTCGAAGGCTTTTTGCGCCGCCCGCCCGCTCTGATTCGACAGCGCCACCAACACCAGCAAAGACAGTCCGGGCGTCAGTTTTTTCTCATCGAGGATCGCCCCGTAACCGCGAATGACCCCGAGCTGTTCAAGCTTGCGCACCCGTTCCAGGCATGGCCTGGGGGTCAGGTGCACGCGCTCCGAAAGCTTTTGGTAAGTGATGCGCCCTTCATGGCGCAGCACTTCAATGATTGCCTGATCGATACGATCAAGCACGATCGACAGATCGCGGATATCCGCCATGTACGTCTTGCCTCACTTCAAACGACCCGATAGGAATTGCTGCAAACGTTCACTGTTTGGCCGGTCGAGGATCGTCGCATCACCCTGCTCCTCGACCCGCCCCTGATGCAAGAACAACACCTGACTCGACACCTGCCGGGCAAAGCCCATTTCGTGGGTCACCATCAACATGGTCCGGCCTTCTTCCGCCAGTGCCTGAATCACCTTGAGCACTTCGCCGACCAACTCCGGATCAAGGGCCGAGGTCGGCTCGTCGAACAGCAGAATTTCCGGCTCCACCGCCAGCGCCCGGGCAATCGCCACCCGTTGTTGCTGGCCGCCGGACAGAAACGCCGGGTATTGATCGGCGACTCGCTGCGGCAAGCCGACCTTGTCCAGATAAGCCCGCGCACTTTCCTCAGCCGCCTTGCGGCTGATGCCCAGCACCCGGCACGGCGCCAGCACGATGTTTTCCAGGACGGTCAGGTGACTCCACAAGTTGAAATGCTGGAACACCATCGCCAGGCGCGTGCGCAAGCGCTGCAACTGTGCCGGATGGGCGACGCGCATGCCACTCGCGCCCGGGCGAGTGATGACCCGTTCGCCGTCGAGTTCGATGACGCCTTCGTCCGCCCGTTCCAGAAAATTGATGCAACGCAGCATGGTGCTTTTGCCTGAACCGCTGGCGCCGATCATGCTCACCACGTCCCCTGCCCGCGCATTCAACGAGACGCCCTTGAGCACTTCATTGTCACCAAAACGTTTATACAGATTTTCAACCGTGAGTTTGTACATGCAGACACCCCTGCAGCAGCACCCGATTCGGCGCTGGTCTGGATAAATGGATTAATGAGTCGGCCCGAGAAAGCTCAGCCAGCGCTTTTCCGCGAGGCGAAATGCGCCGACCAGGCCGAACGACAACGCGAGGTACAGCAGGCCGGCAATGCCGAACGCCTGAAAGGTCATGAAGGTCGCGGCGTTGGCGTCGCGGGCGACTTTGAGAATGTCCGGAATGGTTGCGGTGAACGCCACCGAAGTCGCGTGCAGCATCAGAATCACTTCGTTGCTGTAATACGGCAGCGCCCGGCGCAGCGCCGAGGGCAGGATCAGTCGCAGGTACAGGCGCCAGCCGCTCAAGCCATAAGCGTGGGCTGCCTCGATCTCACCGTAGGGAATGCTGCGGATCGCCCCGGCAAAAATTTCCACGGTATAGGCGCAAGTGTTGAGGGTGAACGCAAGCAGCGTGCAATTCATCGCGTCGCGAAAGAACGCTTCGAGCAGCGGCTGCGAGCGCACCACCGCGATGCCGTAGATCCCGCTGTAGCAAATCAGCAGCTGGATATACAGCGGCGTACCGCGAAACACGTAGGTAAACAGCTGAACCGGCCAGCGCAGCAAGCCCCAGCGCGAGGTGCGCAGGATCGCCAACGGCAACGACAGGACAAAGCCCATCGCGATGCTCGCCACCAGCAACCACAGGGTCATCGCCAGGCCAGTGAGGGTCTCGCCGTCGCTGAACAGAAAGGGTTTCCAGTATTCGGCAATCAACTCGATCATCGCGCCATCCCCCGTACGCCCTGGTTGTAACGTCGCTCCAACACACGCAAGGCGTAGTTCGACGCGCTGGTGATCAGCAGATAAAGCGCCGCCGCCATCAGCAGGAAATCGAGCATGTTGAAGGTGCTTTTACCGGCCTCCTGCGCGACCTTTACCAGGTCCGACAGGCCGATGATCGACACCAGCGCCGTGGCCTTGAGCAACACCAGCCAGTTGTTGCCCAGGCTCGGCAAGGCGAAACGCATCATTTGCGGAAACACCACGAAGCGAAACCGCTGCCAGCGGTTCAAACCGAAACACGCCGCGGCTTCCTGCTGTCCACGCGGCACGCTGAGGATCGCCCCGCGAAAGGTCTCGGTGAAATACGCGCCATAGATAAACCCGAGGGTGATAATCCCGGCCACGAACGGGTCGATTTCCATGTACGGCCAGCCCATCGCTTCGGTCAGGCTGCTCAGCCAGCCTTGAAGGCTGTAGAAAATCAGCAGCATCAGTACCAGGTCCGGCACACCGCGAATCAAGGTGGTGTAGAAGGTTGCCGGCAGGTTCAACAGCTTCAGCGGCGACAGCTTTGCCGCCGCGCCGAGCAACCCCAGCGCCATGCTCACCAGCAGCGAGAGCGCCGACAGTTTCAACGTGACCCAGGTGCCGTGCAGCAACAATGGGCCATAGCCTTGCAGGGCCGAAACATCGAGCCCGATCAGATTCAGGAAGGAATTCACGCCAGTCACCTGTCTTGAGGCACCCACGATGAAACACTGTGCCGGTTCACGGCACAGTGTCTTGGGGCGCGAGGATCAGTTGTTGTAGAGGTCCAGATCGCCGAAATGCTTCTGCTGGATCTGTGCGTAGATGCCCTTGTCGTGCAGGGCCTTGATGGCGGCATTGAGCATGCCTTTGAGTTCTTCGTTGTCCTTGCGCACGCCGATGGCGATTTCCGACGGCACCAACGGGTCGCTGATGCCTTCGCTGTTCTGGAAGTCAGCCCCTTGTGGCGATGTGAGAAAGCTCATCTGTGCTTGCAGCTTGTCCTGGATCGACGCATCGAGACGGCCATAAACCAGGTCGGCGTACACCTGATCCTGATTCTGATAAGCGCGCAGCTTCACGCCGCCCGGCCCCAGTTTGGCCTTGGCGTAGGTTTCCTGAATCGTGCCCTGCATGTAACCGATGGTCTTGCCCCGCAGCGACTCGGCGGTGGGCAGCAGCCCGGAGTCCTTGCGGGTGACGATGGCGGTCGGCCCGGCGTACAGACGGTCGGTGAAGTCGATCTGCTTTTTGCGCGGCTCGGTCACGGTCATCGACGATTCGATGGCGTCGAACTTGCCGGCCTTGAGGGCTGGAATCAGCCCGTCGAAATCATTGCTGACCCACACGCAAGTCAGTTTCAGCTCGGCACAGATCGCGTTGCCCAGGTCCACGCCAAAGCCCTGCACGCCGCCATCGGCGGTGGTTGACTCAAAAGGCGGGTAGCTTGGGTTGACGCCGAATCGCAGCTCTTTCCATTCCTTGGCATGGGCGCCGGTGGTGCAGCACAGCAGCGCGAGTGTCGGCAAAGTCAGCCATTTGATATTCATCTTCTTGAGTCCCGATTTGTTTGGAGTTATCGCGGCCTGGCGAACCGGACCGCCTTTATGGGCAGGAACAGAGAGTCGGTGCGGCGCGAGCCGCAACAGCGTTCTTATTGTTTTGTTCGAGGGGCCGCACGTTGCGGCCTCCAGCCTGAAACCCTCGGCACAGACGGCTTCAAAAGCACGGCCAGAATGCCAACAGATAACCTGTTGCAGGTGTCGTAAGGGCCGCTCCAGACGCCCCGATTGCGCTGATAAGGCTGTTTTCACAGCCGATTCGGTCGTGAGCGCGGCCCGCGGTGGTCTTGAGAGGGAAGTTCTTCAGCGCTATTACAAAAATGCACACGAGACCTGCACATATCCGGGTTGTACTAGGCAAATTTGCACTGTTACGATCCAGCATCGCTCGCGCGCGAGCTTCTCTATAAAGAACAATAAAAGCAGGGAGTTAGTGATGACTGCTCAGGTTTTATCGAAGTGGACTTCGTCCATGGATGCCACGCAAAACGACGTGCTGGCCGAGGTTCGCAACCATATCGGTCACCTGACCCTCAACCGCCCCGCCGGCCTCAACGCCATTACCCTCGACATGGTGCGCAATCTGCAGCGTCAGCTCGACGCCTGGGCGCAGGATTCGAACATTCACGCGGTGGTCTTGCGCGGTGCCGGTGAAAAAGCCTTTTGTGCCGGCGGCGACATCCGCTCGCTGTATGACAGCTTCAAAAACGGCGACACCCTGCACGAAGACTTCTTCGTCGAGGAATACGCCCTCGACCTCGCGATTCACCATTACCGCAAACCGGTTCTCGCCCTGATGGACGGCTTCGTCCTGGGTGGCGGCATGGGCCTGGTGCAAGGCGCCGACCTGCGCGTGGTCACCGAAAAAAGCCGCCTGGCGATGCCGGAAGTGGCCATCGGTTATTTCCCGGACGTCGGTGGCAGCTACTTCCTGCCGCGCATCCCCGGTGAACTGGGGATCTACCTGGGCGTCAGCGGCGTGCAGATCCGTGCGGCGGATGCGCTCTATTGCGGCCTGGCCGACTGGTATCTGGACAGCAGCAAACTGGCCACGCTGGACGAAAAACTCGATCAGCTGGAATGGCACGACACGCCGCTCAAGGACCTGCAAGGCCTGCTGGCCCGACTCGCCGTGCAGCAACTGCCGGACGCGCCATTGGAAGCGCTGCGCCCGGCTATCGATCACTTCTTCGCCCTGCCCGATGTGCCGGGTATTGTTGAACAACTGCGCAACGTCACGGTTGCCGACAGCCATGAATGGGCGACCACCACCGCCGACCTGCTGCAAAGCCGTTCACCGCTGGCCATGGGCGTGACCCTGGAAATGCTGCGGCGCGGTCGGCACCTGAGTCTGGAAGACTGTTTTGCCCTGGAGCTGCACCTGGACCGTCAGTGGTTCGAGCGCGGCGACCTGATCGAAGGCGTGCGCGCCTTGCTGATCGACAAAGACAAGACCCCGCGCTGGAACCCGCCGACCTTGCAGGCGCTGGACGCCGCACACGTCGCGAGTTTTTTCACAGGGTTTGACCGGAGCGGGAGCTGAGCCATGCACGATATCGAATTGAGCGAAGAGCAAGTCATGATCCGCGACATGGCCCGGGACTTTGCCCGCGGCGAAATCGCGCCCCACGCGCAAGCCTGGGAAAAGGCCGGCTGGATCGACGACGGTCTGGTGGCGAAGATGGGCGAACTGGGGCTGCTGGGCATGGTGGTGCCCGAGGAATGGGGCGGCACTTATGTCGATTACGTCGCCTACGCCCTGGCGGTGGAAGAGATTTCCGCCGGCGACGGCGCCACGGGCGCACTGATGAGCATCCACAATTCCGTGGGTTGCGGGCCGGTCATGAACTACGGCACCGACGAACAGAAACAGACCTGGTTGCCGGATCTGGCCAGCGGCAAGGCCATCGGCTGCTTCTGCCTGACCGAGCCGCAAGCCGGTTCCGAGGCGCATAACCTGCGTACCCGCGCCGAACTGCGCGACGGCCAGTGGGTGATCAACGGCGCCAAGCAATTCGTCAGCAACGGTAAACGGGCGAAACTGGCGATTGTGTTTGCCGTGACCGATCCGGACCTGGGCAAGCGTGGTATCTCGGCGTTTCTGGTGCCGACCGATACCGCCGGTTTCATCGTTGATCGCACTGAACACAAGATGGGCATTCGCGCGTCCGATACCTGCGCAGTCACCCTGAGCAACTGCACCATCCCCGAAGCCAATCTGTTGGGTGAGCGCGGTAAAGGCCTGGCCATCGCCCTCTCCAACCTCGAAGGCGGACGCATCGGCATCGCCGCGCAGGCCTTGGGTATCGCGCGTGCCGCTTTCGAAGCGGCGCTGGCCTACTCCCGTGATCGCGTGCAGTTCGCCAAGCCGATCATCGAGCACCAGAGCATCGCCAACATGCTGGCCGACATGCACATGCAACTCAACGCTGCACGGTTGATGATCCTGCACGCCGCGCGGTTGCGCAGTGCCGGCAAGCCGTGTCTGTCGGAGGCTTCGCAGGCCAAGCTGTTTGCCTCGGAAATGGCTGAGAAGGTCTGCTCGTCAGCGATGCAGATCCATGGCGGGTACGGGTATCTGGAGGATTACCCGGTGGAGCGTTACTACCGGGATGCGCGGATCACGCAGATTTATGAAGGATCGAGCGAGATTCAGCGGATGGTGATTGCCCGAGAGTTGAAAAATTATCTGGTGTGAACCTTAAAAAGCTTCGCGGGCAAGCCTCGCTCCTACAGGTTATCGGTGTTCGCATGAACAACACATAACCCGTAGGAGCGAGGCTTGCCCGCGAAGACGTCCGTGAGAACGCTACATCACTTACCGACGAACTCCGCCTCACGCTTGGCAATAAACGCCGCCATCCCTTCCTTCTGATCCTGCGTCGCAAACGCCGCATGGAACACCCGACGCTCAAAGCGCACGCCTTCCGACAGGCTCACTTCGAAGGCGCGGTTGACGCTTTCCTTGACCATCATCGCAATCGGCAGCGACTTCTTGGCGATCAGTGCGGCGACTTTCAGCGCTTCTTCCAGCAATTCATCCGCTGGCACGATTCGCGCGACGATCCCGCAACGCTCTGCTTCCACGGCATCGATCAAACGCCCGCTCAGGCACATTTCCATCGCCTTGGCCTTACCGACGGCGCGAGTCAGGCGCTGGGTGCCGCCCATGCCCGGCAACACGCCGAGGTTGATTTCCGGTTGGCCGAACCGGGCGTTATCGCCGGCGAGGATGAAGTCGCACATCAACGCCAGTTCACAACCACCGCCCAGGGCAAAACCGTTCACGGCAGCGATGATCGGCTTGCGGCGGTTGGCCACGCGGTCGCTGTCGCTGAACAGATCGTCGAGGTAGATCTGCGGGTAGGTCAGCTCGGCCATTTCCTTGATGTCGGCACCGGCGGCGAAGGCTTTTTTCGAGCCGGTCAGCACGATGCAACCGATGTTCGAATCGGCTTCCAGGCCATCGAGGGCGTGGTTCAGTTCGCTGACGATCTGCGCGTTCAACGCGTTCAGCGCCTGCGGACGGTTCAGGGTGATCAGGCCGACACGGCCATGGATTTCCAGCAAAATCGTTTCGTAACTCACAATGGACTCCTTCTTAAAGACTGCGCGAAATGACCATGCGCTGAATATCGCTGGTGCCTTCGTAGATCTGGCATACCCGCACGTCGCGGTAGATCCGCTCCAGCGGGAAGTCGTTCAGGTAACCGTAACCGCCGAGGGTTTGCAACGCTGCAGAGCAGACCTTTTCGGCCATTTCCGAGGCGAACAGTTTGGCCATGGACGCTTCGACCAACGCCGGTTTGCCGCTGTCACGCAGCGCGGCGGCGTAATGCACCATTTGCCGGGCGACGGCGATCTGGGTCGCCATGTCCGCCAGGCGGAACGCAACGGCCTGATGCTCGATGATCGGTTTGCCGAAACTCTCGCGCTCACGGGCGTAATCCCGCGCCGCTTCAAACGCGGCTCGGGCCATGCCCACCGATTGCGAAGCGATACCGACGCGGCCGCCTTCGAGGTTGGCCAGGGCAATTCGATAGCCTTCGCCCTCTTCGCCCAAGCGGTTGGCCACCGGCACTTTGACGTCTTCGAACAGAATCTGGCAGGTGTCGGACGCATGCTGGCCGAGTTTGTCTTCGACGCGGGCGACTTTGTAGCCCGGTGAATCGGTGGGCACGATCAGCGCGGTGATCCCGCGTTTGCCGGCGCTCGGGTCCGTTACCGCAAACACGATCACCACGCCGGCGTTCTGCCCGGAGGTGATGAACTGTTTGCAACCGTTCAGGACGTAATGATCGCCTTCCAGGCGCGCACGGGTTTTCAGGCCACTGGCATCGGAGCCGGCCTGCGGTTCGGTCAGGGCGAAAGCGCCAAGCATTGCACCGCTGGCCAACGGTTTGAGAAAGCGTTCTTTCTGGTCGTCGTTGCCGTAGTTCAGGATCGGCACGCAGCCGACCGAGTTGTGCACGCTCATGATGGTCGAGCAGGCGCCGTCGCCGGCGGCGATTTCTTCCAGGGCCATGGCGTAGGCCAGGTAACCGGTGTCGCACCCGCCCCACTGTTCGGGCACCAGCATGCCGAAGAAGCCCAGTTCAGCCATTTCGCCGATGGCTTCCTTGGGAAAACGGTGCTCACGGTCCCATTCGGCGGCGAACGGTTTCAGCCGTTCCTGGGCAAACTGCCGGGCCGCTTCGCTGATCTGCAGTTGTTCGTCATTGGGAATCATGGCAAATCCTTAAAAATGTAATCGCCTCTGTAGGAGCCAGCTTGCTGGCGATGGCAATTTCAAGTGCGCCATCGCCGGCAAGCCGGCTCCTACAGGTCAGATCAGTACAGGCATTCCACGGCCATCGCCGTGGCTTCGCCGCCGCCGATGCAGATCGCCGCAACGCCGCGTTTCAGGCCT
Source organism: Pseudomonas sp. BF-RE-21 (assembly GCF_019947305.1). NCBI lineage: Bacteria > Pseudomonadati > Pseudomonadota > Gammaproteobacteria > Pseudomonadales > Pseudomonadaceae > Pseudomonas > Pseudomonas sp. BF-RE-21. Next base: position 6,100 of record NZ_JAGYGF010000003.1, on the reverse strand, counting down.
TTCTGGCGCAGGGCCGAGAGCAGGGTCACGAGGATCCGCGCGCCGGACGCACCGATCGGGTGGCCCAAGGCGCACGCGCCGCCGTGCACGTTGAGTTTCTCGTGGGGGATTTCCAGATGGGTCATCGCTGCCATGCCTACCACGGCGAAGGCTTCGTTGACTTCCACCAGGTCCACGTCATTCAACGACCAGCCGGTTTTCTTCATCAGCCGCTTGATCGCGCCGATCGGTGCCACCGGGAACAGGCCCGGCGTGTCGGCGAATGCCGCGTGGCCATGGATCACCGCCAGCGGTTTGAGGCCGCGCTTGTCCGCTTCGGAACGACGCATCAGCACCAGCGCCGCCGCACCGTCGGAAATCGAGCTGGAGTTGGCCGCCGTCACCGTGCCGCCTTCGCGGAAGGCCGGTTTCAGCGAGGCAATCTTGTCCAGTTTGGCTTTCGGCGGCTGCTCATCGTTGCTGATGACGACTTGCTCTTTGCCGACGGTCACGGTCAGCGGCACGATCTCGTCCTTGAAGCTGCCGTCCTTGATCGCCTGCTGCGCGCGGGTGGTCGAAGCGATGGCAAACGCATCCTGGGCTTCGCGGCTGAAGCCGTTGGTTTCAGCGCAATCTTCGGCGAAAGTGCCCATCAGGCGGCCCTTGTCGTAGGCGTCTTCCAGACCGTCGAGGAACATGGAATCGAGCACACGGCCATGGCCCATGCGATAACCACTGCGGGCGCGGTCCAGCAGGTATGGCGCGTTGGACATGCTTTCCATGCCGCCCGCCACCACCACATCGGCGCTGCCGGCGAGCAGCATGTCATGGGCCAGGATGGCCGCTTCCATACCGGAACCGCACATCTTGTTCAGGGTGGTGCAGCGGGTCGATTTATCCAGCCCGGCGCCCAGTGCAGCCTGGCGCGCCGGGGCCTGGCCGAGGCCGGCGGGCAGCACGCAGCCAAACAGCACTTCTTCAACCGCGTCCGGCGCCACACCGGCGCGTTCAACGGCGGCGCGAATCGCGGCGGCACCCAACTGCGGTGCAGTCAGGCTTTTCAGTTCACCCTGGAAACCGCCCATCGGGGTACGGACGGCGCTGACGATAACGATTGGATCGTGGGAAAGGGTCATGACAAATCCTCCTTACTTGGCGGCCATGCGCAAGGCACCGTCGAGACGGATCACCTCGCCATTGAGCATGCTGTTATCAATGATATGCCTGACCAGCTGCGCGTACTCGGCCGGTTTGCCCAAACGTGGTGGAAACGGCACGCCAGCGGCAAGGGAATCGCGGACTTCCGGGGTCATGCCGGCCATCATCGGCGTCTCGAAAATCCCTGGGGCGATGGTCATCACACGGATACCGAAGCGCGCCAGTTCACGAGCCGCCGGCAAGGTCAGGCTGACAATCGCGCCTTTCGATGCCGCATAAGCCGCCTGGCCGATCTGGCCGTCATAGGCTGCGGCGGAAGCGGTGTTGATGATCACACCGCGCTCGCCATCGGCATCCGGCTCGGTTTCGGCGATGGCCGCCGACGCCAGACGCAGCATGTTGAAGCTGCCGATCAGGTTGACGTTGATCACCTGGCTGAAACTAGCCAGTGCATGCGGACCGTTTTTGCCGAGGATCTTCTCGCCACGCACGATGCCGGCGCAGTTGACCAGACCGTTCAGGCCACCGAAGGCTTTGACCGTGGCCTGCACCGCTGCCTCTGCCGCCGCTTCGTTGCTGATGTCCGCGACCACGCTTTGCGCGCCGAGACGTTCAGCCTGGGCCGCGACCGCTTCGGCGTTCATGTCCACCAGCATCACTTTGGCGCCAGCCGCGACCAGCATTTCAGCCGTGGCCGCGCCGAGCCCGGAGGCACCGCCGGTGACGAGAAAAACCTTGTTTTCGATCTGCATCATTGTTTCCTTGGATTCAAGCTGAAACGTTCTTCGCTGCGGCCTCTTGAGCCTTGGCGATTTCCTGGTTGCGCAAGATAAAGCGCTGCAATTTGCCGCTTGGGGTTTTCGGCAATTCGCTGACAAATTCGATTTCACGGGGGTACGAGTGCGCGGCCAGACGTTTGCGCACATGTTGGCGCAGTTCTTCGGCCAACTCCGGCGCGGCACGGTATTGCGCGCTGAGCACGACGAAGGCTTTGACCAGTTCGGTGCGCTCCGGATCGGGTTTGCCCACCACGGCGGCTTCGACGACGGCCGGGTGTTCGATCAATGCGCTTTCCACATCGAACGGGCCGACGCGATAGCCGGAAGTGGTGATCACGTCGTCACTGCGGCCGACGAAACTGATGCTGCCGTCCGGGTTCCACTCGACGGTGTCGCCGCTCAGGTAATAGTTGCCGACGAAGGCTTTGGTCGGTGCACCTTCGTAGCCGTTGAACCAGCACATCGGCGACTGAGTGCGGTCGATGGCGAGGATGCCGGGTTGGCCGACACCCAGTTCCTTGTACTCCTCGTCCAGCACCACGATACGGTGGCCCGGCGAAGCAAAACCGGCGGCGCCCATGTGGATCGGATGATCGAGGCCGTGGTGGTTGCACAGGACCATGCCCAATTCGGTCTGGCCGTAATGGTCGTGAATCACCACGCCAAGGTTGTCGGCGAACCAGCGGATTACTTCCGGATTCAACGGCTCGCCGGCGCTGCTGACGATGCGCAGCTTGCCTTTGATCGACTTAGCGAACTCATCGCCACCGGCGATCAACAGACGATAGGCGGTTGGTGACCCAGTGAGGTTGGTGATCCCGTATTTGTTGATCACCCTGCAGGTGCTTTCGAGGGTGAACGGGCCATCGTAAAAGGTGATCGGATGCCCCATCGCCATCGGCCCGGTGACGCCGAAATAGATGCCGTAGGCCCAACCCGGATCAGCGACGTTCCAGAAAGCGTCTTCAGGGCGCAGGTCCACGGCGTCGCGGGTGTAACTCTCGAACGCGACGATTGCCTTGAGCGGCACCGACAGCGCTTTCGACGGGCCGGTCGTGCCAGAGGTGAACATCAGCAGGAACGGGTCTTCGCCGGTCAGCAGCACCGGTTCGCAGTCAGCGGAATAGTTGGCCAGTTCGGCCCAGAAACTGAAATCGCCACGGACGATGCCCTGGCCTTTTGCACCACCGACGGTGACGATGGTCGGGCAGTCGGCGACTTCAGCGAGTTTCGAGCGATTGACCGCGTCGGTCACCACCACTTTGGCACCGGAGCTGCTCAAGCGATGTTCGATGGCCTTTGGGCCGAACGCGGTGAACAGCGGCTGATACACCGCGCCGATGCGCCAGGTGGCGAACACGGTGATCAACAATTCGATATTGCGCGGCAGCAGGCCGGCGACCTTGTCGCCTTTTTTTACGCCCTGCGCCAGCAGGAAATTGGCGAAACGTGCAGCCTTGTCCTGCAAGTCGCTGAAGGTGTACGTCGCACTGGTGCCGTCCCGGCCTTCCCAGAACAGCGCGATGCGACCTGGTAACGCATGCCGGTCGCAACACTCGACACAGGCATTGAGGGCCGTCAGGTTACCCGCAAGTGCGGCGTCGACGGTGTGCTGATAATTGAACTGTGACGTGGCAGACAAGTAATCGCGCATTGCCAGAATCCCTCGGTATTTTTATTAGGTTGGGGGAAGCGTAACCAACAGCGAAATACTCGCTCTGCGCGGGGGGTGGGGCAATGGTCAAAGCTATCAAGTTGTCTGACTGGTTTGGCCAAGATTCAAGAGGTGCGGCGCCTGAGCTGACGCCTTCGCGGGCAAGCCTCGCTCCTACAGGGGATCGCATTTCTCTGTAGGAGCGAGGCTTGCCCGCGAAGAGGTCAGCTGCATCAATACAAAATCCGGATCAGTCGGCCTCGGTCAGAATCAAACTCCGGTAATGCCCCGGATTCGACCCCGACCATTTGCGAAACGCCTTGTAGAACGAGCTCGCATCGGCAAACCCCAGTCGCGTGGCGATTTCGGCGAAGCTGATACTCGGCTCCGCCAGCCAGACAATGGCCAGTTCCTTGCGCACGCTGTCCTTGAGGCCTTGATAGGTTTGCCCCTCCTCCGCCAGCCGCCGCCGCAAGGTCGAGGCCGACATGCACAGTTGCTGTGCCAGAGGTTCGGTTTCCGGCCACTTCTCGGCGGGCAATTGCCGCAAATCGTGCTTGATCCGACTCGCCAGACTCTCCGGGTCGCGGTACTTGACCAGAATATTGGCCGGCGCATGGGCCAGGAAGCGCTTGAGTTCTTCCGCGCTGCGCTTGATCGGCAGGTCCAGGCAATCGGCTGAAAAAATCATTCGGGTGCGCGGCCGGTCGAAACGCAGGTTCTCGGAAAACATCACCTGATAGTCATCACAGAAATCCGGTTCCGGGCAGCGCAACTCGATGGCCAGAATCGGAATCCGCCGCCCGGCCAGCCAACACGCAACACCGTGAACGATCATCCAGTAGGTGAAATAGGTGAACGCGCGGCGAGGGTCCTGGTCGTCTTCCAGCAGGACAATTTCCGCGAGACTTTGCTGACGAACCAGCTGCGCGGGCAGGTGTTCGAGCATCAACGACAGAAACCCCAGCCCCGAAGTCAGGCCGGCGGCCAGGCTCGGCTGGACCATCGAGCAGCGGCACAGGAACTCCAGGCTGCCGGATTTGAGCTTGCGCGGGTCCATGCCAAAAAACTCATCGTCGCCACGTCGGGCCAGCAACCGCCACAAACGCGCATAGGCCGTGGCCGGGACGCGGGCAACGGCGGACTCCAGCAGCGCCGGATCGATACCGACCTTGTTCAACACCTCATCGGTGGCCGCGCCAGGGGCGCAACTTTGCAACAGCGCTTCACGCACCAGTTGAATGGAAATGGTGTCTTTTTCCGACATTGCGCGGGGTGTGCCCTGTTGTTTGAGTGGAGGGCATAGTAGCGCACAGCGACACAGTTCCGTAGGAGCGAAGCTTGCTCGCGAAAGCAGTGTGTCATTCAACATCCACAGTGACTGACATGGCCTCTTCGCGGGCAAGTCGGATCGCCGCACCGCTCGCTCCTACAGGGGGTACTTGGGCGATGTTGAGGGTTGTTCAGGTTAGGTTCAGGTAAATGTCAACTATTGGCATTTGGGAATGAGTGTCATTATGTTACAAATTAGCACCCTATCTAATTCCACGACGGTGCTGAATGCTTGTTCCTTTTCTGATCATGCTGCGCGAAGGCATCGAGGCCGCATTGATCGTCGGCATCATCGCCAGCTACCTCAAGCAAACCGGTCGCGGCCAGTGGATGCCGGCCGTGTGGATCGGTGTGTTTCTCGCCGCCGCGCTGGCCCTGCTGGTGGGCGGTGGTCTGGAACTGGTCAGCGCTGAGTTCCCGCAGAAACAACAGGAACTGTTTGAAGGTGTGGTCGGCCTGGTGGCGGTCGGCATCCTCAGTTCCATGGTGTTCTGGATGCGCAAGGTGGCGCGTTCGATCAAGCATTCGCTGCACGTCTCCCTCGATCAGGCGTTGGCTGGCTCTAAACATCAGGTCACGGCGCTGATCGCCATGGTGTTTTTCGCCGTCGCCCGCGAAGGCCTGGAAACGGTGTTTTTCCTGCTCGCTGTGTTCCAGCAAAGCGAAGGCCCGGCGGCACCGATTGGCGCCCTGCTCGGCCTGATCCTGGCGATCATCGTTGGTTTCCTCATTTACACCGGCAGCATGCGCCTGAACCTCGGCGCGTTCTTTCGCTGGACCGGGCTGTTCATCCTCGTGGTCGCGGCCGGCATTCTCGCCAACTCGGTGCAGGCGCTACATGAGGCCGGGGTGTGGAATCAGCTGCAAACCGTGTTGTTCGACTTCAGCGCGACGCTGCCAATGGACGGCCCGCTGGGCTCGGTGCTGGCCGGGATGTTCGGGTATCAGGATGCGCCGACTGTCAGCACCCTCGGCGCTTATCTGATTTACCTGGTGGTGGCGCTGGTGATGTTTTTTCTCCCGGCGCCACCTGCCCTCCGTAGGAGCGAGCCCGCTCGCGATGGTCGTTAACGATAACGCGTGAAACCAGATGCCCAGCGGCGCCTGTGGCTTTTTCGCGAGCAGGCTCGTTCCTACAGGGGCGTGCGCCAATGCATTTTTTCCAGTCAGTAAGGGCACCCATGTCAAATCAAGCCCC